>JAAVFV010000036.1 GCA_014800525.1 Bacteroidales bacterium | reverse complement strand
TTCTCCCTTCTCCCTTCTCCCTTCTCCCTTCTCCCTTCTCCCTTCTCCCTTCTCCCTTCTCCCTTCTCCCTTCTCCCTTCTCCCTTCTCCTTTCTCTCTTCTCCTTTCTCTCTTCTCCTTTCTCTCTTCTCCTTTCTCTCTTCTCCTTTCTCTCTTCTCCTTTCTCTCTTTTCCTTTGCTTTCTCTTTTTTGTTTCAGCCCCGAGCTTTAGCTAAGGGAGAGGGAATCTGCAGGGCGGAGAAGGAGAGGCAGGAAGAGGCGCCGAGGCAGGGGCATCGGAGGGAAGAGGAAAGGAGAAGGGAGGGCCGAGGCCGGAGGGAGGAGGGGGATCAGGAGAAGGTGGAGCCCCAGGAGGAGCGGTCGAGGGCGCGGTAGGATATGGCTTCGGTGAGGTGGGCGAGCTGGATGTCGGGGGAGCCGGCAAGGTCGGCTATTGTGCGCGCAACGCGCAGGATGCGGTCGAAGGCGCGCGCTGACATGTTGAGGCGCGTCATGCGCTCTTTGAGCTTGGCTAAGCCTGCGGCATCAGGCCAGGCGTAGCGACGGATCAGCCGCGAGTTCATCTGCGCGTTACAGTGGATGCCGGGGATGTCTTTATATCGTTCTTGTTGCAAGGACCGCGCCGCCATAACCCTCTCCAGGATCGCGGCACTGCTCTCGGCATCTTCCGTGGAGGCCATGGCATCAAACTCCACCGGCTCTATCTCAACCTGAATATCGATACGGTCGAGAAGCGGGCCGGAGATACGGTTGAGGTATTTCCTCACGGCCCCGGGAGCGCAGGTGCAAGGACGTGTGGGATGACCGTAATAGCCGCATGGACATGGATTCATCGAGGCCACCAGCATGAAGCTGGCAGGATAGTTTACGGTGTATTTCGCCCGTGCCACTGTGATCTGCCGGTCTTCAATCGGTTGGCGCAATACTTCCAATACTGTTTTTGAAAATTCCGGGAATTCATCTAAGAAAAGCACTCCATTGTGAGCAAGGCTGATCTCCCCGGGCATCGGGTTGGTACCGCCTCCGGCAAGGGCTACGGGGGATACCGTATGGTGAGGGGTGCGGAAGGGGCGACGGGTCATCAGCATTGATCCGCGGGAGAGCTTGCCGGCTACGGAGTGGATCTTGGTGGTCTCAAGGGCTTCGGCCATGCTGAGCGGAGGAAGAATGGAGGGAAGGCGTTTGGCCATCATCGATTTCCCGGCTCCCGGAGGCCCGACCATGAGGATATTATGACCTCCGGCACAGGCCACTTCAAAAGCTCGTTTCACCGATTCCTGCCCCTTTACTTCAGCAAAATCGAAATCGAAAATACCGATCTCACGGGAGAATAATTCACGGGTATTGATCACGGTCGGAGAGAGTTCGCTACGGTCTTCAAGAATCTCGACGGCCTCGCGCAGATTACGGATTCCGAAGACTTCGAGACGGTTTACCACGGCCGCTTCCGTGACATTCCCTTCGGGCACGATGAGTCGGCGGATACCCATCTCGCGGGCCTTGATGGCAATGGGGAGAATCCCCTTGACGGGGAGCACAGAGCCGTCGAGACTGAGCTCGCCGACCATCATATATGAATCGAGCGAATCGCACCGGACTATCTCGGCTGCCGTGAGCACTCCGATGGCCATGGGGAGATCGAAGGAGGCTCCTTCCTTGCGGATATCGGCGGGGGCGAGATTGATTATGATGCGATGATGTGGAAATTCGTATTCGGAGTGTTTGATGGCGGAGAGCATCCGCTGGTAGGATTCGCGGATGGCCGTATCGGCCATACCTACTATTGTGAAACCGACACCTCGGGAGATGTCGGTTTCGATTGTTACGGGGAAGGCATCTATACCTTCGATGGCGGCAGAGAGGATCTTAGTCAGCATGGGGTAAATAAGAGATAAGGATTAGGAATTTGCGGCTTCAGCGGCCTTCGGCACGCTGCACAGCGACGAGCTTCGCGCCGACGGAGCTTATTATTTCGAGGCGGATTTCGAGGAGCTCCTGGGGGCGGACTTGAGCGCGCTTTTTATTGGCGGTATGGTGAGGAAAGCGGGAGTGCGGGTCACTCCGAGAAGGATGGCAATGGAATCATTCTCGGCCAGGGGAGTCCAGGCGCGGACGGTGTGGCGGAGGGAGTCGCGGCCCAAGGGCGTGGCCCAGGTGATGGAATCGGAGTCGAAGCAGATGTCGACAATCACAAAATCAGCGGAATCGGGATGGGCTTTGCGGAGGCGCTTGAGGGAATCGATGGATTCCTTGCGACCATCGTCGTGACCTCTCCAGCAATAGACCACCACGGTTTTTTCACCGGTGCGGATCGTGTCGGCACCATTTCCGCGAGATTTGACCACAAACTCCAGCGGCTTCGAGAAATCGGCTACGGGCCGGGGGGCGAGGGTGATAAGATCGGGGGCGCCGGCCAGTGAGATCCATTCCTCTTTGAGGGCATCTCCTTTCAGCGTCTTCCATAGCTTATTGAAACCTTCGGGGTCTTCGCGACGGTCGTAGCGGGTGGTGAGCAACAGGGTGGCGAGGGGATCAGAGGGATTGGATTTCACATAATCTCCTACCGCCTTATTGATCTCCGTGGCATTGCCACGGGAGAGAATCTGACGGTTTTTCTGCCGCCATTCGCTCCATTGCTCATTGATTTTATTTCCGGAGATATCCCATGAATAAGGGTCGGCCTCTTTTGAGGATATAGTGATATCGTTTCCGCCACGTGCGAAGGCGAAGATGCGGTATCCGCCCACGGAGATGGTGAGAAGGGTTGGATTCACACCCCGGAGTTCGGTCTTACCTGCCCCTTTCTGAACCTGAACGGCGGTCTCGACGATGAAGCCGCGTTTGGAATCGGAGGCATAGTAGGATATGGCATACGCTGCGTTCACTCCCTCCGGGAGGGCGAAAGTGACAGAGAACTTATTGCGGGAGCATCCCGCAGAAAAGAATAAAGCCAAGGCCGAGGAAACGGCCATGGCATATTTTATGAGAGAATATTTACTGATCACAGAAATTATATGTTAGAGCCTTACGGCGGATTTTCCGGGAGAGATAGGGAAATCCTTTAGATATACTTATCGCCGAAGAGATTTTTGACGTCGTTGACCACATTTCGGATTTTCTGCTCCTCGGACATCGGATAGATGAGGAGGGCATTTTCGTTTTCGGCCACGATATATCCGTCGAGACCATCGGCCACCACCACCTTATCACCACGGACAGCGAAGACGGAATTATGGCAATCGTTGGTGAGCACACGGCAGCCTTGGGTGATGTTTCCGCGCTTATCGCGTGGGGCAGTCTCATACAAGGCTTTCCAGCTTCCGAGATCGCTCCATCCGAGATCGGCGGTCTTGACGAAGACATTGTCGGCTTTCTCCATGATGGCATAGTCGATGCTGATGGAGGGCGCTTTCGGGAAGGCTTCTTCGATGAATGCGCTCTCGCGGGGAGTGCCATAGAATGGAATTCCATCATTGAAAAGAGAGGCAGTCTCCTGATCGTATCTGGCGAAGGCCCTCAGGATGGAGGTTGCGGACCAGAGGAACATTCCTGAATTCCAATAGAATTCACCGCTTTCGACAAAGACCTTAGCCATTTCGAGGTCGGGTTTCTCGGTGAATGACTTCACCTTCGAGATTCCCGGCCAGTCGGCAACGGGTCGCCCTATCTGGATATAGCCGTAGCCGGTGTGCGGGCTTGCAGGATTGAGACCGATAGTAAGCAGACGGTCGTCAGCCGCCACGAAGCGGAGACCCTCTTCGAGCACCTTGCGGAACTCTTCCTCGCGGAGGATGAGATGGTCGGAAGGGAGAGTGACGATTACGGCCTCGGGATCAAGTGACTGAATATGGTGGGCGGCCCAGCAGATGCAAGGAGCCGTGTTGCGGCGCGCGGGTTCGAGGAGGATATTTCCGGGGAGAATGTCGGGAAGTTGCTCGCGGATGATATCGGCGTAGGCAGCGTTGGTGACCAGGATTATGTTCTCGGCCGGAATGAGGGGGAGGATACGGTCGACAGTGAGCTGGAGCAGACTGCGGCCTGTGCCGAAGAAGTCGAGAAACTGCTTCGGACGGGAATTGCGGCTGAAGGGCCAGAAACGGGATCCGACACCGCCGCACATTATGACACAATAGTTATGATTCATAGGTAAGTGGCAATTATATAGGATCAGGCGGGCTCGATGGTCTTGAACTGATGCTTCACGCCTTCCACGACGTTGAGCATATAGTCGCCAAGTTTTTCAGCCTCGCTGATAAGGTCCATGAAGAATATACCTTCCTGATAATCGTATTCCTTATTATTGATGTTGAAGATATTGCCGTTGCGGATGGTATCGCGGAGGTTGTTGATCTCGCGCTCCTTATTGTAAGCCTTCACGATACGGTTGGCTTCGGGCATCTCCATCTCCTTGAGGATGTCGAGCATATTGGTCATGGCTTCGGAAACGAGGGCAAACATCTGGTCGACCTCATGCATCACGGAGTCGGCAAATTTCACATGATTTTCATTCTTGCGGACAAGCGTCTTAGCGACATTGAAGCAACCGTCGGCGATGGATTCGATCTCGCTGATGATGCGGAGCATACCGGCGATGCGCATCTTGCCTTCGGGACTCAGCCGACCCTCAGATACTTTATTAAGGTAGGTTCCGATCTCGATTTCCATACGGTCGGAGATCTCCTCATATTTCTCAAGACGATTGAAGGTGTTCTGGAAGCTATCCTCCTTGGGATCGGTGTGGATGAGCGATTTTGCCATATTGAGCATACGCTCCACTCGCTGGCCATATAGATAGATTTCCTTCTGGGCCTGGGTGATATTGAGCTCGGAGGCCGAAAGAATACCACGACCGATGAATTTGAGGGAGAAGTCTTCTTCGTTTTCCTTATTATGAGCAGGTATGATCCAGCAGACGATACGGACGTAAAGCTTGGTGAACCAGATCATGAGAAGGAGGTTGAGGGCATTGAAGACGGTGGGGAACATAGCCAGACCGAAGGCTACAGAGCTCTGGGCCAGCGAAGTGAGACCACCTTTAGGATCGATCAGAGTGGAATCAGCCATTGCGGCTTCGCGCGCTTTGGTGATGTCGAGAGGGTTGATGCCGTTACACCATTTGGTAATGTCACCGACAAGTTCGGTGAAAGGATGGAAGCAGCAGAGCACGATTATGGAACCCAACACATTGAAGAGCACATGGCCCATGGCTGTGCGTTTGGCGGCTAAGTTACCGGAGAGCGAAGCGAGCACCGGAGTGATTGTCGTACCGATATTTCCACCGAGAATGATGGCACATCCGAGTTCGAATGATATCCATCCCTGGGAACACATGATAAGGGTGATGGCGAAAGTGGCTGCCGAGCTTTGAGCCACCATCGTAAGAATTATACCGATTCCGAAGAATATCAGCACGGAGCCGTAACCCATTGTGGTGTAGTTGGTTACGAACTGCAGCATGGCGGGGTTCTCCTGAAGGTTGGGCACATAGCGGCTGATCAGGTCGAGACCCATGAACAGGAAGCAGAAGCCGATGAGGAATTCACCGAAGCTCTTATAGGAGCTTTTCTTCATGAATAGCATCGGCACGCCGATAGCGAGCAGGAGAATACTATAGTCGGAGATACTGACTTCGAATGAGAAAGCGGAAATGATCCATGTGGTGACTGTGGTGCCGACATTAGCGCCGAATATTACGGCCATTGCCTGCTGGAGGGTCATCAATCCGGCATTTACGAAGCTGACCACCATTACGGT
Source organism: Bacteroidales bacterium (assembly GCA_014800525.1). Classification (GTDB taxonomy): domain Bacteria; phylum Bacteroidota; class Bacteroidia; order Bacteroidales; family Muribaculaceae; genus Lepagella. The sequence goes on along the minus strand of JAAVFV010000036.1, from coordinate 36,420 downwards.
AGAGGCACTGGAACTCTGGATCAGGGCGGTGATCACGATACCGGTGAATACGCCGGCAATTCGGTTACGGGTCATCACTCCGAGGATATTGCGCAGGCGGTCGCCCGCCACTTTCTGCAAACCCTCACTCATTACCTTCATACCATATAGGAAGAGGCAGACAGCGCCCAGAAGGCTGATAAAGTCAATTATGGAATAGTTCATCTTGTTGATGTTATTTCTCAAACTGAACAGCGGCCCGAAAGCCGCCGGGGAAAGAAACGGAATCCTCTACCAAACGCAAATTTAGGGAAATATTCCCATATATTTATTATATTAGCAATAAATTATTGAAGCCGGCCCCGGCACGGGGTCTTTTGATTTATAACGGAAGAAGATGCAGATATTTAGTTTGGATCCTACCAGGGAGGATCGCCGGGGAGATAAGGAATGGGAGTTGCCGAAGGAACTTCGGAGTGAAATCCACCGTTTCCGCAACCGTAAGGTGTCGGCTATTGTGGCCATGGGCCCGATGCAGGAGATCGGACGCGAGGGGGGCCTCCCCTGGCGTCTGCCCGAAGATCTGGCTCATTTCAAGGAGCTGACAATGGGCCATCCGGTGATTATGGGTCGGAAGACGTGGGAGTCGTTGCCGAAACGTCCGTTGCCGGGGCGCCGTAATATAGTGGTATCGCGGCAGGAGGATTATGCGGCGGAGGGTGGTGAGGTATTCGATTCGTTGGAATCGGCCATAGCAGCCTGCGCTCCCGATGAGGAGCCTTTCATCATCGGTGGCGCCACAATCTATGAGGCTTCCATCCCCTATCTAACCGATCTTTATGTTACGGAAGTGGAGACCGAGGTGGAGGGTGCTGATACCTGGTTTCCGGATGTCGATATGGCTGAATGGCATGAGACTGAGCGTAGCGAGCGTATGATTTCGAAGACGGGGCTCCCCTATCGTTTCCGAACCTTGACCCGATTATGAAAATAGCGATAGTGAATAAATCGGATTCCACGGGTGGAGCCGCTGTGGTGAGTTTCCGTCTGATGGAGGCTCTGCGGCGTCAGGGCGTGGATGCCCGGATGGTGGTGGCCGAGCGGCTTACGGATTCCCCATATGTGGTGAAGGCTGCGGCCGACTGGCGCCTGAAATTCAGTTTTCTGGCCGAGCGGCTGAAGATTTTTATCGCCAATGGTCTTAACCGTTCCACACTCTTCCGGATCGATACGGCATCTGATGGTGTGGATCTGTTGAAGAATCCTGTGGTGAGGGATGCAGATGTGGTGATGCTCAATTGGGTGAATCAGGGCCTGATGTCGCTGAGGGGCCTGAGAAGATTATTGCGGTCGGGGAAACGGGTGATATGGACGATGCATGATATGTGGGACTTCACCGGCATCTGTCATCATGCCGGGGAGTGTCGTGAATATGAGGGAAATTGTTCGCAGTGCCCGCTGATGAAGGGCGGATGGTACAAGGGACTCGCCTCTTTGATCCACGGGAGAAAAAAACGCTCTTACGCTACGGGAAGGATAGACTTTGTGGCGGTGAGCAGCTGGCTTGCACAGCGCGGAGAGCGGAGTTCGCTATTCGGGGGGCGAAGACCGACTGTGATTCCCAATGCGTTTCCTTTTGATAATGAGGAGTATATACCGGCTGCAGGGCACAATTCAGGCGCTGAGAATCGAAAAATCAGGATTGTGTTTGGAGCAGCCCGCTTAGATGATAATGTGAAGGGTTTACCGATACTGGTGCGAGCTACTCAGATTTTACGCGACCAATATCCCGATGAGGCCGAAGAGATGGAGCTGGTCACATTCGGTGAGGCCCGCGATCCGGAATCGTTGTCAGGGCTTGGATTGCGACATGATGCGCGCGGACGTCTTCAGGGACGAGCAGCGCTGAGGGAGGTGTATGAGAGTTGCGATATTGTGGTATCAACTTCCCATTATGAGACCTTGCCCGGAACATTGGTGGAGGGTCAGGTCTACGGCTGTCTGCCGGTGGCGTTCGATCGCGGAGGCCAGCGTGACATCGTTACGGATGGAGAAACGGGGTTACTGGTGGAATGGAATGATGATCGGGAGGTTGCGGCCCGACGTGTTGCGGAAGCCTTGCGGCGTGGCGCGCGTATGATGCGTGGCCCTGAATCCGAAGCCATCCGGCAACGGATGTTTGAATCGGCATACAGCCGCTTTAATGAAGCTGCTGTGGCAGCGCGATACTTATCGCTAATCAATAACGGCGCTGAATGAACTGGTCATTCAGCGCCGTTGGTTATAGTATAAATTAATTTTGAACACTTACTTAACACTTACTTAACACTTACTTACCAATGGCTTGGTCTTATTCAACAGTGGGTATATCATAGGGAACCATGCGGCCATGGGAGCCGGAGCACTCAATAATCCACCGTTGAATTGCAGATTGAGCGAAGAGAAACGTATTCGGTATTCCGGTTCATATTTCTTGGAATAGACTGCCAGACTGCTTCCGCTGATTTTGGATCCTGCTTTGACTTCAATCGGGATTATATCAAGTTGCCATTGAATCACAAATTCCACCTCAGCTGTGCCCGCGGAGGTCCAGTAGGTGAACAGTGTTGTATCCATAAAGGGCAGCATGGATTCCAGAACAATATTTTCAGCCAACGCGCCCTTAAACTCCGTGAATCCGGCAGTATTCTCCAATATTGCTATCGCCGGCAGATTGGCCAGACGTCTGAGCAAGCCGCAATCACAGGCATAAACCTTGAAAGAATTAAATTCCTGATGTGCGGAGAGCGGGAGTCCCGGTTTGCTGATGTCGTATACCCTATATATCATGCCGGCATCCTCGAGCCACATCAGGGCGTCCTCATAGTCCTTCGACCGCGCCCCACTCTTCACCACCTTATAGATGAATTTTCTGTTTTCCTTGGCCAACTGGGCAGGAAGGGAATGCCATAAAGCATGGATACGGGGAATTTCACGGGAATCGGCATATTTTGCGAAATCAAGTTCATAAAGATCAAGAATATCCTGCAGAATGGCGTCCACCTCCCCCATCCCCTTGTTCTCCAACAACCCGACGACGGCTTCCGGCATTCCGCCGCACACCATATATCTTCTATATTCGGCATTGAGTTTATTGAGTATGATTTCGGGGAGCTTTTTCAGTTCGCTCAACTGGCTGATATATTCGTAAACCTGATGGTCGCTAACATCGAGGAACTCGCGAAAAGAGAGAGGATACATTCTCAGGATGGTTACCTTCCCAACCGGAACAGTCATATTGCGTCGTCTAACGGCCACACCCAAAAGAGAACCGGTGGCAATGATGTGATATTGGGGAGCATCCTCGTAGAAATATTTCAAGGAATTCAGCGCCTCCTCACATTCTTGAATTTCGTCAAAAATTATCAGAGTCTCTTCCGGCCCAATAGGCTGATCTGTATATAAAGCCAATTCTTTGATTATACGTTCAGGTTCCTTGGTGGTTTTGAACACTTCTTTTAATTCAGGCTGGCGGTCGAAATCAAACTTGACATAATTTTTATAGCAAAGGGTTCCGAAGCGTTCCATCACCCAGGTTTTCCCGATCTGCCGGGCTCCCTTGAGCAGGATTGGTTTTCTATTGCAACGCTCTTTCCATTCCTTGAGTTTATTGATAATTTCGCGTCTAAGTTCCATAGATAAAGATCCAATGATTTAATGATTCATATTCGTAGCTACTTATGGGTCTCAACTCAGCGTTAAAACATTCATAGGATGACCGTGTAAAGATAGGGAAAAAGGGAGAGAATACAAAGGCTGGCACTATATATTTACACTGGAAAGTTCGAAAAAATGTTGAATTCAACATTTTTTCGAACTTTCCAGTGTATTTGGTATGTAACAATTGGTTCCTGTCTGGAATGGGGATGAGAAGTCGGGATAGGTATAGGGAGCAGAAGCTAGTATAGGAATCGGATAGATGGCGGGAGAATAATATAAATGAAAAAGAGCAGCAGGTAACATAAATGTTAACACTACTGCTCTTCCTCTCTCCTCGGCGGTATGGACGGGACTCGAACCCGCGACCCCATGCGTGACAGGCATGTATTCTAACCAGCTGAACTACCACACCGGAGAATCTTGGAAACCGGAGGCCTTTAGCTTTCGCTTCAGAAACCTCTGTTTTGTTTCCCGATTGCGATGCAAAGTTACAACCATTTTTTGATTCCTCCAAATTTTTCAACTATAAAAAAATCAGTTATCGAAAATATTTTCGATAACTGATTGAATATAAGACTGATGTGTAATCTCTTTTTTAGGCGTCGATATTAGCGTAGGAAGCGTGTTCCTCAATGAATTCGCGACGCGGAGCCACTTCCTCACCCATCAGCACATTGAAGGTGCGGTCGGCCTCGGCGGCGTTGGTGAGGGTGACCTGCTTCAGCATGCGGTTTTCGGGATTCATGGTGGTGTCCCAAAGCTGAGTGGGATTCATCTCACCAAGACCTTTATAACGCTGGAGCTGCAGACGGTTGCGGTCGCCGTTGCATTTATCATCGACGAAGCGCTGAACCTGCTGATCGGTCCAGCAATATTCATCGGTATTCTTCTTATTCTTTATGGAACACTTATAGAGCGGCGGCGTGGCGATATAGAGATAGCCATTCTCAATAATCGGACGCATACGGCGATAGAAGAACGTCATCAGAAGGGTTGCGATATGCGCTCCGTCGACATCGGCATCGGTCATGATCACCACCTTATGATAGCGGAGCTTCGACATGTTGGGAGCCTTCTCATCCTCTTCTGTACCGATAGTGACACCCATGGCACGATATATATTCACAATCTCATCGCTGCTCAGCACCTTGGAATCATTAGCCTTCTCCACATTAAGAATCTTACCACGCAGAGGAAGAATCGCCTGGAAATGGGGATTACGGCCCTGCTTTGCCGAACCGCCTGCGGAGTCACCCTCGACGAGGAAGAGCTCGCATTCCACGGCATCGCGGCTCTTGCAGGGAGCCAGCTTACCGGGCAGACCTGCCCCGGAGAAGCCACTCTTGTTCTGCACGCGCATACGGGCTGAATAAGCTGCATGACGGGCCTCGGCGGCAAGCTTTACCTTATTGACAATGGTCTTTGCTTGTGCGGGGTGTTCCTCCAGGTAATTGCGGAGAGCCTCGCTCACGGAGCTTTGTACGGCTCCTGCCACTTCATTATTACCGAGTTTGGTCTTTGTCTGACCCTCGAACTGAGGCTCGGCTACCTTAACGGAGATCACGGCTGTGAGACCGTCGCGGAAGTCTTCCTTGGAGAGCTCGATCTTCATCTTATCGAGCATTCCGGCATCTTCGGCATATTTTTTGAGGGTGGTGGTCAGACCGCGGCGGAAGCCGGTGAGGTGCGTACCGCCTTCGATAGTGTTGATGTTATTTACGTAGGAGTAGATATTCTCGTTGAAGTCGGTGTTATATGTCATTGCCACCTCGATGGGCACACCATTCTTTTCGGTGCTGAGATGGATGATGTCGCCGATAAGGGGAGTCTTCCCTTCGTCGATATATTCTACAAACTCCTTGAGACCTTCCTGGCTATAGAACACTTCCGATTTGGGATTCCCTTCGGCGTCGAGTGTACGCATATCGGTGAGCGAAAGGCGTATTCCTGCATTGAGGAACGCCAGGTCGCGCAGACGGTTGGCGAGGGTCTCATAGTCGTAGACGGTTTCGGAGAAGATGGAGGCATCGGGATGGAAGATGATGGTGGTGCCGGTGTGGTCGGTCTCCCCTATCACCTGGAGTTCGGATGTGGGTTTGCCGATTGAATACTCCTGCATATGGATCTTGCCACCGCGATGGATCTCGGCACGGAGATAGTCGGAGAGTGCGTTCACACAGGACACGCCGACACCATGAAGACCACCGGATACCTTATAAGAACCTTTATCGAACTTACCGCCGGCATGAAGCACTGTGAGCACCACTTCGAGAGCGGGCTTATGCATCTTTTCGTGCATATCGACGGGAATACCACGGCCATTATCGACCACGCGGATTGAATTGTCTTCGAGGATGGTGACTTCAATATGGGAGGCATACCCGGCGAGGGCCTCATCGATAGAATTGTCCACAACCTCATAAACGAGATGGTGGAGGCCACGGAAGCCTGTGTCGCCGATATACATAGAGGGGCGCTTGCGGACAGCTTCCAGGCCTTCAAGGACCTGAATATTATCCGCCTGATATTTTTTTTCTTCTTCCATAATCTGCAAAGGGATGGGATTTGGGGTGAATTTCAGGGTTTATATATTTATATATAAAACCCTATTTCTCCACTTACAAATTTACGAAAAAAAGCCGAAATGAGGAAATTTCGGCAGGGATATGATAAAGGTTCCGGAGGGGTATGATAAAAGCCGGAAAGCAGATGCTTCCCGGCTTTGGATATTATCTGGATTTCCCTTCCAAGGAATGGGATCAGTCCTTATATTTCTTGAAGATCACTGATGCATTGTGACCGCCGAAACCGAATGTATTGGAAAGGGCTGCGTTGATTTCTCTCTCCTGTGCCTTATTGAAGGTGAAGTTGAGGTTATAATCAATCTCGGGATCGTTGTCGCCGTCGGTGTGGTTGATAGTCGGAGGAACGATGTTATCGTTCATTGCCTGGATGGTGAGAAGGGCCTCGAGCGCTCCGGCGGCACCGAGAAGGTGGCCGGTCATTGACTTGGTGGAGCTTAGGTTCATCTTATAGGCGTGGTCGCCGAACACCTCAACGATAGCCTTGGCCTCGCTGCGGTCGCCGACGGGAGTGGACGTGCCGTGCATGTTGACGTAGTCGATTTCCTCCGGTTTCATGCCGGCATCTTTAAGAGCATTCTCCATTACGAGTTTAGCTCCGAGACCTTCGGGATGAGTGGCAGTGATATGGTAGGCATCAGCGCTCATTCCGCCGCCAACGATTTCGGCATAGATATGTGCACCGCGGGCTTTGGCGTGCTCGAGTTCCTCAAGGATGAGAGCTGCGGCACCCTCACCGATCACGAAACCATCGCGGCTACCGCTGAATGGGCGGGAAGCGGCTGTAGGTTCGTCGTTGCGGGTGGAGAGGGCTTTCATGGAATTGAAGCCGCCGACACCTGCGGGATAGATGGCAGCTTCCGCACCACCGGCTACCATGGCATCGGCCATGCCGAGGCGAATATAGTTGAACGCGTCGATGAGAGCGTTGTTGGAAGAGGCACAAGCGGAAACGATACCGAAGTTGGGACCGCGGAAGCCATGATCGATAGAGATCTGGCCGGCAGCAATATCGGCAATCATTTTAGGGATGAAGAAAGGATTATATTTAGGCCCCTGTTCCGCACCATGGACTGCGAAATACCCGGCTTCCTCCTCGAATGTATGGAGACCTCCGATACCGGCGGCGAAGATGACGCCTACGCGGTCTTTGTCAACTCCGTTGGATTCGAGTCCGGAATCATTGATGGCCTCGTCGGCTGCCACGATAGCATACTGCGCGTAGAGGTCAAGCTGGCGGGCCTTCTTGCGGTCGAAGTGGTCGGCAGGATTGAAATCCTTGACTTCGCAGGCGAACTGGGTTTTGAACTTAGAGGCATCGAAGTGAGTGATCGGGCCGGCACCACTAACGCCGTTTTTGGCGTTTTCCCATGTGGTCTCAGCATTATTTCCGATGGGGGAAATGGCACCCAGACCGGTGACTACTACTCTTTTTAATTCCATAACCGGATAAATATGTTTGAGATTCCGACACTCTGCGTGATCACGCAGAGTGCCGGAATCGTAAATTTAATATCAATTGGATTCAGAGCGCTATGCTCCCGCGAGGATCACTGATTAAGCCTTAGCCTGCTCGATGTATGCGATAGCGTCGCCTACAGTAGTGATTTTCTCTGCGTCCTGATCAGGGATTGTGATGTCGAAGGCCTTCTCGAACTCCATGATGAGCTCTACAGTGTCGAGTGAGTCAGCGCCAAGGTCCTTGCTGAATTCTGCGTTGGGAGTTACCTCTGCCTCGTCCACAGTAAGCTTGTCGACGATGATCTCTTTTACTTTGTTCTCGATATCAGACATGTCTGTTGATTTTTATTTGTGAATATTTTGTTTCTTTTTTGGCTCCGGTTCACACAAATCGGAGCACAACGACCGGCATTCCGGCCGTCGTGATTTTTTCAGATTGCAAAGTAAGTAAAAATTTTTTAAAAACTGAAATATTTACACCTCTATGTGCACAAAAAAATTCAGTATGTGCAAAAATATAGTGGGATATAGTGTATGTATAGGGCCGGAGTGGTCTGACTCAGGGCCGGAGTGGCGTGTCGGTATATTAAAATGGGATTGGAGTATATAAAAGAGAAGAGTTACCGCTATTTAGCGATAACTCTTCTCCGGGGGAATTTATATCGTTCTATTTTATTTCCCAGCTTTCGCAGGTGGAGAGGATCATGTCGCGCAGATTGCCGTAGCCTTTGGTTGCCTTGATTTCGCGGGTCTGACGATCCACTTCCTGATCGTAGACCGGAGCATCATAGTCGCGGATCACTCCCAGGGCCAGGGGAAGCTCATGGCCATCCATCATGGCAAGCTGTTGCTGGAGGAAGTTTTCTTTTGTATGGGCATCGTGCACGAGTACATCATCGATGGTGTAGCCGTCTTCTCCGATGGTCACGGCCTTGAGTCCGAATCCGTGCTGCACGAGGCCGCGGTTGTTATCCTTACCGAAGAGCATCTTTTCTCCATGACGGAGGGTGATGGTGTGGTCGGCGCGGTTTTCCTTATCGGCAAAGAAGGTGTGGATTCCATGGTTGAAGATCACACAGTTCTGCATTATCTCCACCACTGCCGTACCCTTATGGCGGGCGGCTGCCACCATACATTCCCGGCTTGTATCAAGGGCGATGTCAATCGAGCGGGCGAAGAAATTTCCGCGGGCGCCGAAGCAGAGTTCGGCGGGGATGAAGGGATCTTCGGTGGTGCCGTAGGGGGAGGATTTAGACACCGTGCCGCGATCTGAGGTGGGGGAATATTGTCCCTTGGTCAGACCATAGATCTTATTATTGAAAAGCAGGATGTTGATGTCGATATTACGCCGCACGGCATGGATGAAATGATTTCCTCCGATTGCCAATCCATCACCATCGCCGGATATCTGCCATACGGTAAGGTCGGGGTTGGCTGTCTTTACGCCTGTGGCGATGGCTGCAGCGCGGCCGTGGATGGTGTGCATGCCGTAGGTGTTCATATAATAGGGCAGACGCGAGCTGCATCCGATACCTGAGATCACGGCCGTATCCTTGGGTGCTACGCCGAGTTCGGCCATTGCTTTATGGAGCACATTGAGGATGGCATGGTCGCCGCATCCGGGACACCAGCGTGCGTTCTGGCTATTCTTATAATCGGCTGCCGTGAAGGCAGTGGGGGTGGCTTTATCGTTGGTTTCCATGGTCGTTGTTGATAAGGTCGATAATTTTCTCTTTCACTTCCTTCACAAAGAATGGCTGGCCTTCCACCTTATTTATGCGGAGGATTTCCTTACCGGGAAGCTGCATCTGGAGATAATCGGCAAACATACCGGTGTTGAGCTCGGCCACGATGATGCGTTTATATTTCTTAAGGCATTCCAAGGTGTTTGCCGGCAGAGGATTGATGTAGCGGAACTGGAAGAAGGCCAGCGGTGTGCCTTCGCGGTTGAGTTCGGTGGCGGCGGTGAGAAGATGGCCGTATGTGCCGCCCCAGCCTAACAGGATTGTGTCGGCTTCGGCATCGAGGAGGGGCTCCATAAGGGGTATATCCTTGGCGATGGCGGCAATCTTACGGCGGCGTGCCTCCACCATACGTTCATGGTTGGCTCCGTCGGTGGAAATCACTGATGTGGTGAAATCTTTCTCCAGACCTCCGACGCGGTGCATGGCGTTTTCGGTGCCGGGGATGGCCCAGTAACGCACAAAATTCTCAGGGTCGCGGTCGAAGGGTTTCCATCCGTTCTCAAGCTGGTCACCGGAGACAAGGTGGGGATGAATTTCAGGATAATCAGCCTCTTCGGGAACTCTCCATGCCGAGGATCCGTTTGCGATGAAGGCATCGGTGAGGAGGATTACGGGAGTCATGTGTTCGACAGCGATTTTGGCGGCAGTGAAAGCCATATCGAAGCAGTCGGTGGGGCTTGCGGCCGCCAGGACGCAGAGAGGGGATTCGCCGTTGCGACCATAGAGGGCCTGCATAAGGTCGGTCTGTTCGGTTTTTGTGGGCAGACCGGTTGAGGGGCCTCCACGCTGCACATCGATCACTACCAGCGGAAGCTCAGCCATGACAGCCAGGCCTATTCCTTCTGATTTGAGCGAGAGGCCGGGGCCGGAGGTGGATGTCACGGCAAGGTGTCCGGCGTAGGAGGCTCCGATAGCGGAGCAGACTCCGGCAATCTCATCTTCCATCTGAATGGCCTTTACTCCAAGGTCTTTGCGTTTGGCGAGTTCGTGGAGGATATCTGTGGCCGGAGTGATGGGGTAGGAGCCTAAGAAGAGGGGACGGCCACTTTTTTCGGAGGCCATGATAAGGCCCCAGGCTGTGGCTGTGTTGCCGGTGACGTCGATATAGGTTCCGGGTCGGGAAGTTGCGGTCTCGATGCGATAGACAGGCATTGATGAGTGGGTGTTGGCGGCATAGTCGTGGCCGGCCTGCACCACCTTCGCATTAGCTTCGTAGACGGCGGGTTTCTTGGCGAATTTCTTTTTGAGTTTATTGAGTACAGCCTCCACAGGGCGGTCGAAGATATAGCAGATGAGGCCGAGAGCCAGCATATTCTTGCATTTCATCATTGCTTTCTGGTCGAGACCGGAGCCTTCGAGAGTGGCTTTGAGCAGTGTTGACATCGGCACAAGCAGGATATGACGGGGGTCGATGCCGAGTTCTTCGACGGGGTCGTCGGAAGTATATTCAGCCTTACGGAGATTTGCGGGAGTGAATGAATCAGCATCGCACATCACGATTCCGTCGGGGCGGAGGTGGCGTAAGTTTGTTTTCAGTGCTGCGGGATTCATGGCCACGAGCACATCAGCACGGTCGCCGGGAGTGTGGACATCACGGCCGACGGATACTTGAAAACCGGACACACCGGAGAGCGAGCCTTGCGGGGCGCGTATCTCGGCGGGATAGTCGGGGAAGGTGGAAATCTGGTTTCCTTCACCGGCGGAGACATTGGAGAAAATGTTTCCGGCGAGCTGCATGCCGTCGCCGGAATCTCCGGCAAATCGAATCACGACTTTATCGACATTCTTGACATTCGTTTCTTGTAGCATAACGAATCAGGTTGGTTTTTGATGGTAGTTAGAAGTTTTTTGATGGAGCCTTGGTCTTTGTCGGCAGACTCAAAAACGGCTCTCCGCGGCGCGGTGCCGATTCTTCTTTTGTGTAGCAAATATAACGAATCTTTTCGAGTCGGCAATTAAAATCGGTCTAAATTTCCGGTTGAGGCGTTTCGGTGGAGGCCGGCGAGTTTGGCACGCTTAATAGGAGAGCCTTTGAATAGGCGGGAGAATTCCTCTTGGGTCATTGTCAGGCATCTGTTCTGCAATTTTTCCGGGCCTCCGGTTTCCTCCACAAGATCCTTCAGGGTCGGGAGCGGATAGAATTCGGCAATGGTGGTGGATGGAATCTGCCGATTGTGAGGACAGACCCGCAGACAGATATCGCATCCGAAGAGGCATTGGCGCCCGGCGGGAGTGGAGACTGTGGAAAGGGCTTCCGGGGAGATCCAGGGGCCGCGGTGTTCGATGGTGAGATAGCTCAGGCAGCGGCGGGAATCGACTGTCCCATCGTCAGCGATAGCCTTGCCGGGACAAGCTTCGAGACACCGCCGGCACCCGAGGCATTTTTCATATATGGGAGAGGAGGCAGGGAGGGTGAGGGATGTCAGGATGAGGGCGATGAATACCATGCTGCCGTGGCCCGGGATGATGATGGCGCCGTTGCGGCCGATGAATCCGATTCCGGCCTTTTGTGCCCAGTATCTTTCGGGAATGGGGGCAGAGTCTATGCAGATTCTCCATTCGGCCTCCGAGGAGGGATCGATTTTGCGGATAGCTTTCTGAAGACGTCCCCGGAGCACATCATGATAGTCGAGTCCATAGGCATAGGCCGCTATCCGGCCCGGCGCGATATCATCCTCGGAGGCAGGGGCGAAGGGAAAGGCACAGGCAATTACGGAGCGTGCTTCGGGGAGTAGGCCTCGGGGATCAGCACGCAGTTCTCCATGACGTTCCATATAGGCCATCCCCGCATGGTTGCCTCTATCGAGCCATTGTTTATAGGCATCGATAGCGGAAGGCTCCACACCTTTGGCATCGGCATAGCCGACTGCTATGGCTCCTGCTTCGAGGAGACTCCGGCGGATGGAGGCCGGAGAGATAGAGGAATGGAGTGGGGTTGGCATAGGGGATTATAAGTAAGTATTTTAATTGGCCTGTAAGCCATAATTTCATTGTCCGGCTGCCTTACTTACGTCCGAAGTCGGCGGGGATTTCTCCCCAGCGTTCGGTCTGCCATTTCAGAATTTTTGGGCGGTGTTGGGCTGAGTTGGTATTAAGCCATACCAAAGCACGCTCCAACATCCGGAAGGAGTCTTCATTCTCGGGAGTGCGTTTAAGCTGGGTCTTGACCTTGCGGTCGCGGACCCATGCCATTCCGGTGACTGAGTCGGAATAGATGGTATGGTTTTCGCCTGATTGTTTCATCATGGCGAGGGCATGGACAATGGCCAGAAACTCTCCGATATTGTTGGTGGATTTCTGGAATGGGCCGACGCGGAAGAGCTCGCGGCCTGTCATGAGTTCTACACCGCGATATTCCATCCGGCCGGGATTTCCCTGACATGAGGCATCGACGGCCCAGCCGTTGAGGTCGATTTCAGGAAATTGGAAGTAGTCGGGTTGACCGGCCTTAGGGATATTCTTTTCCGCGGCGGAGGCGATGAGTTTGGAGATTTCGTCGCGATCGTTGCGGCGGGAGGCGGAGCGGTAAGCTTGGGCGGCTTCTTCGGCAGAGGCGTAGCTTTTGAAGAGAGCTCCGGGAAAATCATCCACTTGCTCCATGGCATCATCGAGATTATCATAGATACCGGGGTGGCGACCTTTCCAGACTACGTAATAGCGTTTGGCGTATTTCATGTTGAGGATTTGAATGGTTAGGGAATTTGGAATCCGGGCTTTGGCATTGGCCGCTTCAATCCCTTTCAGGGCTTGCACAGGACGAGCTTCGCGCTGATGGCCTTCGCGCAGGCGGGCTTTGCGCCGACGAGCTTCGCGCTGACGGGCATTGGCCGCTTCAATCCCTTTCAGGGCTTGCACAGGACGAGCTCCGCGCTGACGGAAACATTTCTCCGCAGATAAGCTGCGCGGAGGGAGCGCGGAGGGAGCGCGGAGGCGGGGGGAGCGCGGAGGCGGGGGGAGCGCGGAGGCGGAGGGAGCGCGGAGGCGGAGGGAGCGCGGAGGCGCAGAAGGATTATTCGCCTGTTTCGGGGCGGTAGGAGTAATCGTGGCGGAGGGTCTCGAGGGAGGAGGGATGTGCCCGGAGGGTGCGGGTGTCTTCAGCCGGATCGTAGGAAGATTTGATCATCTCTGCAGTCAGGGCCGGAATCGGGCGATAAGGGCCGGAAAGCCCGGATTTATCTATCTCAATACCGAATTCCTCTTCTACGGCTTCAAGCACCATCCGAGTGGCGCGTTCTTTTCCCAGCCGGGAGTAGCCGGCGATATGCGGTGTGGCGTATACAGCTTTTTCGAGGATCTCGGGATCTACTGCCGGTTCTCCTTCCCAGGTGTCTATCACCATGCGTATGTCGGGGCGTATCCGGCTGAATTCGCGGAGCGCGTTGAAGTCAACCACCGGGCCGCGTGCTGCATTGATGAGTATTGCATCCTGTTTCATCAGGGGTAGAAGTTTCTCGTTGATGAGATGGAATGTGGGATGGAGGCCGTCACGGGTCAGAGGTGTATGGAGCGTCACTGCGTCACATTGGCTCATTATCTCTTCAAGGGAGGAGGTGTGAAGATCGGGGCGGAATGGATCGCAGACCATCATCCGCACTCCAAGCTGCTCTCCCCATTGCCGCACGATGCCGCCGACATTTCCGCATCCTATGATGCCGAGAGTGTCTTTTTCCGGATTGAAATCCTGATGGAGGAGTGAGCTCCACACATATTGCGCCACAGCCGGAGCATTGCATCCTGGGCTATTTCGGACCGTGATTCCGTGTGAGTCACACCAGGGGATATCGATCTGGTCGGTGCCGATAGTGGCCGTGGCCACAAGCCTGACAGGAGTGTTCTCGAGCAGAGAGGCATTGGCCCGGGTGCGGGTGCGGATCAGAACTGCATCGGCCTGGGAAGCAAGCTCATGACTGAAATCATTCTGGTCGAGATATGTGACCTGACCGATGGGCTCAAGACGTCCTTTGATATAGGGAATATTCTCGTCGATAAGAAATCTAAGCATATTATGTGCGGGGATTATATTTTGCCGGGAAGCGGTTTCAGAAAAAATCAGATAGTGAAGAAGAAGGCTACGATATATATCACTGTCAGTATCGAGAGCCACATGCGTCCGCGAGGAATCTGCCATAGGGCAAAGGCGTTGGCGAGCTGTAGCGAGGCCGCGAGATAAAAGGAGGGAAGATAGGCCGTAAGGTTATTGAAATCCACAATCATCGCTAGGAGCGTGAATATTCCGAGAAGAATCACGGAATTATTCAGTAGGCGGCGGCGTGTGTTTCCGGCATAAAGTCTCACGGCATTATTCAGGGCTAGGATGAGTGACCAGAGGGCGGTGAGACCGATCACGACAAGCCCTTTGATAAGATTGGTCGGAGGAGTGAATCCCTGGATGAAGGTAGAGAACTGAGGGATGGAGAAGTTTTCTATCGGAATCCAGCCCATCCCTACGGCCACCCAATAGGGGGCGAAAAGTCCTAAGAGGAAAGATGTGATTTCCTTGATGCGGAAGATATTGAGAGGAACGAGCATCAGGAGATAGGCCGGGATAAGAAACAGGAAACCATATTGGAACATCGTACCCACCGATAGGAGTGTGGCCACAAGGAACGTCTCCTGGGTTGCGTTGGCCCTTTTGTAAGCGTCGAAAAGCACGAAAAGGGAGAGCACATTAATCACCACCATAATCACTCCTGCCGATAGTCCGGAGAAGATCCAGGGGCATGAAGAGCAGAGCACGAGGAAGGCCGAGGGCCAGACAGTAGATGTGGTCTGGATTACGGAGTAAGTCTTATTGAGGAAAAACAATCCAAGGCCCGCACAGAGGAGGAGACCGATGTTGATGGAGGCGCTCCATATGGGAGGCAGAGTCCATAAATCGGGTGAGGGGAGACAGATACCTGTCTCCCCTTTCATGGGGTTTGAATTGAAAACAAAGAAATTCAGGGCTCCGAGGGCGATTGTGACCAGGATGGCCACTGACATACCCTCGGCTCCGAGAGGTTTATGTTTCATATATCCGCCTTGGGCTCTGGGTTAATCTTCATTTTGGGGCTCTTCGGCAGATGGTTTCTTTCTGCGGGATCTCATGGGCACGTCAGAGAATATATGGGCATTATCAGCTGAGATCTTCGGGCCCTTAGGAGCGATATTGATGGCCTCTCTTTTGCCGGATGAGGGTTTGCTATCCCGATCTCCATAGGGCTTACGATCGCGATTGCCGGCAGAGCCGGGACGGAAACCGCTTCGCGATGGACGGTCGTCACGGAAACCGCTTCGCGATGGACGGTCGTCGCTGAAACCGCTTCGCGATGGACGTTCGTCACGGAAACCGCTTCGCGATGGGCGGTCGTCACGGAAACCGCTTCGCGATGGGCGGTCGTCACGGAAATTGCTTCGCGATGGGCGTTCGTCACGGAAATTGCTTCGCGATGGACGGTCGTCACGGAAATTGCTTCGCGATGGGCGGTCGTCGCTGAAATTGCTTCGCGATGGACGGTCGTCGCTGAAATTGCTTCGTGAGGGACGTTCATCGTAGGAGTCTGAAGCGTAACGACGGTCGGAACGCTGAGGCTTAGATTTCTTATCGAAGCGACGATCTCGATTCTTGTCGGAATGGCCGAATTTACGTGCTTCCTTCTTCCATTCATCGTCTGAAAGACGTTTCATCTTTCTGGGGCCCCGGTCGCTGTCACGGTCATCTTCAAAATGGCTCACCTTCCCTCCGTCGGCCCGGAAATCATTATAACGGCCATCGAAGAGCACATATTCGCGAAGGGAGCATTCCAGACTGCCATTCAGAAGAGGAATCTTCATCGATGGTTTCAGACCAATATTGGCGAAGTCCTCATCATTGAGACCGAGGATCCAGGCGGTCCAGCCCTGGAAATGCTTCTTGAGAGTGGATCCGATACCGCGATAGAGGTCTGTCATATCATCGGGCTTCAATCGGGCACCGTAAGGAGGATTCATCACGAGCACACCGGGCTCGGGATTCTCTGTCCAGTCGGCCATAGGGCGGCGGGAGAGTTCGATCATCTCCTCCACCTTGGCGCTCTTTATATTGCGTCGTGCGATAGCTTCGGCATCGGCATCTATATCCCCGCCATAGATCTTATAGTTGAAGTCGCGTTCGGCAGAATCATCATTGTAGATTTCCTCAAAGAGTTCGGCATCAAAATCGGGCCATTTCTCGAAAGCGAAATTCTCGCGGTAGATACCGGGATTGATATTGGCCGCAATAAGGGCTGCTTCGATGAGGAATGTGCCGGAGCCGCACATTGGATCTGCGAAATTACAATCGCCCCGCCATCCGGTCTTCATGATGATACCGGCGGCGAGCACCTCATTGATCGGGGCTTCTGTCTGAGCCACCCGATAACCGCGGTGGGAGAGGGGTTCGCCACTGGAGTCGAGTGAGATGGTGATCCGGTCGCCATCGATATGGACATTGAAGAGGAGATCGGGGTCGGTGACGCGGATTGAGGGCCGACGTCCGACCGTGTCCATGAAATGGTCGACTATACCGTCTTTGACACGATAGGTCACAAACTGTGAATGGGGGAAATATCCGCTGTTGATGGTTGAATCGATAGCGAATGTCGTATCGGGAGTCATATATTTGCTCCAGTCAATCTCGCGGACGATATCGTAGAGTTCATCAGGAGATTCAGCTGTGAATTTCTCAATCGGGCGCAGGATTCTCAGAGCCGTGCGGCAGCAGAGATTAGCGCGGTACATCGTAGCGAGGTCGCCGTGGAAACTGACCATCCGTCGGCCCATTTCCACGTTTTCAGCGCCTAAGGAGATGATTTCATCTCTCAGCACATCTTCCAAGCCCTGGAAGGTCTTGGCCACCATTTCAAATTTCTGATCCATTTCTTGTGGGGTGGTATTTTTTTGAAAATATATATTCTATGTCGTTATTCCGGAGAGATTTGGGGATTCCGGAGTCAATTCCGGGGCTTAGAAGGAGATTTTATTACTGCTGTCGACACCATTATCGCGAGGTTTCGACTGAGGGGTCAGTGTAGACTCGCTCACGGCTTTGAGCTGCTGGTTGAAGTTGGTGGGGCGGTTATATGCCGGAGTACGCTCCAGGAGAGCGATCACCTCAAAATCATCGAATTGAGAGGGAGTGAGCACGGCATATCGGAGTTTGTCGCCGTCGCGACGATGTTTGGTGATTTTCTCCACACCATATACATCCTCGATATCCCGACGGGCTTCCTTACGTTCGGATTCCTTCTCCGCTTTGTCAGACCCGCCACCCATATCGATCACTTTCTTATCTGTCTTATCCGACGACGGTCTGTCATCGATCACGATCTTGCCGGAGTCGCCATCGCGCAGGGTGACATCGAATCCGGAGGCAAGCACTGTGATCTTCACGCGGTCGCCCAGCGTGGGATCGTCTCCGATACCCCATTTTACATCGATACTGCTCGGCAACTGGTTGGTGAACTGATAGATCTCGCCCATCTCCTCCATACGCAGGGCATTGGGAGAATCTTTCCAGCACATAAACTTGAAGAGCAGGCGCTTCGAGGTATATATATCGTGCTTCTTGAGCAGAGGGGAATGGAGCGCATTCTGGATTGCATCCGTGATGCGGTGTTCTCCTTCGCCGTAGGCTGTGGATATGATCGCTGTTCCGGAATCCTTGAGGGTGGTCTTTACATCGTTGAAGTCGACATTGATGTAGCAGGGATCGGAAATAATCTCGGAGATGCTTCGGGCGGCGTTGGCAAGAGTATCGTCGGCCTTGCCGAAGGCATTGAAGAAATTGAGATCCTTGTAGAGATCGACAAGATTTTCATTGTTGATCACCAACAGTGCATCCACGTGTTTCTTCATTTCATTGGCTCCCTCAAGAGCCTTGATGATTTTCTTTTCGCCCTCGAAGAGGAAAGGCACAGTGACAATACCGATGGTAAGCATTCCGGCCTCTTTGGCGAGTTTGGCCACGATAGGGCTTGCTCCCGTACCGGTGCCGCCGCCCATACCGGCTGTGATAAACACCATTTCGGTATGATCCTTGAAGAGATCGGCTATGATGTCTTTATTCTCCTCAGCAAACTGGCGTCCGATTTCGGGGCGGTTACCGGCTCCGCGGCCGGGACCGAGCAGAATTTTGGTAGGCACCGGAGACTGATCAAGACTCTGTTGGTCGGTGTTGCAGACCACGAAGTTTACGTTCGGGATCTGAAGCTTGTACATATAGCTGACGGCGTTGCATCCGCCGCCCCCGACGCCGACCACCTTGATTATGGAGTCGTTGGCATCGGTTGCGAAAGTCGAGGTATCTGTAATATCCTGAATATCGCTATAGGAGTTGTGTTCGTCTGTCATAGGTGTGGAGATGAGGGGTGTTAATCCATAAGGTCGTTGTCATCCTCGCCATCGGGAGCAAAGAAATCGGTGATTGTCCGTCCGAACTTTGAGAAGAACCCATTCTTTTTTCTCTTCTTATCTTCAGTATATTCCTTTTCCTGAAGGCCTTTGGGTTCGGGTTCGGGATTTGCAGTGCCGGTTACGGGGAGTTCCTGATGCTGCGGCATCTCGAGACACTGAGCATCGGTGTTGGTGGCTCCGGTATAGAGCACACTCGCTACCTCAATGATATCGAAGGCGCTGATATTCGGATCGTCGATATGGACATAATTGGGGAGCTGTCCCTTTCTTACAAGCATGCCACTCTGATTGGAGATGAGCTCGATCATGCCACGCAGTTGCGAGCCGCCGCCGATACAGATGATTCCGCCGGGGAGATCTTTCTCCGTGAGGTTGGCATAGGATATCTGCTCGATGATATTGGCCACGATTTCCTCCGATCTGGCCACCACCAGATTGGATATATCCGACATGTTGATGCCGTTGAAGTTAAGTCCCGATGCGGAATCGCGGGCAATGGCATCAGCTGAGGATTTCTTGAGGTCTTCGGCGCGTTCTTCCAGAATTGAGATAGAAGTGATATCGCGTGTGATATTGCGTCCTCCGAGCGGCAGGGTGGCGAAATATTTGAGATGTCCGCCTTTGAAGATAGTCACCGTCGTGGTTTCAGCTCCCATATCGACAAGCATACATCCGAGTCGCTTCTCCTCGGGAGTGAGGATAAGCTGACTGGTGGATAGGGCCGTGACGATGGCTCCATTGATTTTGAGATGGAGTTTGTCGGAGAGGACACGCATGAGATTGCGTTTCATTTCAGGGCGGCATACGATAAGATCATATACGGCACTGATACGATTACCAAGCGCTCCTTTCGGAGATGAGGTTTCGGTCTTCCCGACAGTGAATGTGCGTGGAATGGCATCGATCACTTCCAGGGAACTGTCGATGGCAGTGGAGAGAGCATCAGCGCGCAGGGAGGCCAAAATCTCATCTGTGATTTCAGTCTCTTCCGGAAGGTTTCTGGAAACAGTGGTTGAAATCGTGCGTAACGAACGGCCTGACAGACCGACGAATACACTCTTGATGATTCTCGGTGTCACTCCCGGACGATGCTGGAGTTTATCAATCACTCTCTGCAGACGCAACGATGTTTCCTCCAGGTTCTGGATCACACCATAACGTACGCTCTCGACACCCTTCTCCTGTTCGCAGGCGATGATATCGAGTTCCCGTGAGGGTCGGATTTTCCCGACTACGGCTATTATTTTGGAGCTACTTATCTCAATTGCAGCGACATATCTATCTTCGTTCATAGGATTCCTGTATCAACGTTTTCCCTTTCCCTTAATTTCCATCCTTATTTGTTTTCTCCATTCCTATCCCTTCTTCATCGGAATTATGGTTACTGCTATAATCACCATATCCCGATTTCTAATCCATGCCGTCTCACTCTTCGGTAAGAGTGGCCAGATGGTCGGCCAATGTAGCCTCATCCGGATCCACATCGGCAATCGTATCACTCGGCAGGCGGTTCAGAGGTTTGACCCTTCTGGTGGCCACCACCTGACCGCGAAACTTCAGAGAGATCGTATCATATTCCTCCCATCCTTTGTAAGGCATCACCTTACGATAGAAGAGTTGCAATGCATCGCGTTTCTCTTCCAGATGGGTGGTATCGCCGAAATTGATGATATGTCCCATCATACGCGGAACAAGCAGAATGTTAGTCAGTCCATCTGCCGAAATCATCGTCACCATCTCAGAAAGGAACTTATCCTTCTCGACAAAGCGAACCACGGGTAAGAGTTGTTCCGGACGGAAATTTCGTGAGAATTTCCCGGATACAAGCGGAACATCTGAATAGAACTGGGAGTTCGATTCGATCCGCTTACCGTCTTTATTGATATAATACGACTCGCGGCCGTCGAACACCCTGAGCACCGGAACAAGCGGCACAATCTCGATATGAAGCCTCTCTCCTGAAGAGAGCATGCACTTCACGCTTTCGAAATTATTGAGACCGGCCAGATATTCCTCGATCTTCTCTGTATTTATCTCGCTTAGGCGACGTCCGATGATTTTCTCGGGGTATCTCACAAGCTCCCGGGAGACACCATGAATCACAATCGAATCCATCGAGCGGCTCCCACGCACATTGATATCGATTCCCCGGCAGGCATGACTGTCGGCCTCAGAGCGAGCCCAGGCTCCTACCAGAATGCAATAGATCAGTAACACAGCCAGAGTAACCCACTTGAATATCACAATCCCCTTTTTTGCCATCCTGTATTTTTATACTTTTTTAATTTTTGGGTCATATCCGGTGATCGTCAATTCCGACAACGCTACCCTCTATTGTATATGATAAATGTTGTGAATTTTTGTTAAGAATTCACATTGTTAAGAATTTTGTAATATTTCCTTGACTTTCGGGATAATCCGGTCGATATCGGCTGCCCCTAATGTCATCAAGATTTCAAAATTACTATTTTTTATTAGATTCAACAAATCTTTTCTTTCGCAATAATGCTTCTCCGCTTTTTCAATCCGGGAGAGGATGATATGGGAATCCACACCGGGAATCGGAAGCTCGCGCGCCGCATAAATCTCGGGCATTATCACCTCATCAGCTCCCGAGAGTGCTTTTGCAAAGTCTGCTGCGAAGTCGCGGGTGCGGGTGTAGAGATGGGGTTGGAAAATCACCGACAGGCGTTTTCCGGGATATAGTTTACGTATTGAAGCAATGGATGCTTCCACCTCATGAGGAGAATGGGCATAATCATCTATTAAAACTGTGCCCGAAGGATTATCCGAGCCATCGAGATGTATCTCAAAGCGTCGTCTGGCCCCCCGGAACTCCGCCAGCCCATTGCGGATTTCATCATCGGAAGCTCCGGCATGCCAGGCCGCGGCCGCGGCCGCAACAGCGTTATCGATATTGATCTCTGCCGGAACTCCCGGATTCACATCCGTAATCCTGACATCCGGCCCGATCAGATCGAAGAGAATCTTTCCGTTCCCGAATCGGATATTCTCCGTATGCCAATCTCCTTCCGACCCTCCGCTGTAGGTTTCCACGGTCACTCCTTCTTTTGTTTCCGGAAGATAGTTAAGTCCGGTATGGGTGATCAATGTTCCTCCGGGGCGTATCAGGGAAGTGAATATCGAGAATGCTTCGAGGTAATGGGCCTCATCGCCATAGATATCGAGATGGTCCGGATCAGTGGAGGTCACCACAGCAATCCACGGAGTGAGATGATGGAACGATCGGTCGTATTCATCAGCCTCAATCACTGTCACATCCGATTCTTCCTGTAATACCAGATTGCTGCCCGTGTTACGGAGGATTCCTCCCAGGAAGGCTGTACACCCGACCTCAGAATTCCTCAGGATATTGGCAGTCATCGAACATGTGGTGGTTTTACCATGACTGCCCGCTATACAGATAGCACGGCTGTTGCGTGTGATCTTACCCAACAACGCTGCTCTTTTGATTACTTCGAACCCTCCTTCACGAAACATTGTCAGGATACGGTTTGACTCCGGTACGGCCGGTGTATAGACCACTAAGGTGGTGGCCGGATTACGGAATTCCGGACCCACCAAAGCCGGATCATCCTCAAACCCGATATCGGCTCCTTCGGATATCAGGGCATCGGTAAGCGCACTCGGAGTGCGGTCGTATCCTCCCACCTTCACTCCGTGACGCAGATAATATCTTACAAGATTTGCCATGCCGATTCCTCCGGCACCGACGAAATATATTGATTGGGGCTGCTTATCCTTCATTCTGTTATTTTGCTGGACAAATGATTTTCATCACTTCATCAACGATACGCTCATCGCTGTTTGGGAGAGCCATCTTGCGGATGTTGGCTTCCATTTCGGCAAGTTGTTTGCGCGATTCAGGAGTGTTCGACATCAGATCGATCACCATAGGAATCAGTTTCTCGCGAGCCTCAGCGTCAGAGACGAATTTAGCCGCCCCACGGTCGGAGAGTGCACGCGCATTCTTGGTCTGATGATCTTCGGCTACATTCGGCGAGGGGACGAGCACGCATGGTTTGCCGAGTAACTGAAGTTCGGAGATGGAGCTGGCTCCGGCACGCGACACCACAAGATCAGCTGCCGCATACGCCGCAGCCATGTCATTGATAAACCGTGTCACCACTGCGCCCTTCATACCCTTGGATATCTCCTTGCCACGGTCGCCGAAATTACGTCCGGTCTGCCAGATCACCTGGATTCCCATATCCACAAGGCGTCGTAAGCCGGCCTCCATACTTTCATTGAGTGTAAGGGCACCGAGACTTCCTCCGACCACAAGCAGCGTGGGGCGTTCCGCCGCGAGCCCGAAACTTTCCCGGGCCTTTGCACGATTGGCTGCCGCATCCACAAGATCCTTACGCACGGGATTACCTGTAAGAATCACCTTATCTCCGGGGAAGAAACGATCCATTCCCTCATAGGCCACACATATTTTACGGGCATCCTTGCCAAGGAGCTTATTAGTCACTCCGGCATAGGAATTCTGTTCCTGAAGGAGCGTAGGGACGCCGGCCTTCTGAGCTGCCTTTAATACCGGTCCGGAAGCATATCCTCCCACACCGATTGCGATATCGGGCTTGAATTCCTTCACAATATTGCGTGCCTTCCGGATACTCTTCCACAGTTTATAGAGCACAGGAATATTCTTGAACAGATTCTTACGGTTGAATCCCGCTACGGGCAGACCCACAATCTGGTATCCCGCGGCAGGAACCTTCTCCATTTCCATCCGGTTTTCGGCTCCGACGAAGAGAATATCGCAATTCAGGCGTCGTTTCAGGGCATTTGCAATGGAGACGGCCGGAAAGATATGACCTCCCGTACCGCCGCCGCTTATGAGTATTTTGTATTTATCAGACATGGTTGAGATGGATTTTTCATGAATTGGTCGGCTCCTCGTAATTGCTGGCATTTGCTCCCTGAAGGTCTTCGGGGAGAGCATTTATCTCAGCCTTAATTTCTTTCTTATTTCCGCTCGTGACGGCAAACCGACTCACGGAAAGCATGATTCCGATTGCTGCCGACATCACGAATATTGAGGTTCCTCCCTTGGATATGAAGGGCAGAGGCTGTCCGGATACGGGGAAGAGTCCCGTGACAATGGCCATATGGACCAATGCCTGGAACACAATCAATACCGCACATCCCATAATCAGGAAAGCCGGGAAAGCTCTCGAGCATTTATAGGCCAGTCGGCCGGCGCGGGCCACCAGCATCAGATATAGCAACAGCAGTGCACAACCTCCGATGAGTCCCGTGTCTTCCACTATGATTGAGAAGATATAATCGGAAAAAGCCAGCGGCAGACGCGCAGCTTCGCGGCTATTGCCGGGCCCTTGACCAAATACACCCCCGTTGGCCTGGGCGATATTGGAGAAGATCACCTGACGGTTAAGGTCGTCGATAGGGTCATCGGGGAATGTCCCTCGCCACCATCGTGCGATACGTCCCTTCTGTGTATCCTGACGGCCACCTCCTTTCTCTGCACCTACACTGCCTCCGGTAGCCAATACCTGCTCCCGCTTCACGGAATCAAACTCATTGGTGGTCGGGGTGGTATATTTGATTACAAACAGCGCACCACCACCGATACTATATATCAGCATCACGATGCCAAATTTCTTCCATGGGATACCCCCGATAAGAAACATCGCGATACTCACACCCATAAGCAGGATCATATTGGTCAGACCATTGCTCCAGAGCAGTCCACCGACAATCACTACCACTACGGCACATTGGATCACACCGCTGTTGGTGACCTCTCCACCAGGCGCCTGATTGCGCGCCAGAATAGACGCAAGCAGAATCACTACAGCGAGTTTGATCATCTCAGGGGGCTGGATCGTGAAGCCGGCGACACGGATGGCTCGTTGGGCACCATTGATTTCCACACCGATCACTGATGTCAGAATCACCAACCCCAGACACACCACCGTGATGAACCATGCCAGACGATGGAGCACGATATAGTGGGTGCGTTGCAAGCCAAGCACAATACCGAGGCCTATCAGGAGAAAAATACCATGTCGGAGGAGCGGACTATACACATTGCTGGCTGATACCTCAGCACTCGATGCACTGAATAACTCCACCACCGATATGATGAGGAATAAAATGTAGATACCCCAGATGTAGGGGTCGGGACGGGAGGTGGTCACGGCCTTCTTGGCTTTGGCACTGGCGGCGGATAGATCCGACACCGTCCCTTCTGCCGGCACGGGACGCCCGTCGATATGCTGGCGGACTTTAATTCCGGGTTGTTTATCCATTTTCGAAGATAAGAGGATTATATATTAAAAAATAGAGGAGATGAGCAGATGGGGTTGGAACCACAGAACCGCTGAATCTACTACAGACTTCTTACCTGTTCTTTAAACTGGCGACCGCGGTCTTCATAACTCGTGAAAAGATCGAAGCTGGCGCAGCATGGCGACAGCAGCACCGTATCTCCCTCCGAAGCCAGTCGGCTACATTCTTTTACAGCCTCTTCCATAGAATGAGTATCTGAAATCACAGGAACCTTCCCTTCAAAGAAATTCAGCAGTTTTGAATTGTCTTTTCCCATGCAGACAATGGCTTTTACCTTTTCCTTCACAAGAGATTCGATCTCGCTGTAATCATTGCCTTTATCCTTTCCACCGAGAATAAGCACGGTGGGAGTGGACATGCTTTCAAGAGCATACCATGTGGAATTCACATTGGTGGCTTTTGAATCATTCACATATCTCACCCCATTCTTCTCGGCCACGAATTCAAGACGGTGTTCCACGGCTTCAAAGTCTTCGAGAGCCTCGCGGATCTCATCTTTCCGAATATCCAGGATGCTGGCTGAGAGACCTGCGGCCATAGAGTTATAGAGATTATGCAGTCCGGTCAGGGAGAGCTTATCGCGAGGGATATCCCACACCTCACGCGGTCCCTCGAAACGCACGATGCCATTATCCACATAAGCCTTGCTATCGGGTTCGAAGAATTCGCTGAACGGCATTCTGATAGCTTCCGACTGTATGGCACGGATCTGATCGGTGATGATCGGATCATCAAGCCAATAGATGAAATAATCTTCGGGTGTCTGATTCTGAAGAATCCGGAATTTGGCCTTCACATAGTTTTCCATCTTATGGTCGTAACGGTCGAGATGGTCGGGAGTGATATTCATCATCACAGCAATGTCGGCCTTGAACTCATACATATTCTCAAGCTGGAAACTGGAGAGCTCGATCACATAGATGTCGTGAGGGTCGCGGGCCACCTGCAAAGCAAGACTCTTACCCACATTCCCGGCTAATCCGACATTAAGGCCGGCCTTACGGAGAATATGATAGGTAAGGAGAGTTGTGGTGGTCTTTCCATTTGAGCCTGTGATACACACCATACGGGCCTGAGTATATCTTCCGGCGAATTCGATCTCGGAGATAACGGGAATCCCTTTATCCACAATCTTTTCCACCATCGGAGCATAAGGAGGAATTCCAGGGGATTTCACCACCACAGTAGCGCGTAACAACCGCTCTTCGGTGTGACCGCCCTCCTCGAATTCGATTCCCTCATCTTCGAGAATCTTGCGGTATTTATCAGCCAGGGTGCCGGCATCACTGAGGAACACCTCCATGCCTTTATCCTTGCCGAGGATAGCGGCCCCGACACCACTTTCTCCTCCGCCGAGAACTACGAGTATTTCTTTTGAACCTTTATCTTGTGTCATTTTTATCTTATATATCTTATATTATTGGATGAACGCCCCGAACGGTGCGGATAGTGTATCAACGAATCTTGAGGGTGACGAATGTGAGAACGGCTAACAGAATACCCACAATCCAGAAGCGAGTCACGAGCTTAGGCTCCGGAATGCCTCTTACCGGTTTTTTCCATAATACCATTGCCGTCGGGTCAAGATCCTTCTGGAAATGATGATGGAGAGGAGTCATCTTGAATATACGTCGTCCCTGACCATATCTGCGCTTGGTGAATTTGAAATAGCCCACCTGCAGCATCACCGACAAATCCTCCAGGAAGAATATCATACAAAGAAGAGGAATCAGCAGCTCCTTACGGATCAGGATAGCGAAGACAGCCAGAATACCTCCTAAGGTGAGCGAGCCGGTATCCCCCATGAATACTTGTGCCGGGAAGGCATTATACCATAGGAAGCCTACCAGAGCTCCGATAAATGCCGCCGCGTAGACCACCATCTCTTCCGAGCCGGGAATATACATTATATTCAGATAGCTTGAATAAATTATGTTGCCTCCCAGATAACCCATCACCATCAGGGAGATGCCGATGATAGCCGATGTGCCTGCGCATAGGCCGTCGAGTCCGTCGGTGAGATTTGCTCCATTACTCACGGCTGTGACCACGATAATCACCACCAGCACAAATACGAGCCATCCGAGGGTCTCTGCCGTGTGGGTATTATCGATCCAGGATGTGAGCCACTCATAATTGAAGTTATGATTCTTCACAAACGGGATAGTGGTCTGAGGAGATTTGATTGAATCCTTGGCCACCACAATCTCCAGTGTGTGAGTCTGGATATTCTCGACCTCGAAATTCTCACTCATCACTATATCGGGAGAAAGCCACATTGTCAGCCCCACCAGAAGACCGAGTCCGACCTGTCCTGTCACCTTATATTTACCCTGTAATCCGTCTTTATTATGATATTTGAATTTACGGTAATCATCCAGAAAGCCTATCGCTCCCATCCATACCGTGGCCACAAGCATCAGAATCATATAGATGTTGGAGAGGTTTCCGAAGAGCAGACACGGAAGGAGAATTCCGGCAATGATGATGATTCCTCCCATAGTGGGCGTTCCTGCCTTGCTCATCTGTCCTTCAAGGCCGAGATTTCTTACCACTTCTCCAATCTGCATCTTCTGCAGGCGGCGGATAATGGCCTGCCCGAAGATGAGGGTGAATAGAAGGGCCAGAGAGAATGTGACTCCGGCACGGAAGGTGATGTAGCTCATCAGATTATGGCCGGGGAAATTTAAATCGTTGAAATATTCAAAAAGAGCGTAAAACATATTGGGCTATACTGGGATATGCGCTATGATGAGAATGCTTACTTAAGCAGTTACTTATGTATTGACTTACTGTTATCGGTCGATAGGGTGGATTCTTCCGCTGAGGTATCAATCCTTGCCGAGATTCTTGAATTCATCAGCAATCTCTTCGAGATCATCGAAATGATGACGCACTCCGGCCACCTCCTGATAGGTTTCGTGACCTTTGCCAGCCACGAGCACCACGCTTCCGGGTTTGGCCATCCGCAGAGCTGTGCGGATCGCTTCACGGCGGTCGGTGATACAGATCGTGCGGCGGAGTTCATCGGCAGAGAGACCCTCCTTCATTTGGGCGATAATATCTTCGGGTTTCTCATCGCGGGGATTGTCGCTGGTGAGAATAAGAAGATCGCTGCGGCAGGCTGCCTCGCGAGCCATCATGGGGCGTTTGCCATGGTCACGGTTTCCGCCGGCTCCCACCACTGTGGTGACCTCTCCGCGGCTTCCGACGATATCACGGATTGTATCGAGCACATTCACCAAAGCATCCGGAGTATGGGCATAGTCGACAATTGCGGTCACTCCATTCCCCTGAAGGGTCTGGAACCGGCCTGCTACAGGAACCAGACGACTCATATTGACCAATACCTCTTCGGGATCGAAGCCTGTAAGAATAGCCGCTCCATAGACGGCCGTAAGATTATAGGCATTGAAGCGGCCTGTGAAGCGGACCTCCACTTCGCGGCCGTTGAGCATCATCAGAGTGCCGTCAAGACGCGTCTCGAGAATCTTTCCTTTGAAGTCGGCATCTCCGCGCAGAGAGTAGGTATAGACCTTGGCACGTGTATTCTGCACCATATATGCCCCCGCCTTATCATCGGCATTGACCAGCGCGAAAGCATCCTTGGGAAGCATGTCAAAAAACATCTTCTTGGCATTCATGTAATTCTCCACTGTGCCGTGATAATCGAGATGGTCGCGGGTGAGATTGGAGAATACGGCTCCGGCGAATCGGAGTCCGGAGATACGATGTTGCTGGGCGGCATGGGAGGATACTTCCATGAATGCATAGTCACAACCGGTCTCCGCCATTTCTGCCAGAAGGGCGTTGAGGGTGATGGGATCGGGTGTGGTATGAGTGGTAGGTATGGCACGGCCATCGACATAATTGCACACCGTGGACAGCAGTCCGGCACGGAAGCCCTGCAGACGGGCCATCTCATAGAGGAGGGTGGCGGTGGTGGTCTTTCCATTGGTGCCCGTGATACCGACCAGTTTCAGTCGGGAAGAAGGATGACCGAACCATGCGGAAGCTAAACGTCCCAGTGCCTCGGCAGAATCGCGTACACGCACATATGTGATGCCGGGATCCAATGAGGCGGGAAGGTCTTCGCATACAATTGCGCCGACATGGGTGCTCGCCACCATCGAAATATACTTATGACCATCGGTGGTGACTCCGCGGACGGCTACAAAAAGGCCATCCTTGACAGCCTTGCGCGAATCGCTCTGGAGATCGGTGATCTCGCGGTCGCGGTCGCCGATCACCTCTATTGGGTCTATGTCCTGAAGAAGGTATGATAATCTGGTTGCCATAGTCTTATATTGTGGTATATTGTCGTAGATTTGAATTTTTTGAGGTTGTTCAGACGCGGAGCGTGAGGTGGATCACGTTTCCTTTCTTAAGTGGAGTGCCGGGGTCAAGGCTCTGCCGACGCACGATTCCGGCTCCCGAAATCCGGACCTCTAATCCGGCTTTTTCAAGGATTTTTACAGCCGTAGCTGCATCGTACCCCACCACATAAGGCACCGTGCCCGGAGCCGGAGGAGCCGGAGTCTTTACGCGCTTCACGGAACTGGCTCCAATCTCCGATGCCAGCTTTTTATTATCTATCGAAAGGCCCGCTGCCATCACCGGACGGCTATCCTTTTTATCGGCGGTGAAGGTGGAGGCGTTTTCAAGCATTCCGCGGGAATACATCTTTACGGCCATATTCTTTACCACCTGACCTGATGTGCGGTTGGCGGAATTTCCCGCATTACCCATCACCAGTGCGATGCAACTATATTTCGGCTCGTCGTAGGGGAAGAAGCCAGCGAAGGCATAGCGGCGCTTCATCTTGTTATAGACTCCTTTCTCCACGGGATAAGCTGTACCTGTCTTTCCGACCACCATCACGCGGTCATCGCGGACGAGTCGGGCCGTGCCATGTTCGCCCCATACCACTTCTTTGATACATTCCTTAACCTTCCGTGCGGTTTCCTCAGAGCAGATCCTGTCGCGGATATACTGAATAGGAATCACCGAATCCACTCCATTCTCATCTATGAGACCCCGCACAAGATGAGGACGGACATATTTTCCTCCGTTAGCGATGGCATTATACACTGAAAGAGTGAATAGGGGAGGCAACTCCGTGTTATATCCATAGGCCTGACGGGCAAGGTCAAGGTGACGGGCTGTCATGGTGATATTATTCCCTCTTGAATCCTTATCCACCAATCGGCGTATACGCGGGATACACTCTCCGGCGATACCGGAGCGTATAGGCTCGAAGAATCCCATACCCTTCAGACGGTCGTAGAATTTGGCCGGATTGTCGGCATAGCCACGGAAAATCACTCGGGCGATGCCGGGATTGGACGACTGCTCGATCACCTGTTTCATTGTCTTCATACCGCTCCCGTGGGGGTCGGAGGTCTTTTGGAAAGGCGCACAACTCACCACATCGTTCACCGATTTCACCAGGCCGTCCTCGAATGCCACCATCAGCGAAATGGGTTTCATCACCGATCCCGGCTCGAAAGGAAGCACGGCGCGGTTAAGGGCCTCCCCGTAGGTGCCGTCATCAAGACGTTCGATATTGGAGATGGCTTTGATTTCGCCTGTGCTCACCTCCATCAGGATCGCAGTGCCCCAATCGGCCCCTGCCTCGGAGCAGATTGTAAAGAGTTCCTCCTCGAGCATATCCTGAAGATCGATATCGATGGTGGTGCGGATATGATACCCACGTTGGGCAGGCACAGCCACCCAGTTGGTCAGACCTGAAGTGAGAGGAACCTTCTTGGATAGCCCCGGACGTCCGTAGAGGAGTGAGTCAAGGTCTTTCTCGAGGCCGGAATAGCCATGGAATTCTCCGGTGGCCTGACTTTCATTCACACGTCCGATACTTCTGTAGGCCATACGTCCGTAGGGATACATACGGATATTTCGTTCCTCCTTATAGACGGGATTACGAAATCCGGAGCCCTTGAAATCTCGAAGTAAGGGAAACGACTTGATTTTCTCAAAGTCGGCAAGAGATTTCTTCTGCGCCAGCCGTAAGGCTCGCGGACGTTTGTCGGGGGCTTTCTCGAATTCCTTTTTCAGACGTGTGTGCCAGCTATATTTGGCGAAGGTATCGGGATGTGATGTGAGATTACGCACACGAGGATAATACACGTCCAGGGAATCTGCGAGACTATCCAGTTTTGCCCATGGCACTACCGGGAATTTCTGAATCTTATTATGGCGGAGGTCGATCTTTATATCATAAACCTTGAGGTTGCAGGCCAGGATATTACCATTATCAGCCAGGATGTCACCGCGCTCCGGAGCTATGGTATCCACCTTGGAGAGCTCACGGCGGGCGCGTTCGTTCCAGGCTCCGGCATCAATCACGGTGGTCTTGAATAGACGCATCACCACAAAGATACTGAATACCAGGAATACAATGCAGATGAGGCCGTATCGGAAAAGTATATGTTTCTTGTTGTTCTGTTTAGCCATTTTTAGATGGTAGTATTATGGAGAGTGGAGAGATCATGGATACCGCTCTCATTCGGGGGAGCGATAGCAGGCAC
Organism: Bacteroidales bacterium; assembly: GCA_014800525.1. Taxonomy (GTDB): domain Bacteria; phylum Bacteroidota; class Bacteroidia; order Bacteroidales; family Muribaculaceae; genus Lepagella. The sequence goes on along the minus strand of JAAVFV010000036.1, from coordinate 4,659 downwards.
AGGAGCCTAATCATCGGTAAGTTCGTAAGGGGGCTGATCCTGAAACACGAGGTCGAGACCTTTCTCATTCACCATACGTCGCATCTCAGTTTCGCGGATCAGCGACATATAAGAAGCTTTCTCCTGAAGCTTTGCATTTTGTGCGCGTTGGAGCGCGATGGAGAGTTGCTGAATTTCGGTCATTCTCGTTTTGGTTTTATAACGCAGGCCCATTAGTGAAATTACCACCACCACGAAAATAATCATCAGCCAGGCATGGCGTTTGAAGAAGTCAAGGCTCACCGAACGGCCATAGCGGAGATCGCTGGTCCAGCTACGCGGCTGCACCCCCTGATCCTGTATATTTTTATCCTTTGTTTTTGGATTTTTCTTTTTCTTTGCTGTCATTATAATTGCCTTTTGCGGGTGGAGACAGGTGTCTCCTCGAATAGTGATACGATTAAGAATCGGTTTTTAAAGTTTCTCGGCCACTCTCAGTTTTGCACTGCGGCTGCGTGGATTTCTTTCGATTTCCTCCTCGGAAGGCACAATCGGATTACGAGTCACTAATTTCCACGGACTCTGGCTGCGCCCGAAGAAATCTTTTTCTTCCACACCTTCCACATTTCCGGTCTTCATGAAATTTTTCACAATACGGTCTTCAATAGAATGGTAAGTGATTATGGCGAGACGTCCGCCGGGACGGAGAGCTTCTATCGAAGCCTGAAGAAATTTAACGAGAGCCTCCATTTCCCCATTTACTTCGATACGGAATGCCTGGAAAGCCTGGGCGAGTTCTTTCTTTTCCTGCCGCGGATTGATACAAGGCTTTAGGGCGGCAGTGAGCTCGAAAGTGGTTTCGATTGGTTTTGCAACTCGTGCGTTGACAATAGCTTTAGCCCATGCTTTAGGTCGTTTGAGATCGGTGAATGTCCGGAATACCGTTTCGAGTTGCTCTTCGGAGTAATTATTTACGATATCAGCAGCTGTGGTGGAGGCACGACGGTTCATGCGCATATCAAGCGGGGCATCGGCACGGAAAGAGAAGCCTCTCTCAGCATCATCAAAATGATGGAACGACACCCCGAGATCGGCCAGGATCCCATCTAATTCCTCTATATCATGGTAGCGCATGAAGTTGGATAGATATCGGAAATTACCATGAACGAAAATCAGACGTTCTTCTCCATCGGGTACATTCTGTCGGGCATCAGGATCGCGATCGAAGCTTAGAAGGCGTCCGTCGGAACCTAATTGTGCCAGGATTCCGCGAGAGTGACCTCCGCCCCCGAATGTGGCATCAGCATATACGCCATCGGGGCGGATGTTGAGGGCCTCGATGGATTCTGAAAAGAGAGCGGGAATATGATATGCATGCTCAGAGATGGATTGATTGGTTATATGGCTCATTTTTAGTATCTTAGATTAGGCTCCATTCCCGTTTTTCTTAAGCTCGGAGGAGAGCGGGGAGTAGCGATGCGGGGAGGAGATGGGGAATGGGTATATCAGATTGTAAAGTTAGCTAAATTTTCGCAGATTTTTTCTGCTCCGAATTATAAAAAATCTAAACCAGTAATGCTGAAATCAGGGATTCTGAGATGTGTCGAGACTCATGAATAAGGATTGAGGGAAGGGCGGGTAAAAGAAAAAGAGGGGAAGACTGAAAATTTTTTCAGAAAGTCAGAACTTTTTTTCGAAACCCTGTGTTATAAGTATGTAAATCGTTTCATGATGTTAGGTTAGTTAGTTAAGTATTATGGAAAACATGTGAACGCGGCGAGTCGTGAGACCCGCCGCGTTCGCGTTATGTATATCCCTGAGTATTTTCCTATGTTGAGTTGTGGGTTCGTAATTTTTTATTCGTAATTATTATTTCGGATGATTAGCAGGATTGAAATTGGTAATCACCTTTCGGTAGAGATCCATCAGCCGGGGAGCCATATTCTCCGAGCGGAAGCGTTTCACATAGTCGCGTCCGGCAAGTCCCATCTGACGAGCCGAAGCAGGATCGCGTAGAATTGCATGTACCGCCTGCACCATATCGTTGGGATCCTTCGGATCAACATAAAGTGTGTCCGGCCCTCCTGCTTCCTCAAGACATGATCCTGTGGCAGCCACTACAGGCCGGGCGCATTCGAGAGCTTCAATCACAGGAATCCCGAATCCTTCGTAAAGAGATGGATAGACCACAACTTCTGCTCCCGTATACAGGGCCGGAAGATGGTTAAAAGGAAGTCCTTCAAGATATATTATCCTATGCTGCACTCCCAATTGAGCAGCTAAATTCTGAATATAGGATTTATAACCGTGATGATCGCGACCAACGACCACCAGCGACATATCAGGTGAAATTCCGTTAAGTGCCCGGACGGTGAGTTCAAGATTCTTTCGCTTTTCAATCGTTCCGACCTGAAGAAGGTATCTTTGTGGAAGCTTATAGAGTTTTTTAATTTCCTCTGTTTCTTCCGGTGTTACCTGACGTCGGAATTGTGGGTCGCAACCTTGATATATCACTGTAATCTTTTCCGGATTGATACCATATAACTCCACTACATCCTCTTTCGTACGCTCGGAGACGGCAATGATATGGTCGGCATTACGACAACTATGCCCATATTTATAATCATACATCCAGCGGTCGAAGGGTCGGTAACACCAAGGCAGGCGCCGATATATTACATCGTGCATGGTCACTATCGAGGGGATTCGTGAGGACCGGATATTGAGTGGCAACTCATTGCTTAGACCATGGAATATTTCGACTTTGTCGGGGCGTAGATTGTTGGTGATGCCGAATGTACGCCATAAGCTTCCTTTCAGTCCCTGTGGAGAGGGGTAACGGAATTCTACATTATCTAATTCCCGGATTGAGTTTAGACGTGGATTATCGGAGGGCTTAGGGGTATAGATCAGCAACTTGTCCTCAGGATAGTGTCGGCCTACCTCCTCGATTACAAGACGCGAATAATTTCCAAGACCGGTCATGTTTCCGGTTGCTCTTTTGCCATCGTAACCTATTATCATAGTTTGGGGTATGGATTCAAGCGGCTCGGTGAAGCCTGATAAATATTACTCTAAATTATAAAATTTTTCGCAGATAGAATCTCTTGCTATGAATCTTTCGAACATATCTCGGTGTCCTCCAGAATAATACCTACTTAATCGAGGGTTGTCTATCTTAATCAAGGGTTGTCTATAATGTAGGATATTTGGTCGTTTTTTAAGAGAAACTTTCTTGTTTTTTTGTTATCTTTGGGCCAGGCCACGGCATAATTTGTCGTGTACATGCTCCTTATGACTAATCTATATTTAACGATTATGAGAAAATGTATTAAACTCTTGATGTTTGTCATTCTCGCCGTATCATTTGCGGCCTGCAGCAATGACTCTGCTTTGAAGATGCAGATTGAGGCCGGTAAGAAGGTTTGTCCGATTTCCTTGGGAATGGCCGGTAAACTCACCTCAATGGATTATGATTCCGATAACCGTCAGGTAAAATTTGTATTCACGGTCAATCGGGAGGTGATGAATGTGGCCGACATCCGAAAGGATGCTTCCATTGCCAAGGAGTCGATGAAGTTGTCGCTCTCCAAGGGGGATCTCCATAAACTGCTGAAGATGATGGTGGATGCTGATGCTTCTTTGAAGGTGATCTATAAGAATAAGGGGAGTAAGGATGAATTTGAATTAGTTTTATCCCCCGAAGAACTGAAGGAGATCTATGAGAATCCCATGAGTGAGGAGGATACGGATCGATTGTTGCTTGCTAATTCCATAAAGGCCGAACAGCATCGTCTTCCTTCCTCTATCGACCGCGGTTTGAAGGTGGTGGATGTGAAAGACACGGGAGATAATGTGGTATACACCTGCGAGGTAGATGAAAATCTCTATGAGATTATCACTATGGAGGAATCGAAGGAGGAGTTGAAGGACAATATGCGTAAGATGCTGAAGGATCGTTCCATGCGTCAGCAGGCCAAGATCCTTTCCAAACTCAATAAGGGTTTTGTGTATGAATATGTCGGGCAGCCATCAGGTAAGAAAGTGATTATCTCTTTTTCTCCTGAGGAGTTAGGCCAGATTGTGGGAAAAAATAAATAACACTTCACATAGGCGACATTTTAAATAGTCCCTGAGAAATTACTAAACGATAGAGAGCAGGCTCCCCGTCTTCCACTCGAAGACAGGGAGCCCTTTATATATCTCTATGATTCCATTGGGCTGGAGGTTCGATTTGCCAGCTAAGTACGGTCCCCATGCAAACTAATGATTCGAGGAGGGAATCTGCGGGTAATTACGATAAATTTTGAGGCCCGAAATTGTTAAAAAGTTTGGTATGAGAAAATCTTTTCAGAAAGTAAAAACGATAGCATGAGGATATTGATAATCAATATATTATATAAATCCAGAGGAAGAAAACAAGGGGTTCGAATATCGATTTTTAACAGTTTAAGAATCGGGTGAAAACGGTGTTAACAAAAAAAATTTCAACTCTCCGGAACAATTTGAAAAAACCTTGTGTTCTATAAGCAAATCAGGTGATAAGGCAGCTAACAAAACTTAAGCCGAACCACTGATTCTCTTTTTTATTTTTTCTCTTTATACTCTTTTATCTTTCCTTTTTTAGTTTCACTCTTTTAAAACTCTTTCAAAATGAAAAAGCTTCTTTATACCATCGCC
>JAAVFV010000035.1 GCA_014800525.1 Bacteroidales bacterium | reverse complement strand
TTCTCGCGCAATGGCAATGATTATTCCATCAAGGTCTCCTCGCTCAATGGCGAGTTCAAGATCTCAAACCCCTCATGGACCATCAATTACGGCGCCGAGTCTCCGGAATCGGTGAATGTGGAACCCAACTCAACACTTACCGGCATGCAGGATGGACTCAATTTTGTGGCCCGGAATCTCTCCGATGTGGAGATTTCCTTCACTTATACCGAGGGCGTGCCGACAACGCAAATCTCAGTCCGTGCTTCAGGTGGCGGCGATATCCCCGACCCCGTGGTAAACGGTATCTCCGGAACTCTCCCCGTGCTCTATATCAATGTCTACGATGAGCAGGGAAATCTTAATAATGAGATCATCTCCAAAGATCTCCCACACAAGAATTATTTCTCCGGTAACTATTGGCTCGAGCTCAACGGATGCCAGTGGATGGCCGACCTCGGAGCCGAATCTATCGGAAGCAAGGAGGAACCGCTCCCCCTCGAAATCAAGGCACGAGGAAACTATACCCGCAGGGCGTTCGCTAAGAAGCCTTTCAAACTCAAACTCGCCAAGAAGCAGAAACTTCTCGGCCTCTCCAACAGCAAGCATTTCGCCATTCTCGCTCATGCCGATGATAATTTCGGGTATCTGAGAAATTATACAGGTTTCAATCTCGGACGTCGCATGGGTCTCCCCTGGACACCTTCACAGCAGCCTGTCGAGGTCGTGATAAACGGCGATTACCGCGGGCTATACTTCCTTACAGAGTCTATCCGCGTCGAGCCTGAGCGCGTGAACATCACCGAACTTGATGATAATTGCTCGGATGCGCCCCTGCTGTCGGGAGGATACCTCATCGAACTCGATAATTATGATGAAGAGAATCAGATCCGCATGGAGGAGAAGTTCTGTACCGGCGGCTTCCACGATCTTCTGCGGGTCACTTTCGATACTCCCGAGGAATATTCCGATCTCCAGCGTCGGTTTATCACCGACCAGTTCTCTGCCATGAACGAGGCGGTCGGGAAAGCCTCCGACGAGCTTTGGAGCTATATGGACATGGATGATGCCGCCAGGTATTATATCGTGCGCGAGATCATGAGCGATGTGGAGGCTTTCCATGGTTCCACTTATATGTTCCGCGACCGCGGGGACGACAGGAAGTGGCATTTCTCCCCGATCTGGGATTGCGGTAACGGTTTCAATGGCCCCTCAAATGATTTCTTCTATAACAACAGTCCTTTCGGTAACACCTGGATTGCTTCCATGCGTCAGAACGCTAAGTTCAACGACAAGGTAGCCCAGACTTGGAAATGGTTCATGTCCTCCAGGTTCGACGGTATTTACGACGATATGGCGCAGATCACGGCCCGACTGAAGGATGCCGCCATCGCCGACCGTCGCCGCTGGAAGGATGCGCCCGTCCCTTCGGATGAGGGACAGGGGGTGGTTGACAATACCGATATGGACAACCGGTTCAATCAGGCCCGCGGTAAACTCGAAAGCAAGATTGCATGGCTCCGTGAGAGGTTCGGCGATTTCTCCACCGCATATCCAGAGCCACAGCGCGATACCACTCCCGCTGCCGCTCTGCCTGATTATATAATTTCAACAGGTATGGATGCCATCGAGTCGGATTCGGAATGGCTGTCGGAGGGTACACAATACTTCGACATGCAGGGAAATCGTCTGGAGGCTCCTCTCCCGGGATCGGTATGCATAGCAGTCACTCCTAAGGGAAAAGCCGCTAAAATCCTGGTGAAGCAATAATCTTTTAGGTAAGTAAGTGTTCAAAATTAATTTATACTATATACGAGCTTATTTTGGAGGCGATTGGGGCGCGGAATTGAAAATCGACGAGTTTCCTTAAAAAGAAAACAATGACGAGTCAACGAAGGAGAATACTTACGTATTCGACTGAGTGACAAGCCACAAGCGGCCCAAAATAAGCCGTAGATAGTATAAAAGATAATTTAATTACTTGCTATCGTTTAATTTTGAATACTTACTTAGTCCTTCTTACCATCCGGTAACTTTAAAAACGCCCCCGAAGCTTTCATCACCAGCTTCGGGGGCGTTTCAGACTCAAAATTTTTTGAAATTCTCAGAACTATTTTCCTCAACCCTGTGTTATAAGTATGTAAATCGTTTCATGATGTTAGGTTAGTTAGTTAAGTATTATGGAAAACATGTGAACGCGGCGAGTCGTGAGACCCGCCGCGTTCGCGTTATGTACCTTCGAAATTTGCAGCACACAAAATTAATGACACCCACAATTAATGACCCCACAGAAAGTGTGAATGCGCGGAAGTGATTACCGCATGAGATATGCTTCCAAACAGGATCAGGAATTACGAAATTCACGAGGAGAAATTCCCGTATTGCTCTTGAAGTATTTTCCGAAAAGCGACTGCGATTGAAAATTCAATTCTTCGGCGATCTGCTGAATAGTCATGTTGGTTGACTTCAACAATACCTTAGCTTCCAGAATTACGAATCTCTCTAACCATTCCGTGGCCGTATATCCGGTCTGGGCCTTTACCGTCCGTGACAGATATTTCGGCGTCACTCCAATCTTGGAAGCATAGAACTCCAGCCCCCGCTCCGTCTTGTAGTAACTCTGAGCGAGCGTCCGGAACTTTGCTACCATCCGGCCGGTCTTCCCCGTATCCTCCCCACGATAAGGATCATAACATTTATAGAGGCTTCCATAAAGCATCGCCATCACTTCCCCCATCACGGCTTGTGTGCCATATGGGTTCTCGGAATTATTGAGAACTTTACGGATATGCTTGAGTGAATTTTCCACCTCTTCCTCCACTCCCTCCGGAATCTTAACCACCGGATGTCGCACCATCAGCTCCGATATCCCCGTATTATCCAGCGACATAGATAAAGTATGATAAAACTGCGATGAAAACACCATGAACGCAGCATCGAAATCCTCATCAAAATCCCGTGGAATCATGATATGCGACGGAGGAACCGAAACAAATGTCGGCCCTGAGATCTCATGCTCCACCAGACTTATCGCCGCCCGACATTTGCCTGAGCGGACGAAAATCCAGGTATTGGCTGAGAATTTCATTGGCTCAGTGATATTTTTAAGAAGATCGGCTCCGACATGCTCTATCATGAAAAATTCTTCTTTAAGAATGGAATTCACATCCCGGGGCAATGGAAGATTATAATTAAGTCGCTGATCCATTATTGCTGTTTTTTTACTTAAGACTCTGAATACAATAAAGATACCCTCGATCTCTCTCGCGGATGCATCTCAGGGCCCTGGAGGTTAAGCTCCTGATTTGTGTCCGGAGCTCTTCAAAATTACAATTTTTTTCGATTTCTTTTTTCCCGAAATTGGATTTTTTTGCCGATATTTGCAGACGATTCTGAGTTGAAATACTCCGCATCTTACCACTCTCCTCCGAATGCGATATCCACAACCTTTCAAAACATTGAAATTATTCACCGGGATCGCTCGCATTAACCCTGCATGTCTGCAATAGCGGAGTGTTTTGAGTTTATCTTTAATCATGGAACATCATAAGACCTATACTTACGACCAAGTGTATCAGAAAGCTCTTGAATATTTCAAGGGCGATGAGCTGGCTGCCCGCGTATGGAGCAGTAAATACTCTTTAAAGGATTCCGACGGAAATTTCTTCGAACTCACTCCCGATGATATGCACCATCGCATCGCCTCGGAGTTAGCACGTATCGAAAGCAAATACCCCAATGGAATGACCGAGGCCGAGATTTTCAATCTCCTCAAAGGCTTCCGTTATATCGTTCCTCAAGGCAGCCCTATGGCCGGAATCGGAAACGATCTCCAGGTCGGCTCCCTCTCCAACTGTTTCGTTATCGGACTCGACGGCCATCCTGATTCCTATGGCGGTATCATCCGGATAGATGAGGAGCAGGTGCAGCTCATGAAACGCCGCGGGGGTGTAGGTCATGATCTGTCTCATATACGCCCCAAAGGAACTCCGGTGAAGAATTCTGCATTGACTTCCACCGGTCTGGTCCCCTTTATGGAGCGATATAGCAACAGCACTCGAGAAGTGGCTCAGGACGGACGTCGTGGTGCCCTTATGTTATCGGTAAGCATCAAGCATCCCGATGCTGAAAGCTTCATCGATGCCAAGATGACCGAAGGAAAGGTCACCGGTGCCAACGTGTCGGTAAAAATTCTTGATGATTTCATGCAGGCTGCTGTAAATGGCTCTTCCTTTACCCAACAGTTTCCTATCTCCTCCGATCATCCGGTTGTAACAAAGAATATTGATGCATCGGCCCTCTGGAAAAAGATTGTGCATAATGCCTGGAAGAGTGCCGAACCCGGTGTCCTCTTCTGGGATACTATCCAGCGTGAGTCGGTGCCCGATTGTTATGCTGATCTGGGTTTTGAAACTGTCTCCACCAATCCCTGCGGTGAGATTCCTCTTTGTCCTTATGATAGCTGCCGTCTTGTGGCTATCAATCTATATGGATATGTGAAGGATCCATTCACTGATAAGGCTGAATTTGATTTCGACCTTTTCCGTGAGCACGTCGGAAAGGCTCAGCGTATCATGGATGATATTATCGATCTCGAGATGGAAAAAATAGATGCCATCATTGAGAAGATCAAGAGTGATCCTGAAACTCCCGAAGTGAAGCAGACCGAACTCAACTTATGGAATAAAATTCGTACGAAGACCCTTCAGGGTCGTCGCACCGGCTGTGGCACCACAGGCGAAGGCGATATGCTCGCTGCCCTCGGATTCCGCTATGGCACCCCCGAGGCAACGGGTTTCTCCACAGAAGTTCATAAACAGCTGGCTCTGGCCTATTATCGCGCTTCTGTGGAAATGGCCCGCGAACGTGGTGCCTTCGAGGTGTATGATGCCGAGAGAGAGAAGAATAATCCCTTCATCGCGCGTCTGCGCGAGGCCGACCCTCAGCTTTATGAGGAGATGAAGAAGTATGGTCGTCGCAATATCGCCTGTCTCACTATCGCTCCGACCGGCACCACCTCCATAATGACCCAGACTTCATCCGGAATCGAGCCGGTGTTCCTCCCCGTCTATAAGCGTAAGCGCAAGGTAAATCCCACAGATGAGAATATCCATGTGGATTTCATCGACGATGTGGGAGATGCTTTCGAGGAGTATATTGTCTATCACCATAAATTCCTCGAATGGATGAAGATAAAGGGCTATGAGCCGAAACGCAATATGTCGCTTGAGGAAATCGATAATCTTGTCAAAGCTTCCCCCTACTATAAGGCCACAAGCAATGATGTCGATTGGCTTGAGAAGGTAAGAATGCAAGGTGCGGTGCAGAAATGGGTGGATCATAGCATCAGTGTCACCATCAATCTTCCCGCCGATGTCACCGAAGAGCTTGTCGGAGACCTATATGTCGAGGCATGGAAGGCCGGTTGCAAGGGGTGCACCGTATATCGCGACGGTTCGCGCAATAATGTTCTGGCGTCTGTAAAAAGTTCTTCAGATAAACAGGCTCCTGTCATTACCGCTCACGAGCATATCAACAAGCGTCCCAATGAACTTGAGGCCGATGTGGTGCGTTTCCAGAATAATAAGGAGAAATGGATTGCATTCGTAGGTCTGGTCGGAGGAAAACCTTATGAGATTTTCACAGGTCTCGTAGATGATGAGGATGGCATCTTCTGCCCCAAGAGTGTCACTTCGGGAAAAATCATCAAGGTGGTGGATTCCGAGGGCAAGAAAAGATACGATTTTCAGTTTATCAATAAAAGGGGCTATAAAACCACCATCGAGGGTCTCTCGGAGAAATTCAATCCTGAATTCTGGAACTATGCTAAGCTTATCTCAGGCGTGCTGCGTTATGGAATGCCGATTGATCAGGTGCTGAAGCTTGTGAGCAGCCTCGAACTTGACTCCACCAATATCAACACCTGGAAAAACGGTGTGGAACGCGCTCTCAAGAAATATCTCCCCAACGGCACTGAGGCCAAGGGTCAGAAGTGTCCCAACTGCGGTTGCGAGACCCTGATCTATCAGGAGGGATGTCTGATCTGCACATCTTGCGGCACTTCCAAGTGCGGCTGATTCACCGATATTCCAGTTCACTCTTTCGATTCCTAATTTAGTTTTGAAGTCGTTAGAGGAGACTGATAGTCCTAAACCAAGTTAATACGTTAACTTTATCACAACATATCTTTCATGAAAATTTCAATCGTAATCAACTACCACACCGACTGGGGGGAAACCCTCCATGTATGCGGCGCCATTCCGGCCTTGGGAAATGGCGATGAGCATAAGGCGGTGGAAATGGACCTGGTGAGCCCCGATACATGGATGCTTACCCTCGAGCTCGATAAGGAGCCCGAAGCGTTCGACTATCATTTTATCGTCAAGGCTCCGGAGCGTGCCTGGAAATTCGAATGGGGTGAGCCTCATCATTTCGAACCCGGTAAGGGAATCCGCGATTATGCCCTCTTCGATGCATGGCATGATATGCCCGGAGATAAGCCTTTCTATTCTTCAGCTTTCATTGATGGTATGCTCCATCGCGAGCACCGCGATGCTCCGATTGAGGCTCTTCCCGATACTGTCTGCTTCAAACTCATGGCCCCGATGGTGGCTCCGGATGAGGTGGTGGCTATTGCCGGTGAGGGTGAGGCTCTCGGCAACTGGGATGCCGCTAAGGCTATCCGCATGAACGATGCCCGCTATCCTCTCTGGGAGGTGAATGTGCCTATGGCAGGCCTTAAGGTACCGTTCGAGTATAAGTTTGTTATTATAAAGAAAGATTCCGGCGAGGTAGTAGGCTGGGAAAATACTTCCAACCGTATCTATGGTATCCACACCGGTGCTCAGGGACGTCGCGTAGTGATTGAAAGCGGCCGCCTTGCTAATCCGAAGCCCAACTGGAAGGGTGCAGGTACGGCCATTCCCGTATTCTCTATCCGCACTGAGGATGATTTCGGTGTCGGCGATTTCGTTGATATCAAGAAGATGGTGGATTGGTGTGCCGAGACAGGTCAGAAGATTCTGCAGGTGCTACCCGTCAATGATACCATCATGACCCGTACCTGGGTGGATTCATACCCCTATAAGGCTAACTCCACTTTTGCGCTCCATCCCATGTATGTGCGCCTTGAGGAAGTCGGTACTCTTCAGAATCCCGACCGCCGCGAATATTTCAAACACCGCGCTCAGGAACTCAACGCTCTTGAGGAGATTGATTACGAGGCTGTCAACAACGGCAAGGAGGAATATCTTCATGAAATCTATGTTCAGGATGGCGCCGAGACTCTAATTTCCGATGAGTTTAAGAAATTCTTAGAGAAGAATGAATATTGGCTGAAGCCTTATGCTGCATGGAGTGTGCTCCGCGATCGCTATAATACTCCTGACAACAACCTCTGGGAGGATATGGCCAAATATGATGATAAGAAGGTCGATGCTTTCGTAAAGGAGAATGCCGAGGAAATCGGTTTCTACTATTTCGTTCAGTTCCATCTTGATCGTCAGCTCCGCGGCGTACGCGATTATGCTCATAGCAAGGGTGTAGTGCTCAAGGGCGATATTCCTATCGGTATCAGCCGCTTCAGTGTGGATGCCTGGAAAGAGCCCGAACTCTTCAACATGAACACCCAGGCCGGTGCGCCACCGGATGATTTCTCTATCATGGGTCAGAACTGGGGCTTCCCGACTTACAACTGGGATGCTATGGCTTCCGATGGTTTCCAGTGGTGGAAAAACCGTTTCCGTAAAATGGCTGAGTATTTCGATGCATATCGTATCGATCACATCCTTGGCTTCTTCCGTATCTGGGAGATTCCGATGGATGCCGTTCACGGTCTGCTCGGTTATTTCAATCCCGCCCTCCCCTTCTCGCCTGAGGAGATGCGCCATAATTATGATTTCTGGATCAATACCGATATTCAGACCAAACCTCTCATTCTTGAATGGATGCTCGATGAGATGCTCGGCGACCGCAAGGAAATCTTCAAGGAGCGTTTCCTCGATCACGTCGGTGGCGACCGCTATAAATTGAAGGAGTATGTCGACACTCAGCGTAAGGTGGAGGAGCTATTCGCCACTTACGAGAAGAATGAGGAGAATTCAATGTATGAGGATATCCTGATGTCGATCATCGACAATGTACTCTTCATTGAGGATCCCTACAAACCGGGTCATTATCATCCACGTATCTCGGCTCAGTTCTCTTATCAGTTCCGCATGCTGAACGATTACGAGCGTTGGTGCTTCAATCGTCTCTACAACGATTTCTATTACCATCGCCACAATGATTTCTGGTATGGTAAGGCTATGTGGAAGCTTCCGCCCCTCCTGGATTCGACCTGGATGCTTACCTGTGCCGAAGACCTCGGCATGATCCCCGATTGCGTCCCGGCAGTGATGTCTCAGCTTGAGATTCTCACTCTTGAGATCGAGCGTATGCCTAAGAATCCGGCGTTGGAATTTGGTGATACCTGGAATTATCCCTATTATTCTGTCTGCACCACTTCCACTCATGATATGGCCGGTATCCGTGCATGGTGGGAAAGTGATCGTGCGATGGCCAACCGTTTCTATCGCCATATTCTTGGCGAGCATGGCGAGGCTCCTTTCTATGCTGAACCCTGGATCTGCGATAAGATTCTCGACCTTCAGCTTAAGTCGCCTTCTATGCTCTGCATCCTCCCTCTGCAGGACTGGATGTCGGCCGATGGCAGTCTGCGTCGTGAGAATCCGAACGATGAACAGATCAATGTTCCGGCAAATCCGAAGCACTACTGGCGTTATCGTATGCATCTCCCCGTGGAGCAGCTCCTCAAGGAGGATGCCTTCAATTCTGCAATGCGCTCCAAGATTTTCGGCTCGGGCCGCTAATCCTGCTATCTAAGGAGTATATATCTCCCATAATAGATCCCCGGACTTTCCTTGATTGGATAAGGAAAGTCCGGGGATTTTCATTTCTGCATCCACTATAATCCGATATTGTTTTTATTTATCCAGACTGTTGGAATAAACCAAGTTAGCGCTCGAATTGATGGTCGAGGGTGGATTCCTTGAGGATGCAGAATATCGGATTGCCGTTAGGGGTATAGGCAGGGTCAGGAAGGGAAAGCAAGGAGGCCAAAATATGTTCCATCTCGGCTACCGACAGAGGAGTACCTCGGCGGATTGCCGTGGCACGAGCCATTGTCAAGGCCATCTTCTCTACGGCGTTCAATCCTTCCGAACTCCGGGAGCCGAATTTCACCGAATCTTCAGTCACGGAGTCTAAGAGCCGAATCACAATCTCCTTTGCGTCGGTCTCCCCTATCATGGCCGGTACTGCCATGAGCCGCCACGTATCCCCTTCGTCATATTCTAATTCAAATCCTAATCTTCGCAAATCATCCCCTGCCTCATCTATCGCGCTTCTCTGCTGTTCATCAAGCGTGATCGGCTCTGGAAACAATATTCCCTGCGACACTACTCTGGCCTCCCTCACCTTTCCGATATATTCTTCATAGAGAATCCGCAGATGAGCCCGATGCTGATCGATCACCATCAATCCCTCGCGGGCCGGAGCAATGATATATCGTCCGGCAAATTGCAGACACATCGCCTTTCCCGTCACATCTCCACCAAATAGATCCGGGGATGCTACAGGGAATTCCTGCATATCATTACCCTCAATTGAAATACTTTCAGATTCTCCCGTTTCGCCAATGGACTTAATTCCGGAAAAAGATACTCCCCCGGATACATCGCCATTCTGTAAGCCTTTAGAACCCGGGAAAACCGCGACTCCGGATCCCTTGACCGAATCAGATACATCCCCTGAAGAAGCTGATGACTTAAACCGGGTGCCCTCTCTACCGCCGAAAAATCCTGAGTTCTCCTTATGAGCCTCACGCCTGAAACTATCATAGAGACTCTCCCAATTTTTCTGTGGTCGCTCAGCCTTAAATGAGCCGGAATTTATGGAGGGCATAAAATCTGAGACCGCTGCCGGAGCAAAGGGATTATAATCATGAGTAGAAACTGATTCCGGCGCCTCCACTATCTCTCCGGCGCGCGCCGGACGCACATCAAGTGCATCCGCATCGAAGTCAATCGAGGGTACGGCTGAGAATTTGCCTAAGGCTGCCTTTATAGCTGCTGTGAGAATCGGCCATATCTGCTGCTCGTATTCGAATTTTATCTCATGCTTCGTGGGATGGATATTGACATCTATGGAATTGGGATCTACCGTGAATTTAAGGAAATAATTGGGCTGAGTATCTGTAGCAATCAGATTCTCAAAACAGGATAATACGGCTTTCCGAAAATATGGATGGACCATATGGCGTCCGTTGACAAAGAAAAACTGCAGCGGATTTTTTCTTCGCGCTGCCTCCGGCCGCGATATGAACCCTTCTATCTTTATCAGACTTGTATCAACGTTTACCGGTAGCAAGTGCATGTCGAGATTATTCTTCCATATCTCGGAAATACGTTGTTTCATATTCCCCGGACGAAGATCAATCTGACGTGTACCGGTATCGAGCCGCATACGGATCGTATTATTCACCAAGGCCAGCCTCTCAAACTCACGCATGATATTTGCCAGCTCCACACTATCGGATTTCAGGAATTTCCGCCGGGCCGGGATGTTATAGAAAAGGCGTTTCACGGTAAAGACCGTCCCCTTATCACACATAACCGGCTCCTGACTCAATACCTTTGAGCCTTCTATAAGGAGACGCGTTCCGGTGGGCGCATCGGCGGTGCGGGTTCGCAGATCGACCTCCGAAATGGAACAGATCGAGGGCAGCGCCTCTCCCCGGAATCCCATTGTATTAAGATGAAAGAGATCTTCGGCGCTTCGTATCTTAGATGTGGCATGACGCTCGAAGGCCATACGGGCATCAGTCTCGCTCATCCCCGTGCCATCGTCTATGACCTGGATCATTGTCTTTCCGGCATCCACCACCTGAATACGGATATCCGTGGCTCCGGCATCCACTGCATTCTCCACGAGCTCCTTAATCACAGCGGCAGGACGTTGGATTACCTCCCCTGCCGCTATCTGATTGGCTACCGAATCCGGTAATAGTCTTATGATGTCTCCCATGGTTTCTTTCTCTCTTTCCGCTTTAAAGTTATGGAATCATTTTAATGAAGTCGTCAAAATCAACTTATATAGAATATAAATTAATTATGAACACTTCCTTATCCACAAAGGATGCGCCACTGATTCCACATAATGAAGTTTCAGTTGCCGAAATACTCAATCAGAGCTTCCGGAACCTCTCCGAGTTCATCCTCCCACGTTACGCGATCGCCATACCATACCCTGACAGGCCGCAGATCCTCATGCCAGCCACGCGGGCCGCCGAAGGTGAGCAGATATTTATCTTCCGACTTCTTGACAAGGAACAATGGCTTTACCGTCCCCTCCACATCGGGCCACATCTTTAGCCGGTTCATCGCTTTCCCATCCATGTCTACGGTGAGATAGCTGCTCTCTGCATACACCAGTTTATTATAGGTGGAATCATTTTCCATCGGCAGAAATATGGTCTCCACACTTCCATCGACCACGAGATGCTTCAACTCATTATCCTTCAGGAAGGCTTTGATATCCGCTCCGGATAGCTGATTATAGAATTCCTCATCTATATGCTCCACAATCAGACCACCTTTGGGAAGATGAGCCCAGTCAGCCACTGAATCAATCAGATGCACAAGAATCTCACCTCCGGATATCTGCCGCTCCCCGCTCCAGACAATCGGCTTGCGCAGGAGATAGAGCATCGAGTCATATTGCTGATAGGTGATGGTATCGGCCACACCCTGGAGGTCAGACTTAAAGAAACGCGCCTTACCGATTGCTTTGGCAGCATAGAATTCTTTATCCACCATATTTACTGAGTCGCGACCCCACTTATCAAGGCGTGGTAGCATCGGATCGGGCGGCGAAGTCGGCTTATTTTCTTCCGTAGATAGCGATGCATCCTCCGGGTCCTCCGTAACGGGTTCGTCCGCAGATGAGGCGGCAAGATGAAGTTCCGTATCCTCAAGATATGTGGGAAGAGTTTCTGAGACATCATCACCCTCGATATCCCATTCCGAGGTTTCCACTACCACTCCCTCCTGAGGATATTCCTCCTCAATCTGGCGTTGAGCCTCCTCTTCTGCCCGTCGTTGCTCCTCTTCTTCCTTGATACGTGCCTCCTCAGCCTTGCGCTCCGCCTCTTCCTGACGACGTTGTTGCTCCTCATGATACCTCACCCATTCACCCGGCTCAGGGAAATCGGATGGTAAGGTGGCAAGGTGATATGGCATCCATTCCGCCACTGCTTCCGGACCATCAAAACTCTCAAGCCATGCCCGGCGCTCGGCACTGCGTTCCTTTGCCAGACTGTCGGGCCATACTTTTTCCATCCGGATGAATGTGACAAGCGTATCGGCACGTAAAAAGAGTGTATCAGCCCGTGAATATTCGATCAGCAATGGATAATCAGTGGCGCGCGATTCCCGCGTGGAGTCGTTGTAGAGTCCATAACCACCTATCAGAATCATCTTGCGGGCTGTATCGGTCAATACCATCGGCTTATCGCGCATCTTGGCCTCGCTGATATGGCGAATCTTATCATAAATCAGTGTGTCACCCTCAAGTGTGGTGACATTGCCGGCTGAGTCACGATGAAGGATTGTGGATCGGCTTGTCAAGACGGCATTATCAGAGGTGGTGTTATATTGGCCACTCCGTGTCAGAATCGTATCATTAGCACTCTCGATGATTGTCTCCGTCCTGATATCGGCAATATTAGTTGCCGTGTTATAAATCAACTTCTCAGTGCGGAGTTTATATCCATCGCGGTTATTCACGAGCAGCACATTGTCCGTAAAGTCCGCTATCTTTGTTGATGGTGAATACTCTCCATACCGGGAGGTCAACACATTGACCCCATCGTCAAGCTTACCTCCCACAGCATACCATCCTCGCTCCTGAATAAGGTCATAGTCAAGACTATCCGTAGTCAAGGTCACCTCCCGGTTCTTCAGCTTCACCTCCCGCTGAGACGGACCGTTTACCAACACGGCATGTCGGATTGAACCATCATAATAAAGACGGTCGGAATATACAAACAGTGTATCTCCCTGCTCCATCACCACATGGCCAAATGCATCAAGCGAATTGCGGACCGGATAATAATAGGCCGAATCGCAAAACATCCACATACCCCCCTGCCGGAATTTTACTGAACCCTTTACAATCTGCACTTCCTCAATCTCACCACTCGGCCGAAACAGAGAATCGGCATTCTCCAGAAACACCTTATCTTCCTGAAAGCGGTCGACCGTCGGAATACCCGGCTGAATTGGTTTTGTTGGCTTCGGACGGGTGAATGCCTCTTCCTTCTTTACCTGCCCCGTACGGCCGGCATGAGCTCTTTCTACAATGGACAAAATTCCTGACAATATCGCTATTGCCAGGAATGATATGATGAAATAAGGGGTTTTCTTCAGCATGGATAAATCTTAAGATTTATTACTTCCTAAGAATTAAAGAGTTATACTTCAATTTCGGTTGAGCGACGGGCATATCATTTCTTCCAGCCTTTATACTGGAATTCGCATCCATCCCAACCATCTCCAATCTTTGTATATGTGCTCTTTATTTTCTTTTCAATCCAATCGGTTACGATCCGGTCTTTCTGATACTCTTCATACATCTGCTTCATAAGATGAAAATCATCGGTCAGAGTAGCCTTGTGTCCGGGAGTGCGGCTCGCGAGTTTCACCACCACCACTACATCCTTATTCATAGCCGCATCCTTCATTACAAACGCATCCGATAATTCTCCCGGCTCCATACTCTCCACACGGCGAGCGATTTCCGGAGGAAGCTGCGACATCTCAAAACGGGAACTTCCCGTCTGGGGATTCACCATCAGACCTTTGTTATTCTTCGTATCCTTATCCTGCGATACAAACTGAGCCGCTTCCTCAAATGTGAATTTATCAGCAAGAATCTCCTTTCGAAGAGAGTCGAGACGCACACGTGCCTGCTCCAGATCCTTTTCGCTCACCTTCGGCCGGAGAAGAATATGACGGAAATTCGCCTGGTCTCCGCGTTTTTCAATGAGCTGGATAATGTGATAGCCATATTCGGTCTCCACTATCCGCGACACCTTCTTGGGATCGTTGAGGTTGAAGGCCACATTGGAGAACTCCGGCACAAAGCGTGAGCGACCGGCAAATCCGAGTTCCCCTCCCTGACGGGCTGAGCCATCCTCACTATAGGCGATAGCTAGAGTTGAGAAACTCGCCTCTCCTTTATTCACACGATCGGCCATCTCACGCAAGCGGGCCTTTATATCCTCAATCTCCTGAGCCGGAATCACAGGATTGATCTGGATTATCTGTACCTCCACCTGCAAGGGAACATAAGGAATCGAATCAGCTGAAAGCTGGTCGTAATACTTCCTGACATCATTCGGCGTCCCTTTCACTCCCTTCGTGAGATTATTCTTCACCATCTCCACCGTATATTGTGTACGGATCATGTCGACAATCTGCTCCTTGAGCGATGAGAACGGTTTGTTGAAATATTCCTCTACCTTCTCCTTGCTGCCCAGATTATTGACAAACATCTGCAGACGCTGTTCGGCCTGATTCTGCACATTTCCTTCCGGAGGAACTATCGTATCCACTTTCGCCTGATGAAGGAAAAGCTTTTCGACAGCAAGGCGCTCAGGAATCACACAATAGGGATCTCCCTGAATCGAACTCCCTTCTGAACGCAGCTGGGAATATTGCTCCTCAATCTCAGAACGGAAGATGGGTTCATCGCCTACTATCCACGCCACTTCATCGACAACATTTTTCTTTATAGGCGCTGCAAATACACACGCCGCTGCCATTGCAGCCGGAATTATCCAGAGATTTCGTAGTTTCACGTCTTTGTTTCTTTCTTAATTTTCTTTACCCTTATCCTTTCTACTGTCCTTTTTATCCCATCGTTCTCTATTTTTTCATCTCAGAGGTCAGAGGGTTATAATCTCCCGCTACCATGGTGCCATCCTTCATGGCCTTCTGATATATCGACCTGATCAATGAGACCCGCTTCTCAGCTATCGCACGCTCCATTAAAATCCCGGCGATCTTCTGCCGGGCAGATTCAAACGGCTCCTGCGCCCCGGATGGCAACCACTCCCTGACATGGAGGAGATAGATCTCATTTCCCTTCAGAGTCTCAAAATCGCTATTGGATTTAAGAAACTCATCTCCATTTCCGAAACGATATGGTATCCTTTCAGTCACTTCACTCCAAGGCACCCACGTCTCCCCGAAATATTCATATCGCATGGCATGTTTCATCCCATACTTCTCCAGCTGATCAAGTGATGATTCATCCTTAGCCCGCATCCATTGACGGAGATTCTCAATCTGCGCATCATCCTCTCTGGTCTGCAACCAAGCACCCTTCACAAGCGGCTGACTGAGAACAAATTCTTCTGGATGAGCATCATAGTATTGTTTCATCTCTTTGGCAGAAGGAGTGGCCGATACTGAAGAGCTCATCTTGCGTAGATAATCCTCAATAATGAGCTGATCCCGATATTCGCGTGTGAGCCGTTCGATTCTCTCCATATCAGTGAGATTTTCTTCGGCCACACTTGTCAGCACCTGATGTTGTATCCAGTTATTGAGAATGGTCTCAAACATCGCGATACTGTCGGAGGGCTCCAGCCCGGTCGGAATCATTCGCTCCACAGCCTCTTTTGTAAGCACAGAGTCTTTCACCGTGACCAACACAATCTCCTCTTCCGAGGGGACCGCGGTAGTGGCCTTTCCCCTACAAGCCATCAACCCTACCGTAAAGAAACCGACAAGCCCTGCCATCATCAGACGGCAGAGGCTTACACGTTTTCTTATATTGGTATTGACGTTATCGGTCATGGTTGAAATGAAAATATCACTTCTTATTCTTCGAGTACTTCTCCTTCACCTTGGCAAGGACTTCCTTATCGACCTTCACCGGATATTTTGATTTCAGGGATTCCTCCCAATCCTTCTGGAGTTTGCACTGATAGTCGGCCACAACAAGACCCTTCACATCAGCCAATTCCTCAGGGGCCGTAATCATTCGGGGATTGAGCAGGAAGAATACAGGATAACGCGCATCAGAGGATTTTGCCTCCGGACCATCAAACATGATCTGATCCACCATCGCATTTCCACCCTTGGATTCGAGCACCTTTCTGATTAAAAGAGAACCCTGGAATTCTTTACGCAAGGTCGAGGTCAGTTTATCCTCTTCAAGTTCTGCAGCCCGCGCTTTCACGGCGCCCATCACGCTGTCGTTGCTTACCTGAACCAGATAACCCTTTACCTTCGTGTCGTTGAAATCATATTTCTTACGATTTGCATCAAAGAACTTCTGCAGACCGGCTTCATCTTTTGCTGCCTTGTCCCATACGCTG
Source organism: Bacteroidales bacterium (assembly GCA_014800525.1). Taxonomy (GTDB): domain Bacteria; phylum Bacteroidota; class Bacteroidia; order Bacteroidales; family Muribaculaceae; genus Lepagella. The sequence continues at coordinate 28,330 of JAAVFV010000035.1, read as the reverse complement.
CGGAGGCTTACCTCATAAAGCAAGCTTCCATCCACATATTCCTTATATAGATTGGCATAGTCGGGATTTTGCTCCATGATTAAAGTTTCTTCCGCTGTGCGGAGTGCTTCATTATATCGGTCCTTGGAGATTCTGTCGATATAGACCGGAGCATCTGCTGAAATAGGCATCAGCGGAAGAGTGGCGATAAGCTCACCCATTGTCGTGGGAGTTCCATCCACTGAATAAATCACCTCACCGGCAAGCGGAGCTGTCGACCAGCGCTGATAGAAGGTGCTGTCAATACCGGTGTTCACCTCCTTGGCGAGCCGGTCAAGAAGGGCTTTGTTGAAGGTTCCATTATGTTTCTTTGCCAGACGTGCCGACTCCTCATCACGGATCATACCCTTACGTGGATCCTGACCATAAGAGATCATGCGAAGGAATTGAGTTTTTATATCATTCTCCGGAGCATGGGCGCGATGATCCTCACGCTTGATGATATGCCATCCAAACTGGGTCTGTACCGGCTTTGAAATCTCGCCATCTGCAAGCGCAAACGCCACGGAGTCAAATTCAGCCACCATCTGGCCGCGTGAAAACCATCCGAGCCGACCACCCTTCTGCTGAGATCCGGGATCATCGGAATATGCGTAGGCATTGGCATGGAAGGTATTAGGATGCTCCACAAGAATCACATATAGAGAATCTGCAGCTGCCTTTGGATCGCTGCCTCTCTGTGCCAGACGATCTTTGCCAAAAAGGATATGTGAAGCGCTCACTTGTCCGTCTGATTTCCGCTTCTTTCCTCCCTTTAGGATATGATAGCCCATAGGAGTGACTACCACATCCGATATTTCACCATCTCCAAGGGTATAAGCGGCGGTCTCGAAGGCATATGGCAGACGCATTGCGGGAATATAACCCATATAACCTCCCTTTACGGCACTGGGCTCGTCGTCAGAAAATTTCTTTGCGAGCTCTTCGAAGTCACCACCGGCGCGCAACACTTTCAATACACTGTCGGCCTGGGCGCGCAATGCGGCATTCTTCTTGCCATCGCGGGTCTTAAACCACATTATGTGCTGAGCCTCAGCCTCCTGATCCAGACGATTGAGGGTTTCCTGAAACAGAGTATTTATGTAGGTGGAATCTGTCAGATATGGAGCTGCAAGATCATGACGATACTCTGCCATCTCACGCTTAAACTGAGCGAGAGTATCAAGATGCTGGGCGCGCGCCTCTGCAACCTTCAGTTTATAGAGCTTAAACATCTCCAGATATTCATCGATCGGCTGCGGGCTCTGCTGTTGCTCGGAATTCTTGTTATACAGATATTCGAATTCTGACTGTGGTACAGCCTCTCCATTTACGGTCATTATCACTGCGTCTTTGGCTGCCGGAGCCAAGGCACAGGCCGCCACGGCGGCTCCCAGTATGAGTGGTGTCTTCATTTCCTGCTCGTTGTAATCGTATAGATGTTCTGTCTATCCTTCGCCTCGGTAGTTGTATTATTTCCTATCTTCCTGAGTGTCCACGCAATAAAAGAGATTGTTGGATAAAACTTAGGAATTCGATAAGGAATCAATCTTTTTGCAGCATGCGAAGCTCCGGATTTCGTTTATGTATTAACGTTTCGTCTGTTAATCCACGACTACTATAATAACGACTTCCTTTCGATAAAATTGTTAGACACCATCCTCGATAGGGATTATTCATCCTCTGTTTCCTCTTCAAGATTGGAATTATATTTTAAATTATTGAGTGCACGCATCACATTACATAGTGTCTGTGACCAATATCCCTCAAAATTTTCACGACATTCCTGATAGGCCGCTATCACATCTGTTCCCTCGCTCTCCCGGACATTGGATGTGAAGTTATACAGCGCCTGGAAAATATCAGCCAGCGATTCCGAAATTGATGCTGCCACCGGGGTATCGCTATATTTCATATCCTCTTCGAAGGTTTCGAGATAGACATCATATTCTCCCATGAGCGAGGCAATCTGCTGTTTCACCTGATTATAGTAGGCTTCGTCCACATAGGTGGACAGATATTCATCAGTCTCACCGAAATTCAATTCCGGGTCGGAGAAATCCATGTATATCGCTGGCAACAGTTGCAGGGCTTCCGATATGAATTCTTTCTTGCCGAATTCGGGAGCATGCTCCACCATCGAACAATAACGCGCGGCGTGTGCCGTGATATTCATAAGCTGTGATTGAATCTGATCTTCCATAGTTTAGGAGTTTAGGTTTTTATATTGTTGATTTCGATATTCACATAAATTCGATATTCACATGATAAGACCTTTCCCTGTTATTCCGGTTTTCCTTCAAGGTGTTCCCTTATGGCCTCAGGGACAAGAAAGCGTAGACTTTTTCCGTCTGCGATACGCCGACGGATATAAGTGGAAGACACCATCATCTGTGGCACGTTGTCCAGAAGATGGACACCCTCAGGAAAGGGCCCTCGTGCCGGAACGTCAGGTCTCTGATATATCAACAATTCAAATCCTGAAAGTATCTCCTCCCAGTTTCGCCATTTACTGAAGGCATTCCAATTGTCGGAGCCGATCAGGAGCAGAAACTGATGCTGAGGATAAGCGGTCTGAAGCGCCCGGAGAGTGGCATAAGTGAACGAGGGCTTTGGCAGACTAAATTCAAAATCACTGGCCTCTACTCCGGGAATCTCATTCACAGCAAGCCTCACCAACTCCATACGCTTCTTTTCATCCATAAGATTGGCCTCATCTTTCCAAGGATTCTGCGGACTCACCATCATCCAGACTTCATCCGCAAGTCCGGATTCGGCTACAGTCTGCGCCATCAGTGCATGACCTGTATGAATCGGATTGAAGCTCCCTCCGAATATCGCTATTCTCATCTCTATTATCCTCTTTTAATGCGGCTTCTTTTCAGACCGAATCTATTTTGCGAAATCCTTAATGGCTTTTGCAGAGGCCTCTACAGCGTCATCGAGACTATCATTGATTATCCGGATATCAAACCGATCGGCAAAACTCATTTCGAAATCCGCCTTTTCAAGACGTTTGGCAATAGATTCTTCTGTATCAGTGTTACGGGAGCGAAGACGATTCTCCAGCTCTTCCATTGATGGAGGAAGGATAAAGATGGTAAGGGCCTGATCTCCGAAATGCTTCTTGATATTCATCGCACCCTTGACATCGACATCCATTATCAAATTGTGGCCGCTTCCCGTGACCCGCTCCACTTCTGAAACCAGAGTTCCGTAACATGTGCCGGCATATACTTCCTCCCATTCCACAAATTCTCCGGTGTCGACACGACGTCGGAACTCCTCCGGGGTGAGAAAATAATATTCCCGACCATCCTGCTCTGCGCCACGCGGCTTGCGGCTTGTGGCGGAAATAGAAAATTCAAGACGCAGTTCGGGACGTTGCATAAGGTGTCCGATAACGGTCGATTTTCCCGTTCCCGATGGGGCTGAGACTACGATTATCTTTCCTTTCATTCTCTATCTCCTATAATACATTTAATACCTGCTCCTTAATCTGCTCAAGCTCATCTTTCATCTTCACCACAATCATCTGCATTTCTGCCTGATTGGCTTTAGATCCGAGAGTATTGATTTCCCGACCCATTTCCTGAGCGATGAAACCAAGTTTCTTACCCTGTCCCTGCTCCGGAAGCGTGTCCTCAGAGCCGAGGGTGGTAAGGAAATAGTCGAGATGAGTGCGCAGGCGCAATTTTTCTTCGCTAATATCGAGCTTCTCGATATAGAATATCAGTTCCTGTTCGAGACGGCCACGGTCGTATTCTATCGTAGTGAGGCGGCTAAGCTGTTCCTCAAGTCGTCCCCGGATTTTCCCTACTCTGCTCTCTTCATAAGGCTCCACTTCATTAAGGAGATTTCCTATATTATGAATCTTGGAGATAAAGAAGTTATAGAGTTTCTGGCCTTCGCGCAGACGGAAGGCACGGAGTTCCTGCATAGCCTCTTCAGTGGCAGCACGGAATGCCGCGATATCTTCCGGATCAAGATGAGCAGTCTCTGTCTTCATGGAATCCGGAAGACGCATGAGTGTGAGATACCAATCTGCCGGAGTTCCGATACAGAGTTCCTTACCCATATTTTCAAGCTGTTTCTTATATTCTGCCAATACGGGCACATTGATTGTGGCACACACCTCCGAAGAGAGTGTCTCCAGATTCACTGTCACATCAATCTTTCCTCGCTCCAGTGATGCAGCGATATTATTGCGTGTCTCCACTTCAAGTTCGCGGAATATCTGAGGCACACGCATCGAAACATCAGCCTGCTTGCTGTTGAGACTCTTTATTTCTACTGTAATTTTCTTTGTTGGAGAGGAAGATAGACCCCGGCCGAAACCGGTCATTGATTGTATCATGGTAGGTAGTTATTATTTTATAGCTCTGAATCTCGGAATCCATTCTTCAGATATTATAATTCATTATAATTCCTTTTTTAAAACCGGAATCATTCAGATTATGAAATGCAAATTTACTAAAAAATCAGAATTTATAAGTAGCCATCAGCCGGAAATCCATCGTGCTACTCGCCACATCCGGAAAATCACGGTAACGGGTGTGTCGCAATTGGTTTTTAAAAATAAAGGTGCCATATAAATGGCGCATGATCCGATAGTCGAGTCTGACTTCTGTAACATTAAAGAAGGCTACCGATTTATCTCCCTGCACATTCAATGTATGAAAGTCTTCCTTTTCCAGGTCTATCCCCTGACGATAGCCTTTCCATGTGAACATCCGGTAATATTCATTCATGGCCTGAGCTGTGAATTTTCCATGATCCCAGATCACATGGAATCCCCCCTTTAAAGAAAATCCCGAGCCCCAGTTATAGTTGCGCTCGTCTTCCTTATAATGATCGCTCAGGATTCCTCCCAAAATTATGGCATTGGCGTGTGCATAGGCATCGAATACAAATTTACCCCGATCGACATCCCTGAATAAAAATCCCGCGCCCAATGAGGCTGGAATTCCCAATTTATAGGGCACCTTGTTATCCAGACTCCTGATCGTATCGCTATCATAGAAATCGAAATGCTGGTAGAGTCCGATTGTGCCACTTGACCTGTAATTATCAAATATCTCCCGACTCAACAGTCGGCCCTTAATCTGAAGCTGATTAAGAACCGGCTGGTATTTCAGAGCCTGAATTTCGGCTTTGACAGTGAAATAATCATACGGTTTTGTGGAACGGGCCTCAAACCTGTCGCCATATTCCAAATCTATCTGCATCGAGCCTCCGAAAAACGGCTTGCGCATCCGGCCCTGAAACTCCATCATCTTAAGCCCGAGCGATACTTGCAGTGCTATATTGGGTCGGCCGAATAGTCTTCCGGTCGTGGGTCGCCAATGCCATGCCTGTCCGGTAATAATCCGGTTGATGCCTCGCATGGGAGATAGCACAAACCCCGCTATCTCACGTCCAAACCGCTCCCAGCCTCTGCTGCTGTCGTCGAGCACTGCATCCGAGGCACGGAAAAGTGTCTCTCCTATTGCTGCTCCTCCGATGGGTGTAGCTATAAAATCATTGGTCGACGGATATTCCCGTTCCATAAAAAGCTCCCACATACCGCTCCCCGCTATTGCGAATAGTTCGGATTGCCAGTAATTAAAGCCATTGGCACGCCCTGCCGTATAATAGAGATTCCCGTTATAGGGATGCAGGAATGTATTGGTGCCCAAGAGATCGTTATCCCAGATAAATCCGTGTCTGAAGTTTTCTTTTATGGTATGAAAATTAATGTAGGCCCAGTCTCCATGTTGCACATACCGATCGAATGCCCAGAGTCCGAGATTGAAGCCCACCACTTCTCCGGCTGCGCGCCAGAAATGTTTCTTTCCATAAAAGTTTAAATCGGCTGTATCAGGTTCAACTGTCGGCTTAACTCGAATTTTTACCGGCATCTGAGCATACGATTTCCCTCCTAAGAGAAGGAAACCGATCATAAGCAGCAGGAAAATATGCACGATTCGTTTCATGATTCAGCGAAATGGATTAAGACTCTGATAGCCGGACAACTCTCTAAGTATAATTTGAAATGTAAAGATAAGAAACATTGATTATTGGTGCAAATATATTTGACCAATCATTCCGTGATCATACTGAAAAATAAGAATCCCGTGATTATTCCTTATTGGTAAAGAATAATCACGGAACTCTGTTCAAGTTAGTCGGAGGTGTTTATTTCACACCGAAGTATCGTTATTTCACACCGAGATCTGCAAGAATGGCATCGATGTGCTTATCGGCCTGAGCCACTACAGCCTCATAATCCTCCTTATTCCTGAAGTCTTCACGAACCTCTACATAGAATTTGATCTTAGGCTCTGTGCCGGAAGGACGGATGGAAACCTTGTCTCCATTCTCAGTGAAGAACTGCAGCACATTGCTTGTGGTGGGGAAATCGAGTTTCTCGACAGTTCCGCTCTTCAGATCCTTACAATTGAGGTCTGCATAGTCTTTAACACATGTCAACGGACTTCCACCAAGAGTCTTGGGGGGATTCTCGCGGAAATTCTTCATCATCGCAATTATCTCCTCAGCTCCGCTCTTACCGGGGCGAACCACACTCACACCGCGCTCACGGGAGAAACCATATTTCTGATAAATATCGATAAGCACTTCATAGAGGTTCTTGCCCTTATCTGCTGCCCAAGCCGCACATTCACAAATCAATGAATTGGCGGAAATTGAATCCTTATCGCGAACGAATGTCTCAGCCAGGAAGCCATAGCTCTCCTCTCCACCACCGAGATAACGCATCGAGCCTTCAAGATTGCGCATCACATCGGCAATCCATTTGAAGCCTGTAAAGCAGTCGTAGCATTTCACATTATTGGCATCAGCGATACGCTTGATGGCCTCAGTGGTAACGATGGTCTTAACCACATATTCATTTCCCTTCATCAGCCCGGCCTCTACATTCTTGGTGATGATATAGTAAATAAGGAGCATACAGATCTGGTTGCCGTTCACAAGCTGGTATTCGCCCTTCTTGTCACGCACCACCAGACCAACACGGTCGGCATCCGGATCAGAAGCGATAACAAGGCTGGCTCCTGTCTCCTTAGCTTTCGCCACGCCCATGGCCATAGCCTCCGAGTTCTCCGGGTTAGGAGATACCACAGTCGGGAAGTTACCGCTCTGGATATCCTGTTCCTCCACATGAATCACATTCTCAAAGCCCCACAGCTTAAGAGAATCGTACATAAGACGCAGACCGGTACCATGGATAGGAGTATAAACAATCTTCATATCCTTATGGCGCTTGTCGGCTTCGGGATCAAGAGAAAGTGTATGGATATCTGCCAGGTATTCTTTGTCGAGTTTCTCACCGATCACTTCAATCAAATCCGGATTTCCCTGGAATTTTATCTGATCCACGCTTGTGATGGCGTTTACGTATTCAATGGTCTTTACATCGTGGGGAGCGATCATCTGTGCTCCATCCGACCAATATGCCTTATAGCCGTTGTATTCTTTCGGGTTATGACTTGCCGTAATCATCACACCGCTCTGACATCCGAGCTTGCGGATACCATAGGACACCTCCGGAGTGGGACACGGGCCGTCGATAAGATATACTTTGATGCCGTTTGCAGAGAAAATATCGGCAGAGATCTTTGCGAATTTAGCAGAGTTATTGCGCACGTCATGTCCGATGATTACACTGATCTGAGGCTCTTCTTTGAAGCAGTCTTTCAGATAATTGGCCAAGCCTTGTGTAGCTGCACCCACAGTATAGATATTCATACGGTTGGAACCTGCACCCATGATGCCACGCAGACCGCCTGTTCCGAACTCAAGATCTTTATAGAAGCTTTCTATCAGGTCTGTCTTATCCTCATTATCAAGCATTGCCTTCACTTCGGCACGGGTCTCTTCATCGTACTGCGGACCAAGCCACTTCTCGGCTTTCACAGTCACCTCTTTCAATAATTCGTCGTTATTCATATCAGTATATGTTGGTTGATCAGATGAAGTTATTAGACTCCATCCAATAAAAAATATTAAATGCAGGGCGGTCGATTTTTGAGCTAAAATCTTGAATCTCTGAGGGAGCAGCCTTCGAGCTGTGACCGAAGAGATTCGGGATTTGAGCCAAAAAGAGACCGGACGAAGGTAAATTTATTTAGTGGCAAGAGCCATTATATTTAAATTGATTAAAATTAAAGTTTTTAAATTATTTCATCCACGCATCTCAGGGGCATCTATTGCCTTTTGACTCGTCATTGTTTATTTCAGAGGAAACTCGTCGATTTTCAATTGACTCAGTCACATAGCTCGCTACGCTCCTTCGTCTGCAAGGCAATATCTGCTCCCTGAGATGCGACCCTGCATAAAAATTTTTTATTGGATGGAGTCTAAACTTCAATCACAGGATTTCTATCCCACAAAATTAATAAACTTTACCAAATATATCTCTCCCCACTTCTTAATTTATGTTTATTTCATGCCCATTCTTAAGTAGCTCTCAACAATTAATGAATACATAAAACTTAGAGATTTTTGAGACGATTTTGGTACGGAATGAAGGAGCATAGCGGGCTATGCGACTGAATGACAAGCCAAAAGCGACCAAAAATATCAAGTTTTATGATTCATGTTTCCTTTTAATATTCAAGGCCAATACATTAATTAATTGATGTGAGCTACTTATCACCGATGGAGATAAATTTCTAAAGGATACCTTTTATTTCAGCGGGAGTTATTATTTTTGCCTCATATTTCCCATCCCTCTTCTTTCCCCCACTATTTTTATATATCAAAAGAATGCAATTATGAGCAAGATAAGTTGGAAACCCGGAACAATGATCAATCCCCTTCCGGCTGTGTTGGTGACATGTGGATCCACCCCTGATGATTGGAATATGCTGACCGTGGCATGGACTGGTACGATATGCACAAATCCTGCCATGTGTTATATCTCCGTGCGCCCCGAGCGACATTCATATCCCCTGATTGTCCGAAATATGGAATTCACCATCAATCTCACCACCACCGACATGGCTCGCGCCACCGACTGGGCCGGTGTGCGGTCGGGAGGGCAGTACGATAAATGGAAGGAGACCGGTCTCACTCCAATCCCCGGTGAAATGGTGGCCTCCCCCACCATCGATCAGTCGCCCCTATCGATTGAATGCCGGGTGAAGGAAATCATGCATCTCGGCTCGCATGATATGTTTATTGCCGATGTGCTGAATGTCAGAGCCGATTCCCGATGGATAGATCCTGAAACGGGAGCTTTCAATCTTGAGGAGGCCGGTCTGCTGGTATATAGTCATGGCAAATACTTCTCCCTCGGAGAGTTAATCGGAAAATTCGGATTCTCCGTAAAAAAGAAATAGGCTCCATCCACTAAAAATGGATGGAGCATAGGCTAACTGCTGATTTTTTAGTAAATTTGCAGTTGCTCTATACGCAATGTATCCCGATTTATGAATTCTGAACTTACCAATCCCGATAATCCCATTCAGGAAAAGGCGCGTCGAAAGGCTCGCCGTAGCCGTAACATCGTGAAGTGGCTATGGATTTCTTTCCTTAGCCTCGGTTGCTTCATTTTCCTTTTTCTTCTGCTGATTTACAATGGAGTGATCGGATATATGCCTCCTATCGATGAACTCGAGGATCCCCACGACAAGCTGGCATCTCAGATTTATGCTTCCAATGGCAAAACTGAACTGGGCCGATATTATTACGGAGCCGGGAATCGAGTATATACCGATTACGACAATCTTTCTCCTTATGTGATTAAAGCTCTGTTGGCAACTGAGGATGTCCGATTCGAAGAGCATTCCGGCATTGACTTCCGGGCGCTGGGCCGCACCATCTTCAAAACCCTTCTCATGGGTGACAAATCATCCGGCGGTGCGTCAACCATCACTCAGCAGCTGGCTAAGCAGCTGTATTCCACCCCATCGTCAAATAGTTTTAAACGAGCCATCCAGAAACCTATAGAATGGATGATTGCCGTAAAGCTCGAACGCTTCTATACCAAGGATGAGATCATAAATATGTATCTCAACCGTTTTGATTTCCTCAATAATGCGGTAGGTATCAAGACGGCTGCAAATGTATATTTCGGTAAGGAGCCGGGGCAACTCAAGGCGGAAGAGGCTGCGATGTTGGTCGGCATGCTCAAAAATCCGAGTTATTACAATCCCCTCCGCCATCCGGAACGCACCCGCAACCGCCGCAATGTGGTGTTAGACCAGATGTTGAAAGCCGGTTTTCTGACAGAGGGAGAGGCCGAGACACTGAAAGCTTCCGAAATGAAACTCGACTATCATAAGGTGGATCATAAAGAGGGTATGGCTCCGTATCTGCGTGAAGAGATACGGCGTCTGATGACTGCGAAAAAACCTGTCCGCCCTAAACGTTCGGACTATTCCTCCACTATGGCTTATAATATTGCCTGGGGAAATTATAACACCGATTCTACGGCATGGGAGGAGAATCCCCTCTATGGCTGGATTTTGAAAAATCCCAAGCCTGATGGAACATATTATGATCTCTATACTGATGGTCTGCGTATCTATACCTCTATTGATGTGGCGATGCAGACATATGCCGAGCAAGCCGTCTATAATCATTTGGGAGGTTATCTCCAACCCGCATTCACAGCCGAGAAACGCGGCTCACGTAATGGTCCCTATACTTCGGATCCTTCGGAGTTGAGTTCGTCCGGTGTGCAGAAACTCATTAAAGCTGCTGTCCGTCAATCTGATCGCTACCGCACAATGAAACAGGCCGGGATTTCGGAAGCCGAGATTGAGAGAGTGATGCACACTCCCTATGAGATGGATGTTTTCGCATGGATCTCCGAGACTCGTGATGGAAAGCGTCAGGTAGTGCCGGGCACAAAGACTATCACCATGTCTCCATATGATTCGGTATTATATATGAAGGGTATTCTGCGTGCCGGCATGATGAGTATGGATCCCACCACGGGATATGTTAAGGCTTACGTAGGCGGCCCTGATTTCTCCAATTTCCAATATGATATGGTGTCACGGGGTAAACGTCAGATTGGTTCGACTGTAAAGCCCTTCCTCTATTCAATCGCAATGGAAGAGGGAGACGATCCCTGCACCACATATTCGAGCGCCCAGTTCACAATGGGCAATTGGAGTCCGCGCGGCGGAGCCGGCCATGGGATGCTTACTCTAAAGCAGGGCCTCACCTCTTCAAACAACCAGATTTCAGCTCGTCTCGTCCAGAAATATGGCGCTGCCAATCTTGCTAATAAAATGCGCCTCTTCGGTATCACCGGATTTATCGATGCCACTCCCCCGCTCTGTCTCGGCACTGCTGATGTATCGATCGGAAACATGGTGGCTGCTTATACGGCCTTTCCCGGTAAGGGTGTCAGGGTGGATCCCATTTTTGTGACACGAATCGAGGATAATCAGGGCAATGTGATCTTCACCGCCGTTCCTCATCGTACGGAAGTGATGAGTGAGGCCGCAGCCTTCAAGATGATTGATATCATGCAGAGTGTGATCGATAATGGCACAGGCCGCTCGTTGCGAGGAACTTATGGACTCACTGTCGATATGGGAGGAAAGACGGGTACCACCAACTCAAACTCCGACGCATGGTTCCTTGGATATACGCCTGATCTGGTGACCGGTGTATGGGTAGGTGGTGACGAACGTTATATCCACTTTAATTCGATGGCATACGGTCAGGGAGCCAAGGCTGCATTGCCAATCTATGGTGAATACCTTAGAAAAGTGTATTCCAATCCTAATCTGCCCTATAAACAGACGGCGAAATTCCCCTTCCCGGAGGGATTTGTGCTATGCGATACTCCGGTATGGTCAGGCGGTCAGGCCGAAACTGAAGAAGTGGCCGAGACAATGGAAGGAGCTTTTGAATAATATTCAGATTTGAAATTTTCATTAGATTATATGCCCAGTCTGATTAAGGTAAGGGACGTAAGTCTACGGGATGGCCAGCAACTAATCGCGGGGGGACGTCTGAACGATGAACACCTCCGGCGCCTCCTTCCCTTGTATAGGGAAGCTCATTTCTCAATGATAGAAATATGGGGAGGCGCGGTTCCGGCTCTTATGATGAAAGATCTTGGGGAAAGTCCTTGGGATCGCCTGCGTATATGTGCGGGAGAACTCGGCGATATCTCCTTGATTTCGGGTGTGTGTCGTGGAAAATATCTATTTGAAAAGAGCCCCCACCCCCCATATGTGCTGGAAGCTTTTTATAAGGAAGCTTTTGCAAATGGCATGCAGGTGATGCGCCTTTATGATCCACTCAATAATGTGGATAATATCCGGGAATCGGTGTTACTCATCAAGCAATTTGGAGGCGCTGCCGATGGCGGTCTCTGCTATGCTATTGATGCTGAGGACGATGAACAGCTTCCTCAGCCCAAGAAAGGGTTCTTTGCGCGTCTGTTTGATACTGAAAGACGTCCCCAAAAGACTCAACTGGTATTCACTGATGAATATTTCATCGAGAAAGCAAAGGAGCTTGAAGCCATAGGAGTCGACATGATTACTCTTGAGGATCTTGGTGGCCTGGCTTCTCCTGACCGTATATATTCGCTGATGCCGAAGCTTAAGCATGCTGTGCGAACCCCTATCGGGCTTCATACCCGATGTGCGGCAGGGTTCGGCCTTGCCTCCACTCTTATGGCTATCCTTAAGGGGGTGGATTTAATTGATGCTAATGTGTGGTGGTTTGCCGGTGGAGCTGCCGCCCCCCCTCTGGAACTTATCTGGCTATTTTGTCGCCGGCTGGAGATAGAATTGGATGTGGATCTCGATGCTGTGAGAAAATTGCGGAAGGAGATGGAATCCATACGTATGGATTTTGCTATAGCCGATGATTCAGTCTCAGATCTCCCGCGGGATTTCGATGAGGCTCTCCAAATGATGCCCAAGGGGATTGAAAGTCAATTCCAGATTGCAATTGATGCAGCTACAGAGCGTAATATCCCTCTTCTTTTGGAAGCTTGTAGTCTGATTGAAGGATATTTCCGGCTTCCGGAACCAACTCTTCTTCCTCAGTTTCCGGATCTCCCCGGGGGATTACTGGAAGAAGTTCGCTCAGAATTGGCGGATGTTGAGGATGCTCCGGAATTCGATTATGTCCTTGAACTTGCCGAAAAGGTTAGGAAAGATGTCGGAATGCCTCCGTTAGCTGAACCAATAGGCACCACCATAGCCGATCAGGCTGTGGCCCTCGCACTTGATATCAGGGATGGTCGGCCGGAATATTCCACAATCACCCCTGAGTTCCAGGCTCTCGCTTCCGGGGAGTATGGCCCCACTCCTTTGCCGGTGGATTCCTCAATTAAGATAATGATTGAAGAGACCGCAGATGACTCATCCGACAATCAGGAGACTCCAATCACCGAAACACCCGAACTCAGTGGAGTGAAATTAGCCCAGACCAATGAGGAATTTCTCCTTCTCGAACTCAATCCTGAATTGGCGGAAGCCTATCTCCGTCAAATCCGGAGCGATAATATCGATCCGGATAGCAAACCTGCTGATACAGATCCGGATATAGATACAAAAACTCCGGATGAATAAGGTTTTTCACCCGGAGGCTTGCATAGGTCGTGCATTTTTGCTAATTTTGTAGGCCATTTATAGTGGGATCGCGACCTGCTATACCCAAGTTTAACTGCAGTATTAATTAAAGAAATGAAAAAAGACATTCATCCTAAGGAATACCGTGAGGTAGTGTTCAAAGATATGTCGAACGAGGAAATCTTCATCACCCGTTCCACTGTCGCATCACGCGAGACTATCGAAATCGATGGCAAGGAATATCCCCTGGTAAAGCTTGAGATCACTTCTTCTTCTCACCCCTTCTTCACAGGCAAACAGAAACTCGTCGATACCGCTGGTCGTGTCGACAAATTCCGCAGCCGTTACGGCAACCGTTCGAAGAAGTAATTATTCCTTCAGACAGGCCAATAAAAAAGACGCGTTGGAGTTCTCTCCAACGCGCTTTTTTTACTCCTTACTCATTCACTGAGCTAAAAATCGGACGACCTTCTAACAAGGCCGTCCGATTTTTATCCTAAAATTTATATTTCTTCTTTATTACTTTATAAGCTTTGCAAGCATCTCAAAGAATGAAGGATCCTCTCCTACCGTGATGTTTACTACCTTCCCCTCCGGATTGATTACAATCTTGGTCGGGAATCCATTGACTGCATATTCATCGTAAAGACGCTGAGCACCAATCTCGCTATTATAGACCTGAACCCATGGCAAATCATATTTCAATAACGCATCTTTCCATGCCTGCTCCGTTTCGTTGCAATCAATTCCAATGATCTCGAGCTTTCCTGCATACTGAGCATAGGCTTCCCTCAGAGCCGGGAAACCCTTGATACACCATGGACACCAACTTCCCCAGAAATCGAGGATAACCCATTTTCCACGGAAATCGCTTAATGTCACCTTCTCCCCTTCCGGGTTGGATAGAGAGAAATTATAGGCATCCAGTGTGCCTTTGTTCAGTTCCTCCATCTTACGCTCGGATTCTCTGCGCTTCTCAATCTGCGACTGCTTCTGCTCAGCCAGGACATATAATGGGGATAGACGGGCTTCAGGGGTGAGAGTCTCAAATCCTGATATGAAATCATCTCCGTCGAGTTCCATCAATGCGTACACCGCCGCCGGACTCTCCGGATGATCCACAATATACTGCTTGTGAAGGGCCATGTATTCCTTCACCAATTTTGACATAGCCTCCTTGTCGGGATCCGGATTCAATCCCAATGTAACATATTCACGCTGTATTCTCTGGGATTCGGGTAGCAAGGAAGAAATACCCTCCATCAGCACTGATCCGCTTACTGAATAATCGAGAGGAGCAATCGATTTTATATCCACTGTCAGATCCTCGTAAGGCATAGTATAGAATACGATTGCATCTTTATCGCTTATCTCAAGCACGTATCGCGCAGCTCCGACCTCTGTCTGATTGAATACATACTCACCATTCTGTGGCACTATATCTTCCACAACAGGACGGGGACGCTGGATACGGGGCTTCACCATATCACTGATAATCCGACTCTCGAGAGTATATTCTCCTGTCGTTCCCTGAGGAAACTGTATCTTGACCATCGCTGAGGCTGACCCGGCTATACCAAGCGTAACCATACCCATCAGTATTTTTTTCATATCCTTTATGTTTAGCAAGTGAGGAATATTGTTTTCTTTATTTGTCTTTGACATTTGTAGAGGCTAAGAGTTTATGGAGTTTAGCCGTAAATTCGTAATTCTTCAGACCCCATCGCGGACTCTCCACCTTGGCAGGAGGGGCGGATGCCAGAAATCGTTCGATCGCTATATGCTTTGGAACTCTTTCCACAATCCTACAACAGAATTTCAGATAATCATCCACATCCCATGGCTCAACTCTCAATTGGCCATTTCTGACCAATTCGGATAATCGAGTTCCGGCTATCACCTGAAGATGATGGAATTTCACACTATCTATCGGCAACCCACAACTGCGGTCTACGGTTTCAAGCATGTCGGACTCCTTCTCACCCGGTAACCCCATTATGAGATGCAATCCTGTTCGGATGCCCGCTTCCGCCAATTGCCTGACCACCATTTCCACAGTTTTCCAATCATGCCCCCTATTTATAGTGGCTAATGTCGAATCATGCGAACTCTCTGCTCCTATTTCAACAAATACCGGACTCTGTTGGTTGAGTTTCACCAGCATTGCAATCAATTCTTCTGAAAAGCAATCCGGTCGGGAACCTATTATCAGTCCGGCTACCTGTTCCACTCCCAGGGCAGCCTGATATAAGCTCTTTAGTTCCTCTACTGTTCCTTTCCTTACCGAGGTCCCTCTGAATGTGTTCGTAAATGATTGAAAATAAGATAGATAGCGCATTTGAGGATACTTCCGGCTGAAGAAGATTTTACCTTTCTCCAGTTGTATCTTCACCGAATCCCCTTCAAAGCAATATGAGGGGGTGAACGAGGTATTATCACAATAGATACATCCCCCGGTCCCTATTGTTCCATCCCGATTCGGACAACTGAATCCGGCATTTACCGATATTTTCTGAATCTTTTCTCCCGGAAATATCTCGGCTAGATATTCCTGGTAATCCTTATAATATGGATTCATATCTAAGTAAGTGTTCAAAATTAATTTATACTATATGGGAGATTGTTTTTGAGCCGATTTCAGTGCGGAATGAAGGAGCATACTTCCGTATGCGACTGAATGACAAGCTGAAAGCGGCCAAAAACAAGCCACAGATAGTATAAAAGATGGTCATAAATCATTTGAACCTTAATATCGTTTAATTTTGAATACTTACTTATCTTTCATGCGGGCATATGTGGAACCATACCCCGCGATACGCATCATATCGGCTATTGTGAGCAGAGCCATCGCCTCTACCACCACAGCCCCTCGGATTGCAATACATGGATCATGACGTCCGGCCGGATTAATTATGGTCGGTTCGTTATTGACATCCACAGTTTCCAATGGCCGCATGATTGTTGGTGTCGGCTTGAACGCCACCCGAAAGTTTATGGGCATTCCATTAGAGATTCCTCCGAGAATTCCTCCGCTATGATTCGACTTGAACCCTACTCCTCCGTTGATTCCGGGCACCATGAAATCAGCAGCTTCTGATCCTAACATTTCAGCCGCACCGAAACCATCTCCGTATTCAAAGCCCTTCACACCATTGATACTCATCATAGCCATTCCGAGACGGGCGTGGAGTTTATCGAATAATGGTTCTCCGATTCCGACAGGCAGGCCTGTGATCAGACCCTCTACAAGGCCTCCGGTGGAATCTCCGTTGTTGCGGGCCTCTTCCACATTATTAGTGGCTATATAATGTGCCTCAACCTTAACTCCAAGCTCGCGTAACCATTGCCGACAGAAAGCACCTCCGGCTACCCACGAAACCGTGGCCCGTGCACTGGCTCGTCCCCCTCCGGCAAAAGCATGTATACCATATTTAGCGGAATATGTGAAATCGGCATGATTCGGACGGAATCGATTGGTATAGCCACCATAGTCTTGACTGCGTGCATCCTGATTGCGCACTATGAAGCCAATCGGACTGCCAAGTGTAAGACCTTCCTCCGACAGTCCGGAAAGGATTTCAATTCGATCCGGCTCCTTTCTTTGGGATGTATCCGCTCGTCGGCCCGGGGCCCTGCGATCGAGTTCGCGCTGAATTTCTTCTCTATCTATCTTTACAAGTGAAGGCATTCCGTCAAGAATGCCTCCCATTGCAGGCCCATGACTTTCTCCGAAAGTCGTAAGCCTTATTTGTGTTCCTATACTATTCAATGTTCTTAAAGTTCCGGTTCGTTACTATGTCTGCATTCCAACCGCCATTATTTACTCATCGTTACCAGAAGCTCCTCATTGGAACGAGTCATCTCCATACGTTTCTTTATGAATTCCATTGCCTCCATCGAAGTCATGTCGGCAATATAATTACGCAACACCCACATTCGATTGAGTGTCTCTTTCGAAACAAGGAGATCATCGCGCCGTGTGGAAGAGGATATAATATCCACAGCCGGGAAGATACGCTTATTGGCCAACTTCCTGTCAAGCTGAAGCTCCATATTTCCAGTACCCTTGAATTCCTCGAAAATCACCTCATCCATCTTTGAGGAAGTTTCCGTAAGGGCTGTGGCAATGATAGTGAGCGAACCGCCCTTCTCAATATTACGCGCCGCACCGAAGAAACGCTTCGGACGCTGGAGTGCATTGGCATCGACACCACCCGAAAGAATCTTGCCGGAAGCCGGGGATACGGTGTTATATGCCCGTGCAAGACGCGTGATTGAATCAAGCATTATCACAACATCGTGTCCGCTCTCTACCAATCTTTTTGCCTTTTCCAATACAAGTCCGGCAATTTTCACATGACGCTCTGCCGGCTCATCGAATGTGGACGCTATAACCTCGGCATTCACGCTACGAGCCATATCGGTCACCTCCTCCGGACGTTCATCAATAAGGAGCATGATGATATAAGTCTCGGGATGATTCTCGGCAATGGCGTTGGCGATATCTTTCAAAAGGATGGTCTTACCGGTTTTCGGAGGAGCTACAATCAACGCGCGCTGACCCTTACCGATAGGGGCAAACATATCAACCACACGTGTGGATAGATTATTTGTCTTGCCTCCCGTAAGATTAAACTTTTCCTCAGGAAACAGAGGCACAAGGTGTTCGAATGGTACTCGGTCGCGAACCACTTCCGGTGTCAGACCATTTATCGTATTGACCTTGCACAACGGGAAATACTTCTCTCCGGGGCGAGGAGGTCGGATTCCTCCCTCTACCACATCTCCAGTTTTGAGTCCATATTCCTTTATCTGCTGCTGAGTCACATATATATCGTCGGGACTTCCGAGATAATTGTAATCACTGGATCGTAAGAAACCATATCCGTCGGGAACCACCTCCATCACTCCGGAGGTGGTGAGGATTCCATCGAAATCAAAACTGGTCTGCGGAGCCATCTGCTGTTGTTGCTGAAGCTGACGCTGCTGCTGACGCTGTTTCTTGGTGAGCTGCTTCTGCTGCTTCTGGCTTAGCTGACGCGCTGCATTGGGCTCGGCAATCATGATCGGACCGGCCGGGACTATAGGAGCCGGGGCCTCAACCTCCTTTTTCTGACGACGCGTAAATGTCTTTCCCTTATTATTACCAAAGAAAATATCCAGACTCTGCTTTCCGTCGGGATTGTGAGTAAATACTTTCTTTTTAGGTTCGGGAGCCGGTTCCGGTAAATCAGTGTCAACTGTATTTTTGGGCTGAGGATCTACTGCTACGGTAGTGTCCTGAGGATTTACGGGCTGCTCAGACTGTGCATCCTGAGAATCAGATGAGGGCTGGTCGAAAAGTTCAGGGGCAATCACCTGACCTGAACCCTTCTCCGCCGACGCTACCTGTGTCTGATTCAGATCTGCATCAAGAGCCATGGCTTCAGCAGCCTTTGCGGCCGCTATCGCCTCTAATTCCTTTTTGGATTTTCTGCCCCGCTTTTTGGGAGCCGGAGCTTCCGGAACGGAAGTCATATCAGCTTCTACGGGAGTGTCTTCTTTAACATCTTCAACAACAGTCGGATCGGTGGCCTTCTCGGCACCCTTATCTTTCTTTGGAGTACGCTTTGCACGTGGCTGTTTCTCCTTCTCCGCCTTGCTCTTTGGGGCGCGGGCCACAGCTTTCTTCGCCGTGTTGGCTGATTCGTTGTCAAGCACATAATAGACTCGGTTTTCCTGTGTCTCATCAGATGCTTTTTTCATGCCCATCGACTCGGCAAGTTCGATCAGCTTCGAAGGCTCCATTGCCATCAATTCATCAAATGTATACATATATTTGGGAATTGGATTTTTATAATTATTCCTATGCAACGCAATGGTCAGTATTAGCTTGGCCTTGCAGGCCATAAGGCTCTTAAACTTGAGTGTTAATCAGATTCATGTCATCACATCATTCCTCTCCCTATTGATAGAAAGAATGTGTGAAAATGTGAAAATCCTATTGGCACTCAGGATAATTTCGGGTTGCATTACGGAACAATCCTACACCGGCCCTGTTAGCCGGGTAAAATATAAATGGTGTAGATTGTGTTCTTGATTTGAAATCGGATCTTCTTTGAGTAGGGATTCTCCTTAGTGGAAATCGGAAAATCCTCGAAGAGGCAGTGACGCTATGCCTTTCCGAATAATGTATTACAAAATTAATACTTTGTTTCCTTATTTCCTAATCCATCATCTAAATAAGTTTATAAAACTTCAATAAGAAGGCCCAACTTACAGCTATCAATCCTATAAAACTTATAGGGAATCAGACTCAAAACTTGTAGGGAATCAGACTCAGAAAATGAGGCCACCGGCCTTAGCCAGCGACCTCTTCTTTTTGAAAAAATATATTGGGTTTTGTTCATTGTGCGATTTCCATAATATTCAGTCTTACTTATATACCCTGTTCTATTTTAAAGATTGGCGGTATATCTATTCAACATTGGATTCATTTGTTTAGTTCAATAGTATTTCACATTTTTTAATAATAGATGCCTCCTTGCATCCTGACGCGTTGAATACTATTTATCCTGTGTACCTTATCTTCCTTTCCTTTTAGCTGATATCTCCCATATTATAGGTATCTCCTCGGAAGCCAGTCCGTATTTCGAGCGTTTGATTCCAGAAACCCAGATAATTTTATCTGTGCTCCGCTCATATACTACGCATACCCTGTGCTTTTCCGACGGCCTTAGTTTTGATTCAGCTATGACATCACTCACAAGTTTGCTCCCTTTCATGCCCAGAGGGTAAATTCTGTCTCCCTCCCGGGGACTACGGATTCCGATCTGATCCGGACTTAGTGAGGTATAGAGTGTGTTGCAAGTGGATTTTTTTATCTGCTTCATCATTTGCGCAGAATTAAAGTGAGGGATTATTTCCCAATCATCCGGTAGGATTCGCTTATCGGTGTCTTCTCCTTTATCCATCCACTCGATATACTCAGCAGAAACTTCCACCATCCCTTCCCCGCATTGCCATTTACTTCCCGGACGGATTCTTCCCTTGCGGGCATGACTCATCATTTCTGCTATCATGATCTCTGCCATTCCATGCCCTTTCAGAAAACATCTCAGCTCTCTTCTTCCAATCACATCATCGGAATAATCGCGGTTGGGAATCAGATCAGGGTCAACCTGATTCGATTTGAATTCTTTCTCAAGGGCAACCAAACATTCCTCCTCTATCGCCATATTTTCCGCAGTCCGCGATATGGCTTTTCTCACTCCGGACCAGCGAGTCTCAATAAGAGGCAGAAGCTCATTACGTATGAAATTCCTGCGGTAATGATTCTCATTATTTGATGAATCAACCCGGAATGTTTCTCCGGCCTCACGGAGATAAGTCATGATATCTCTCCTGGGTATATCAAGCAACGGCCGAATCACCTCCCCCGTATCCGGAAGCATTCCACGCAAGCCTGCTATCCCTGTACCACGGAATAGATTCAGAAGCACGGTCTCTATATTGTCATCCTGATGATGTGCCACGGCAATACGATCGTATCTTTCTTTTCTTAAAATCAGGCGAAAATATTCATAACGTAGTTCCCTACATGCCATCTCCACCGATACATTGTGCTCTCTGCAATAATCTTCGACATCAAAACTGACGCAATCCAGCTCAACGCCTAATCTACGGCATAGATCTCTGACAAACCGCTCATCCTCATCGCTTTCCTCCCCCCGGAGCCCGAAATTACAATGCACGCACTTCACGTCGGTTTCCGAGGCCAGAAGCATCAGTAGTAAAGCCACTGAGTCGCTTCCTCCGCTAAGTCCAAGTATTACTTTACCAACCTTCGCCGCTGCCAATCTTTCGGCCACCATCTTATTCAACTCCTCAATAATCATATCTTATACCCTGTTCTAATATCAGCCTCCATCCCTCCTTTATTCTTTATCAGTAAAACTCTGTTATTCTTTATCAGTAAAACTCTGAGAAAATGGGAATCGGCACAAAGATACCGTTTTTTTCGCTTTGTTTCCAAACCTTTTCCCGACTTCAGAGGTTAATATTTTAGAACAACTGCCGAAAGGCATAAATTCCACTAAACTCAATCATAACTTTAAAGCTACAAATAAAATGGCAAAGAAATGGATTTGCACAGTCTGCGGTTATATCGCAGAGGGTGAGACAGCTCCCGAGAAGTGTCCGCAGTGTAACGCACCTCAGAATAAATTCAAAGAAATGAACGAAGACGAACTCCTGAAGTTCGTTACTGAACATGAAATAGGTGTGGCAAAAGGCTGCGATGAGGAGATGATCAAAGATCTTAACAACCACTTCATGGGTGAATGTACAGAGGTCGGCATGTATCTCGCTATGTCCCGTCAGGCTGATCGCGAGGGTTATCCCGAAATCGCTGATGCCTTCAAGCGTTACGCTTGGGAGGAGGCTGAGCACGCTTCTAAGTTTGCTGAGCTCCTCGGTGATCATGTATGGGACACAAAGACCAACCTTGAGAAGCGTATGCACGCTGAGGCTGGTGCCAACGCAGATAAGATGCGTATCGCTAAGAATGCTAAGGCAGCGAATCTTGACGCTATTCATGACACTGTTCATGAGATGGCTAAGGATGAGGCTCGTCATGGTCGCGGTTTCGCCGGTCTTTACGAGCGTTATTTCGGCAACAACAAGTAATTATCTCCCCTATCCAATATCTTTAAAAAGAATGCATTTCCTAATGCATTCTTTTTTTTGTAATTTTGTATGTAGTTATAAGAATATTTTCAGCTTAACGGGATCCGATATTTTTAATGGGAAGAGTTTTAGCTATTGATTATGGACGTCGGCGTTGTGGTGTGGCCGTTACAGACGTTCTCCAGATTGCGGCCAACGGGCTGCCCACTGTTCAGACCCATCTTTTATGGGATTTTCTCACCGAGTATATCAGTCGGGAAAATGTGGAGCGAATCCTGATCGGAGAGCCACGCCAACTCAATGGCGCCCCTTCTGAAAGTATGCGCTATATCAAACCTTTTCTAAATCGTCTTCGCAATCATATGCCCGATATGCCTGTTGAGATGGTCGACGAGCGGTTCACCTCCACAATAGCACATCGCGAGATGCTCGCCGGAGGATTCAAAAGGTCTGACCGCCAGCAGAAAGAACGGGCCGATGAAATGGCTGCGGTCCTTATTCTGACCCAATGGTTGCAGAATCGTTCTTTTAAACTGTAGTCTGCTGTCCCGGAGTGTTTCATTTGATCTTA
Source organism: Bacteroidales bacterium (assembly GCA_014800525.1). Lineage (GTDB taxonomy): Bacteria > Bacteroidota > Bacteroidia > Bacteroidales > Muribaculaceae > Lepagella. Next base: position 5,518 of record JAAVFV010000035.1, on the reverse strand, counting down.
ATCAACTTTATTTTATCCGATTATGATTCAACCTATATATATCTATGGCGAACCTGTGCTTCGTCAGGAAACAGATGATCTCGATCCCGATTATCCGGGATTGCAGAAGTTGATCTCCGATATGTGGGAGACAATGTATAATGCTGAGGGAGTGGGTCTCGCTGCCCCCCAGATTGGTAAATCGATCAGTCTCATCGTAATCGACGGATCTCCCGTTGCAGATTCGTTCCCGGAGTGTAAGGATGCCAAGATGGTTCTCATCAATCCCGAACTCGAGGTGATTGAAGATCAGCCGATGGTGAGCCGCACGGAGGGATGTCTGTCCCTTCCGGGACTGTCGGAAGATGTGAAACGTGTGGAACATATACGGCTTAACTGGCTCGATGAGAATTTCGTGGAGCACGAACAGGAATTCACCGGATTCCTTGCACGGATCATTCAACATGAATACGACCATCTCCTCGGAACAGTCTATACCGACCATGTATCCCCAATCCGCAAGCAGATTATACGTAATAAACTCAATAATCTCGCCAAAGGGAAAGTGAAGTGCGACTACCGCACGGTCCATAAATAATCCTGGATTCATCCCCATATAAAACTTCTATGGCTGACGATAAAAAAATTATTTTCTCAATGGTGGGGGTAAGCAAAATTATCCCACCACAGCGACAGATACTAAAAAATATCTATCTCTCCTTTTTCTATGGAGCTAAGATCGGCATCATCGGTCTGAATGGTTCTGGAAAGTCTACCCTCCTCAAGATCATTGCCGGTCTTGATACAAGCTATCAGGGTAATGTGGTCTTTTCACCCGGTTATTCAGTGGGATACCTTGAGCAGGAACCAAAACTCGATCCCGAAAAGACGGTGCTCGAAGTGGTCCGCGAGGGTGCTCAACCCGTATTCGATCTCCTTAAGGAATATGACGAAGTGAATGAGGCTTTTGCTGATCCCGAGGTGCTTGAAAATCCCGATAAGATGGACGCCCTCATCGCCCGTCAGGCTGAGATTCAGGATAAACTCGATGCCTGTGATGCCTGGAATATCGATAATAAGCTCGAGCGTGCGATGGATGCACTCCGCTGCCCGCCCGATGATAAGAAAATCGCCGTGCTTTCAGGAGGAGAAAAGCGTCGGGTGGCGCTCTGCCGTCTCCTTCTTCAGCAACCCGATATCCTTCTGCTCGACGAGCCCACCAACCACCTGGATGCAGAATCTATCGATTGGCTGGAACAGCACCTACAGCAGTATCCCGGCACTGTGATCGCCGTCACCCACGACCGTTACTTCCTCGATCATGTGGCAGGCTGGATTCTTGAACTCGACCGCGGAGAGGGAATTCCCTGGAAAGGTAATTATTCTTCCTGGCTCGACCAGAAGACTCAGCGTATGGCTCTTGAGGAAAAACAGGCCAGCAAACGTCGCAAAACCCTCGAACGTGAGCTCGAATGGGTTCGCATGGCTCCCAAAGCACGTCAGGCCAAGGGTAAGGCACGTCTCGCCAGTTATGATCGCCTGATGAATGAAGACCAGAAGGCTCGCGAAGAAAAACTCGAAATCTATATCCCGAATGGTCCGCGTCTGGGAAATAAGGTGATTGAGGCCGAACATCTGGCTAAGGCTTATGATGATAAGGTGCTCTTCAATGATCTCAATTTCACGCTTCCCCCTAATGGTATCGTTGGCGTTATCGGGCCTAACGGTGCGGGTAAGACCACTCTCTTCCGCCTCATTATGGGTCAGGAGAAGCAGGATAATGGTGTGTTCCATGTCGGCGAGACCGTGAAAGTGGCATATGTCGACCAGAATCACAAGGATCTCGACCCGGAGAAGTCGGTATATGAGGTTATCTCCCAAGGGGTGGAATCATTCCGAATGGGGGGCCGCGATATGAACGCACGCGCTTATCTATCAAAATTTAATTTCACAGGTGCCGACCAGGAGAAGAAAATAGGTGTGCTTTCCGGTGGTGAACGCAACCGTCTCCATCTTGCAATGGCTCTTAAAGAGGAGGGAAATGTGCTGTTGCTCGATGAGCCTACCAATGATATCGATGTCAATACTCTCCGTGCACTCGAAGAGGGCCTTGAGAATTTCGCAGGGTGTGCCGTTGTGGTAAGCCACGACCGTTGGTTCCTCGACCGCATCGCCACCCATATTCTCGCATTCGAGGGAGACAGCCAGGTCACTTTCTATGAAGGCTCATACTCTGAGTATGAGGAATTCAAGAAGAAACGCGACGGAGGTATCGACACTCCTCACCGTATCCGGTATAAGAAACTTGTCTGATTATCTAATTTATAAACTATAAAGGCCGCGAAGTTTGAAATGAACTTCGCGGCCTTTACTTATCGGATTATACTATAATACCGGATTATACTAATTTACCGATCCAGCTATAGCGGTCACCGGGAAGGAGATCGATTACAGGAATCTCAATCATGGTATAACACCCCGGTATGAGACGTTCTGCCGCCCGGGCACAAGCCACGAGCACCTGAGCCGTAAGTGCCGGATTATTGATCGACATCGAGAATTCGAAACGCTGATTCTGAGTGGCCCCCGATACTCCCTTGCGGGTCATATGCACGCCATGCCCCATATCTTTTACGGCGTCCACACTTTCCACCTCAAACACATGAGTTTCATCGCTCGCAAAATAAGGATCAGCCTTGATGCGGGCTGCCACATCCTCCAGTGTATTTCCAGGCTCGAGTTCCACATACACCATACGACGATGTATTCCCGTGCCCAAGGGAATAGTCATGGAAAGAGCAGCTTTTACACCTTCGATGGCCTTTACAGCCACAGTGTGACCCATACTCATACCAGGTCCGAAATTGGTATAGGTAATTCCCTTTGGAGCTAACGCTTCAAGAAGCGTGCGGACCACTGAGTCGCTACCCGGATCCCAGCCTGCAGCAGTGACACTGACACTATTTCCTGCCTTAGCTGCCGCATCCAGACTCTTGCGCAATGCAGGAATCTGACCGTGAATATCGAATGAATCGACTGTATTGATGCCCATAGCCAGAATCTCCTTGGCATATTTTTCCACAGAACGCGTCGGAGTGGCCAGAATCGCAACATCAGGACGATGACCTCCAGCTACAAGATCTGCCACACTCGCAGCAACGGGAATGTCGGCAGGAATTCCTTCACGATCGGCAGGATTGCGACGAACCACACCTACTACTTCAAAATCATCGGCTGCCTGCGCTGCCTCCAGAGAGAATTTTCCGATATTACCATAGCCTACAATGGCTACCTTAATCTTATTTTTATCCATATTCATAATTTTACCTTATGTTATAACGTCTAATACGGGAGATTTTCACTAATTTTGCATTCGGTTTTTTAAGGTTTTTCATAATTAAGGGCCCGATTTGGCATATCTCATTGATTGCCATCTCTTTACAAAGGGCCTGTAAATTCTAATCAAAATGGATTGGCTAATTGATCTACTCAAACCCTACAATGAGTCGTTGGCCGCCACGATTATCCTCTATTCTTTTGTGATCTTCGCCGGTATCTATCTTGGCAAGATTAAGATTTTCGGGGTATCGCTCGGCGTAACCTTCGTTTTGTTCGTAGGTATCTTTATGGGCCATTTCGGATACATTGTCAATGGCGATGTACTCCACTTCCTCAGGGAATTCGGCCTGATTCTATTCATCTTCTCCATCGGTATGCAGGTGGGACCAGGTTTCTTCTCTTCTTTTAAAGAGGGAGGTGTCAAGATGAATGCTCTTGCCGTTACCGGTATTTGTCTGAATGTGGCAATAATGCTTGCCATCTATTTCATTCAGGGTGGTGCCGAGGGAAACACTTCTATCTCACAACTTGTCGGCGTAATGAGTGGTGCGGTCACTAATACTCCCGGTCTTGGTGCAGCTCAGCAGACCTATCTGCAGGTGAATGCTGATGGATATGATGTCACACAGCAGATGTCAATGGGATACGCCGCCGCTTATCCTCTTGGTGTAATCGGTATTATTGTCACCATGATTCTCATCAAGAAGATTTTCAAAATCGACACTGAAAAAGAACTCGCTGAGATCGAAAACGATGAGAAGGCTTCTGCCCTCGCTCCTCATATGGTGACCCTCAAAGTGACCAACGATCTTATCGATGGTCTCTCAATGCTCAAACTCCATACTCTGATCTCAAGCGACTTCGTGATATCCCGTATCGAGAAGCCCAATGGCCAGGTAATTATCCCTACTTCCAAGGATGTACTTGAAATCGGCGACCTCTGTCTCCTTGTCTGCTCCCTCCAGGATGAAGAGACCTTTACCCGTTTCATCGGTCCGATAGTGAATGATAAAGTCTGGGAGATGGAAAAGGGCCCGGTGGTTTCCCGCCGCATCGTCGTTACACGTACGGAGTACAATGGTTCTAAACTGGGTTCGCTACGTCTGCATTCTGCATATAAACTGAATGTCACACGCGTAAACCGTGCCGGTATCGATCTTCTCGCCACTCCGGGTCTGCGTCTTCAGATCGGCGACCGCCTCACAGTGGTGGGGAAACTCGAGGATATCAACCATCTGGCCTCTAAACTCGGAAACTCGATGAAGCGTCTTAACGAACCTAACCTTATTACGATGTTTATCGGTATCTTCCTCGGTATTATCGTTGGTTCGATTCCTTTGCAGTTCCCCGGTATGTCGGTGCCGATGAAGCTTGGTCTTGCCGGTGGTCCCCTTGTGGTTGCTATCCTTATCGGTGCCTATGGTCATAAATTCCATCTTGTCACGTATACCAACTCCTCCGCAAATCTTCTTCTGCGGGAGATCGGTATCTGTCTCTTCCTTGCTTCAGTCGGAATTGCGGCCGGCAAAAATTTCGTGGCTACTGTATTCAATGCACAAGGTGCTATCTGGGTCGGTTATGGTGTGCTCATCACAGTAATCCCCCTTATCGTGGTAGGTATTGTAGCAAGAGCTAAGTATAAACTCAATTATTTCTCCATTATCGGTATGATGTCAGGTAACTATACGGATCCTCCGGCGCTGGCTTATGCTAATAAGGTAGCCAATAATGATGCTCCTGCTGTGGCCTACTCCACTGTATATCCTCTTACAATGTTCTGCCGCGTAATCGCTGCTCAGATTGTGATCCTCTGCTTCCTCTGATATTTATATCTTACTATCTGTAAGCCTTTAATATACCGGCGGCCTTCCCTTTTCCGGAAGGCCGCCGTTTATTATATACCACCTATTCTTTGACTGAAAAATTTTGTTATCTTTGCAACAAGCACAAAATTAATGATGTGATGGACAGAAAAACAGTGAAATATCCGATTGGCCAGCAGTCTTTTGAAATGCTGCGTAATGGTGGCTTCCTTTATGTGGATAAGACGATGTACATTGACAAAATCGTAAATGGAAGTCAGTATTATTTCTTAGGACGACCACGCCGTTTCGGAAAATCACTTTTCCTTTCCACTCTCAAAGCTTTCTTCGAGGGGAAGCGGGAACTCTTCAAGGGTCTGTATGCGGATTCCATGGAG
>JAAVFV010000034.1 GCA_014800525.1 Bacteroidales bacterium | reverse complement strand
TCATAAAGTTACAAAAACTTTTTGACATGACAAAGCCCCGGCTTGAGAAAGTCAGGGCTTTGTTTTATGTTTATCAACATATTAAAAAGAAGAGGCTGCGCCTATTTTGACACAGCCTCATGTGTATAGTTGGAAATTAATTATCACTCCGCTTCGGAGCGGCGGTCGAGCTCGGCTTTGAGGCGCGCTGCGAGCTCGTAGTCTTCCGATTCGGCGGCTTTCTGCATTTCAGCCTCGAGTTCCTTACGCGTTTTCTGTTCGATGGTCTTTTCTTTCTGCTGTTGCACCGGCCGGCTGCTGCTGCGCGCCGGACGAGTCTTCTTAGGTGCTTCCTCGGGGCGGAATCCGGCCTCGCGCAACACCTCCTCCGAGGTATAGATTGGAGCGCCCGCTCTGATCGCCAGTGCTATGCCGTCGGAACTCCGGGAATCAATCACGCGGGTGTGCTCGCCATCGGAGAAGATAAGATTGGCAGTGAATACTCCCGTGTTCAGTTTCCTGATCTCTATCTCCCGGAGGGTGATTCCGAAAGCTTGCAAGAAACTAACCATCAGATCATGGGTGAGCGGACGCGGAGGGGTAACATCCTGCAATTTGCATTCTATTGCCTGCGCCTCCGGAAATCCGACGATGATCGGAATCCTGCGGTCGCCGTCGGCCTCGCGTAACACCACTGCATATACGCCTGATTCTATCTGATTGTAGGTGATGCCTACTAATTCGAGTCTATGTCTTTGATTATCTTCCATTGTAAGTTGCTAAAATGGTCCGGGCCGCGATATTATACGGATTCGGAGTGTGCCTTATTCTTATGGGAATGTGATTTATGGGAAGTGGGGAGCGAGATCATTCCGGATCCCAGACAGAGAGTATGGTCGGGAGTGTAGATGATGGCAAATTGCCCCGGGGCTATTCCCTGAACATCTACATCAGATTCAACAACGAATCCCCCCTCTTGGTTGGCTCTGATCTTCCCGGAATAGAAATCCGGTGAATGACGCGTCTTGAATGCGACAGGCAATTCCTCTTCTCCATTCCGGAAGGGAGATCCTGAAATCCAGTGCATCTCCTCTACGGGAACTATCCGGCCGTATTGTTTGCGGGTGTCGTAGCCATGTGACACATATACCACATTATCGCGCACATTCTTACGTACCACAAACCAGGGCCCTCCGCCCAGACCGAGGCCCTTTCGCTGGCCTATCGTATGAAACCAATAGCCGCGGTGAGTACCGATCTTCTTTCCCGTCTCAATTTCGATCACGGGGCCTTCACGCGTGCCGAGATGGCGTTCGAGGAAATCATTATAGTTGATCTTTCCCAGGAAGCAGATGCCCTGTGAGTCTTTACGGGAGGCATTGGGAAGGGCAGCCTCGGCAGCCAGACGCCGCACCTCCTTCTTCGGCAGATCGCCAAGCGGAAAGAGGAGATGCGAGAGCTGGTCGTAGGAGATCTGTGCCAGAAAGTCGGTCTGATCCTTCACGGGATCAGCGGCGGTGGCCAGATAATATTTCCCGTCGATCTCCCGAATGGAGGCATAATGGCCTGTGGCGGTCTTATCGAAATCCTTACCCCAACGCTCTTCGAAGAACCCGAATTTAATGAGTTTATTACACATCATATCCGGATGAGGGGTGAGACCCTCCTTCACCGTCCGCAAGGTATAGGCCATCACATTGTCCCAATATTCCTCATGTAGCGATACGACCTTGAAAGGAAGATTATACTTTCGGGCAATAAGAGTGCACATCTCTATATCCTCCTCGGCAGAGCAATCCCCCCTGCCATCGTCCATGCCGATGCGTATGTAGAAAAGATGGAGATCGTGACCCTCGCGGTAGAGCTTATCCACCACTACGGCACTGTCGACACCACCGGATACTAAAACTGCGATTTTCATATCGGAATAAGGATTATCAGACTAAGGATTAGATTATGATATCAGTTATACTTCCTCAAGCTCGGATTCGCTGTGATTGGCTGAATGGATGATATAGAGTGAGAGGAAATAATCCACAGAGATTTTTCCCGGCCCTACGAGCATGATGAAGAAATAAATACCGATGAACATCATCGGCAGATATCCTGTCTGATTCCAATTCAGCAAATAGGGTGCCGAATCCTGAGTCATCAGGAGATAGACCTCGGCTATCCCCATCGCAATCAGAGGAAAAAGGGTCATCATGCGAGTCAGAAATCCTATCATGATGAAGAAACTGCAGACAATCTCCATTATGGCCATGATATAAAGGCCGGTCTCAGGCGGAATGCCGCAGATGGATGGAAATATCGCCACAGCCTGATCGAAATGAATCAGCTGGCGCAGACCAAACTGCATCAGCATCACTCCGACAAAAAGACGCAGGAAGAGGCGCCCCATGTGGGTGTAGGAATATCCGGTGGTGCGGATGTAGTATTTCTTAATGAATTTGAAAAGGGATTTCATATTGAGTCATTCAATGGATTGACAGTTTTAGTCGGTGGCACTTTGCAGCTTTATAATGCAATATTTTGCTAAGCTTTATTTTGCAACTTTTTTGTACCGCTTTATTTCGTGGCTTCTGCTGTGGCTATACTGATAGCGGTGTTCACATCGTGGGTCTTGGCAATGATACGGTTGTCGGTGCCGATCACATAGAGTGTCGGGCTGGTGCGCATATCGTAAATCTCGCTCACCTTGTCAGAAGCACCTGTATGCCAGAGAGCGGGATAATTAGCCAGTTCCTCCTGCCAGCCATCCTCAGCGTCGGGAATAATGAATAGAACGTTTATTTTCCCTTTCTCCACAAGATTTGAAAATTTCAGATCAGTATTCATTTTCAATTTCGCATAGCGGCAGTCGGCACATGAAGGGTCGCCGAATTCAATCACTGTTAGCCACCCCGGGCGGAATGTCTCTTTCTGACCGGATGGATTCATGAAATCAAAAGAGGGAGCCACATCTCCTACTTTCGAATTGCGGAGCTGATCTAACTGATGTTTGTATCTGGCCCGACGACTCTCCGGAATCTTCTTATTGCCGACAATCTTGTCAAGATATCGGATATAGACTTCATCTATGATCATCTGCGCGCGCGGACCATAGAGATTCTCTTCCGCTGCTTTGGTAAACTGCAGCAGGAGCGTCGGATTTTTGGCAAGCTTATCGAGAAGCTTATCCGTCTGTTCCATCACCACGGCGCGGTCGGCCCAGCGCATCGGCCCCGAATAGACCATAAACGCATGGTTAAGGGCGTTCTGATCCACAGCCGCAGTAGACTTGAAATTAAACGGCGTCCAGAAATTAGCCATCATCCAATTCGATCGGTCGGTCAGATTTTCCATGGATTCCGGAGCTATGGGATATTCAAACAGGGGAGGAATCACAATCGGACTCTCCTGTGCCTGCGTATCGACAGTCTGCGCGGATGCCAATTCTGCCGCACACGGCGATAGAAGAGAGGCTAAAAGAAGAAGGAACGATTTATTCATTTAGGTTCGTATTGCTTTACATTTATTGGAGGAGTGCTTATATCGGAGGAGAGCTTATCGGTTATCGGATGCAGCCTTCCGGGCATGATTAAGCGGGGCCGAATGGTAATCGATAAGGCCGGCCATGGGGGAGCCGACAATTTTGCTCACCTTGAATCCCAGAGAATCAGCCGCATCACGGAGAGGGCGTTCGAAATGATCCGCTATTGAGCCGGTGAAGGCAATAGGGAGATGCCGTGCCCCTTCGAATGTGGCGATGTAATGTTTGAAAAATTCAGCGAATTCTTTGATGAGCATAGCGCGGATATATGGCGAATCAGAATGTCGGCAGAGAAACGGCGCTATGGAAGCCAGAAATCGGTTGGGGGAGAGTTGTTGGTAAACCCTGGTGAGCACATCTCCAATTCCGTAGCCATATTCGCGGTCGAAGTCCTCCTTTATATTTTCAGGAAGATACCCTTTGAAATAGTCGGCGAAGAAGCGTTTTCCGAGAGCCGCTCCGCTTCCTTCGTCACCGAGAATAAATCCTAAGGAAGTGATTCCCTTCAGGATTTCTCCGGCATCGCAGAGTGCGGCGTTGGAGCCTGTGCCGAGAATGCAGGCGATTCCCCGCTCACGGCCGAGGAGCCCGCGGGCGGCTCCGAGCATATCAGAGGCCACGTCAGCCGAGGCTGCGGGCCACGCTGATTTTAGGGCCGATTCCACGCTTCGGGATATCTCGGGAGTGGCACATCCAGCTCCATAATAATATATTTCGGCTCCCTCATCAGGGTGAGGGAGATGGAGGGCTGTTTCCTTAAAAAGCAGACACATTTCCTCCCGGGGGGTGACCACGGCGTTGGCTCCGAGACTTATATGATGACCGATCCGGCACCCGTTCCGGTCGAGAGCCACCCATTCAGTCTTTGTGGCTCCGCCATCGGCAATCAGCACGGCGAAGCGAGCGGGAGCCGAATATTCAGAAGGGTCGGCCACCGTATCGGTTGTAGACATGGATTGAGGAGTCTGGCCCGTATGCATCGGGTTGAAGCAACTATTCTGATTCATAACGTGCAAATATAATAATCCCTGCGTAGAAAATCAAGCGTTCAGCCCGATTCCTGAATTAAAAAATGATTAAAAGAGGTAATCCCTGACTTAGCCTCCATCTGACATAGCCCTTCCAAACATTACCGTCGACAAAAGACTGTTTCCGGACTGACGGTAAAGGTTTTCTTAGCGGAATACCAGATTTAATTGCACGGACTATTGTCTATCTCCCGAATACAAATTATATTTGTGAAAAATAATTTTTCTGAAATATAATTTTTAAAGAGTAGTATTATGGAATTTTTAGATAGAAAAGAGGAGACGGCAGAATTAAAAAGAGTGTTGGATCCGAAGAGGAATAGTAGTTTTGTAGTCGTATTCGGAAGGAGACGACTGGGAAAATCTACACTTATCAGTAGAGTCCTCGAAAAGACTGATATTTATTATGTGGGTGGAGATATTATAGATCCGATTCAACGCGAGATGTTTAAAAGCCAGGTAAAGGAGGTATATCCGGAGTTTGGTCTCGCTCAATATTCGGGTTGGGAGGAGATGCTCAAAATGCTAAATAAATTAGCCGACCGTCGCTTTACCCTCTGTCTTGATGAATTTCCATATATCGTGAAGCATGCCCATGAGTTACCATCAATCCTTCAGCGACTCATAGATGCAGGCGAACTGAAATTTAATATCATAATCTGCGGCAGCTCCCAAAGGATGATGCAGAATATGATATTAAGCAAAGCCGAGCCACTTTATGGAAGAGCGCAAGCCATTCTTGATATTCGTCCGATTCCGATAGCCTATCTTCAGGAAGCTCTGTCGCTTTCCGCAATTCAGACCATAGAGGAATATAGCGTGTGGGGAGGTGTGCCAAGGTATTGGGAACTCAGAGAGGATTATGAAGGGTTGGAAGAGGCAATGAGGGGGATGCTCCTTTCCACAACCGGAGTATTATATGATGAGCCTAAGAAACTATTTTTGGACGACATGATGTCCGTAGTGCAATCGGAGTCGCTTATGGCTGTGATAGCAGGTGGGGCAAACCGTATATCAGAGATTGCCGCCAGAATGAACAGGGATGCATCCGCACTCTCCGGACCTATCGAACGTCTTATAAGCATGAATTATATACGACGTGAAATTCCATTCGGAGAAAGCCCAAAGAAATCGAAAAAGGGGGTATATCGTATTAATGATCCGATGATGGATTTTTATTATACCTTCATTATGCCTAATCTATCCTCAATTGGACGCGGAAGAAGAACGTATGTCACTGAATTGATAAAACAAAATTTTAACGAATATGTGGCGAGACACTGGGAGCATCTGTGCCGGGAATGTGTGAGCGGCAATAAGCTTTTCGACTATATGTGGAAGGATGCGGCAAGATGGTGGGGGAGTGTGAAGATTGATAATACAATCTATCGGATGGAATTTGACGTAATGGCGGAATCGTTAGATGGGTCGGCTCTGCTGGTGGGGGAATGTAAATGGACTAATCCCGAAATAGCAGGTGAACTCCATAAAAAACTACTTGAAAAAGCCGGACGACTTAGTTTTGCGCAGAATAAGGAGATCATACCGGTCCTTTTTCTTAAATATCCACCCAAAGATGCCGATATTGTCTCTTCATTGAACATTCTCTATCCCGAAGACGTCGTCAGACTCGCCTACGGAGAAGAATAGACTCCTATCGCAGATGATCCCAGATGAGGACCTGGGATCATAAGGGGATTTTTCATCCTGTAGAGTCAACTTTCTTCCTGACAATTCAAATAAAAAAAGAGGGGATGCCGGTTGTGGCATCCCCTCGGTATCGGATGTTTTTGATTAGAAATCCCAATCGCTGTAACCGATCACCTGTGTAAGCAACGGATCGCCCTCCGTGCGGAGATCAGTGAGGAGGTTATTGTTGGTCACATTCACCGTGCGGAGATACGGATCGAAAGATACATCAAGAGTCATCAGCTGATTGTTGGATACATTCACCACCTGAAGGAAATTCAAGTTCGAAAGATTGAGGTAGGAAAGATTGTTCCATTCAAGAGTCACATATGCGAGTGTCGGAGCATCAGTGACCGTGAACGACACCAGGCTATTATAAGGAGCCCAGACCTGATTGATATTCTGACAATTGTTAACGGCAAGATCAGTCATATGATTGTCGGAACACATCAGAGTGGTGAGTGCCGGAAGATTCTGGGCGTAGAATTTCGAGATCTGATTATTGTTCACATTCAGGTTTTCCAGCTTCACCAATCCATCGAGCGTAAGGGAAGTGATGTCATTGAAAGAAGCATAGAGCGACTTCAGACCAGTGCACATCGAAACATCAAGATTCTTAATGCGGTTATTGTTCACATTGAGGTATTCAAGATTCGCCAGCGAAGAGACATCCAGACCTGAGATGAGATTATTGGAGATGTTGAATTTCTTCAGGAAAGGAACCCCCGCAAGATCGAAATCCGTGATACGGTTATTCTGGAGACGAAGAAGCTGCATCTGCGGAGTACCCGTGATCGTAACCGTATGAATCGTATTCTTCGAAGCATTTATATCCACCAACACCGGATCATTGGTGATAGTGATCTGATCTATCTTATTATTGGATACGTCAAGCTTTGTGAGCGACTGAAATCCGGAAAGGTCGAGATTACCGCTCAGATCCTTATGGCTCCAATCGATGGAAGTGACGTGTCCGTTCTCGATTACAATGCCCGGAGTCTGAGCCACATTAGCCACGCTTGCACCCAGAGCCTGTGCATTGGTGATCCCCTTTGCAGAAGGCTGGGAGAGATAAGTCTGAAGGGCCTTAGCTTCCTTCTTGTCGAGATTCTGGGCCCAGGCTGCCGATACGGTGAGCAACCCGGCCATTAGCAATACAGTCTTTTTCATATTAATGAGTGTTTTTATATTCTATTTAATACTTATATATTAATACTTATATGGCGATTGGTTTAATGGGAATCATTTACAAATCACTGATTTGATTTTTTATAGTCTCTTATATATTCTTTATAAACCAAAACAAAGGAAAGGGGGAAAGGTTTTGTATATATGGACTTAAAATGTGTTTTTTTGGGTATATTCTTGCCTCTGCAAAAAAAATTAAAAAAAATGCAGTCGATTCCGGAACAATTTCGCTCCGCATTGTTATATAGACAAAGACTCGCAAGAGCCGACACACTTAAAATTTTGACTCTCACCTCTAAACCTTTTTTATTTATAATCTCTTCTCAATTTTTACTCTTAATATCTCGCTCCTCTCAATCGCCCCCGGGCAATTTACAACCAATTTTTTTATCTTCAAAAATTAAATGTTTCACTTTTAAATTACTAAAACTATGATTATCGCACTCAAACTCTTCGCCGTTCTCCTCATCCTCGTGGCAATGACAGCTGTTCTGGTGGGAATCAACCGTCTTTTTGTGCACACCGACCCTGAGCTTGACGATCTTCATGAATTCCGTAGTGATGTCCGTAATGGATATGAGGTGGTGGGGCGCCAGAACTCCTTCCGTGACTTCTTCGGCACTTCCCGCAACCGTTAAACACTCTGGATAACCGTTAGATTCAGCTGAAATATTCAAAATATGTTGTAAAACATATTACACTGAATCTATATTTTGATATTCACTGAATAATAAGTGAATAACTCCAAAATGATTTGATAAGACTCTACGACTTGAACATTATTTTAAATCTCTTATTATCAGTCAGAAAAAGATAAAACTAAGTGATTGGCTTTATCCGGCTGATGAAAAATGGCATAAGTGAATTATAACTTATGCCATTTTTTCATACAGACTGACCGACAGTGCAGCGCCACTGAGTGTAATCAAAACAAAAATGAAAGAGAATACGTTAAGAATGTAATTAACCACTTATCAAAATAAGGAATTATGCATTTTACCCCGAAAGAGCAAGACAAACTCACCCTGTTGTGTGTGGGTCTGATCGCAGAGCGTCGCCTTAAGAAGGGCTTGAAGCTCAACTATCCGGAGTCAGTGGCCTATATCACAAGTTGTGCACTCGAGGGTGCGCGTGAGGGCAAGACCGTAGAGGAAGTGATGCACGACGCCACCACCGTTCTGACAAAAGATCAGGTGATGGAAGGTGTAGCCGACATGATCACTCTTCTTCAGGTAGAGGCCGTGTTCACTGATGGCTCCCGCCTCGTAAGTATCCACCATCCCATCAAATAAGACCGGGAAGGCGAAGATGGAAAAGGGTTTCCTCAACAGAGACGCAACCCATAACAATTAAAAAAGACACTATGGATCAGAATACCAACAACGCGCCTGAGACATATGCACAGCCCGACGGCATATTCCCCGGCAAACCCGCGATAGCTTATCCCAATACCCCCGGATTCAAGCCCGCAACATATGTGCCCGTAGGAGGCGTAATCCTTAAGGATGAGCCCATCGAATATAACGCTGACCGTCGTACAGTGAAGGTGACTGTTCACAACACCGGCGACCGTCCCGTGCAGGTCGGTTCTCACTTCCATTTCTTCGAAGTGAACCGCTATATGGAATTCGATCGTGCGAAAGCTTTCGGTTATCATCTCAATATCCCCGCCACTACAGCTATTCGTTTCGAACCCGGCGAGGAGAAAGAAGTGGAGCTTGTGGCATACGCCGGCAAGCATCGTGTGATCGGCTTCAACGATCTCGTGAATGGATTCACCGGACTCGAGGATCATCCGACATTCTATCCCAAGAACATCGAGGCTCTCCGCCGCGTGAAGGAGTATGGCTTTAAGACCATAAGCGAGGATGAGGCAGAAGCTGAATATTCAGAAACTCAAATCAAGAAATAAGACTATCCGCTATGGCACAGATATCAAGACAAGAAAATAATATGCTCTTCGGTCCGACCGTAGGGGATAAGATCAGACTCGGCAATACCAACCTATATGTGGAGATCGAAAAAGACCTCCGTGTATATGGTGATGAGGTGGTATACGGTGGCGGTAAGACTCTCCGCGACGGTATGGGCCTCGCCAACGAGTGCACTTCCAAGGCCGGTAGCCTTGACCTCGTGATCACTAACGTTACAATCATCGACCCGATTCTCGGCGTGGTTAAGGCCGATGTCGGTATCAAGGACGGCAAGATTGCCGGTATCGGTAAGGCCGGTAACCCCAACGTAATGAAGGGTGTCACTCCGGAGCTTGTTACAGGTCCGTCTACTGATGCCATCTCCGGTGAGCACATGATCCTTACTGCTGCCGGTATCGATGGTCACGTTCATATGTGTGCTCCTCAGCAGGCTTACGATTGTCTCTCTAATGGTATCACCACTCTTATCGGTGGCGGTATCGGCCCGACAGATGGTACAAATGGTACCACCATCACTGCAGGTCCCTGGAATATGGAGAGAATGCTTCAGGCTGCTGATGGTCTTCCAATCAACCTCGGCTTCCTCGCTAAAGGTAACTGTTCGACATATGAAAACCTTGCCGAGCAGATCAACGCCGGCGGTATGGGCTTCAAGATCCATGAGGACTGGGGCGCCACTCCCGGTGTAATCCGCAGCTGTCTGAATGTGGCTGACCTGATGGATGTGCAGGTGTGTATCCACACTGATACGCTCAACGAATCCGGTTATGTAGAGGACTCTCTGGCTGCTATCGATGGCCGAACAATTCATACTTATCATACTGAGGGTGCCGGTGGTGGTCACGCTCCCGACCTTCTGAAGGTGGCTTCGATGATGAATGTGCTTCCTTCTTCCACCAACCCGACTCTGCCCTTCGGTATCAACTCTCAGGCTGAGCTCTTCGACATGATTATGGTTTGCCACAATCTTAATCCGAATATTCCTTCGGATGTGGCATTCGCAGAGAGCCGTGTACGCCCCGAGACTCAGGCTGCCGAGAATGTATTCCATGATCTGGGTATCATCTCCATGGTATCTTCCGACTCTCAGGCTATGGGCCGCGTAGGAGAGAGCTTCATGCGTACATTCCAGATGGCTTCCTATATGAAGGATGTCCGTGGTAAACTTCCCGAGGATTCAGATAACAATGATAACTTCCGTGTGCTTCGTTATCTGGCACAGATGACCATCAACCCCGCTATCACTT
The DNA here is from genome assembly GCA_014800525.1 of Bacteroidales bacterium. GTDB lineage: Bacteria > Bacteroidota > Bacteroidia > Bacteroidales > Muribaculaceae > Lepagella. The sequence continues at coordinate 1,963 of JAAVFV010000034.1, read as the reverse complement.
ACGGTATCTCCGATGTCCTCGGTTCTATCGAGAAGGGTAAGATGGCCGACCTCGTGCTCTGGTCTCCGCAGTTCTTCGGAACTAAGCCCGAGCTCGTGATCAAGGGCGGTCTCATCAACTGGGCCAACATGGGCGACCCCAATGCTTCTCTCACCACTCCGCAGCCGAAGATCATGCGTCCGATGTATGGTTGCTTCGGTGAGGCTATGGCCAAGACCCGACTCACATTCGTGAGCCAGGCTGCCAAGGAAGCTGATGTTGCCAAGAAATATGGCCTCGTAAGCGATATCTACGCTGTGAAGGGAACTCGTCAGATCACCAAGAAGGATATGGTCCGCAACGGTGCCACTCCTTTCATCGAGGTGAATCCCGAAACATTCGACGTAACTGTAGACGGATACCTCGCTACTGTTCCGCCGGCTAAGGAACTCTCTCTCGGTCAGCTCTATTGGTTCTCTTAATCTCTGATTATAGATATCCCCGTATATATTCGAAAGGCTCTTCCTATGCCGGGAGGAGCCTTTCCTTTAACCGGAGGAATGGAGTGACACTTATCTGATTGGATGGTGCCTGAGGTGCCTTTTGAATTTGTTAAAAAATTTCATTATTTTTGTAGAAGATAGCCGGTATAGGTCCTGATTAGATCCGTTAATCGGCTTGATTAATTATTGAAAACACGCTATGACAGTATATACAGAAATATTGGGCAATGCCAACCGTTCTGAGGAATGGAAGGATAAGATTGCCAATGCGAATGTGGATTACGTATTCCTCGATCAATGGACCGCTCAGAAGAGTCGTTTTCTTGCAAAAGGAACATCAGGGGAGGAATATCCCGTGGCTCTCAAGCGCCATACTCAGGTGGTCGACGGAGATGTGATCAGCTATGATCCGGAGACGAATAAGGCTGTTGTGCTCAAGATAGAACTTAATCCGGTCCTGGTGATCGACCTTGCTTCTCTTTCCGACAAGGATCCGGAGACTATTATCCGCCGTTCGGTAGAATTGGGCCATGCGATCGGTAACCAGCACTGGCCGGCCGTTGTGAAAGGTACGAAGGTATATGTGCCCCTCACGGTGGATAAGAAAGTGATGCTTTCCGTAATGGAGACACATCATCTGGAAGGAGTATCGTTCGAATTCCAGACCGGTCTTGATATTATTCCTTATCTTGCGCCTCATGAGATCCGTCGTCTTTTCGGTGGAGCGAGTCATGAAAGTCATGTTCATGGAGAGCCGGGGGCTCACCATCATCATCCCACCACCCACGTTCACTTCGACGAAAACGGAATCGCACATGAGCACACCCACTGATTCTATCGGAGCTATCTCCCGACTGCTTCAGTTCACTGACTCGACATTCCCCGTGGGCACCTTCTCATTCTCCAATGGTCTTGAGACAGCTGCCTATGAGAATATCGTTACTGATGCCGCATCTCTGGAGGAATTCGCAAAAAGCCAGTCGATTCAGGCGGCTTATAGCGATGGAGTTGCCGCTATTCATGCATTCCGTGCCTTTAATAAGGGTGATTATGATTCCATCGTGGAGGCTGATAAGATGCTGCTGCTCTTCAAGATGAATGATGAAGCGCGATTGATGTTGAAGCGAATGGGTAAGAAATTGGCTGAACTTTCATCCAAGCTTTTCGATAGCGACATCGTCATGCGCTGGCTTGAGGATATAAAGACCGATAAGACTCCGGGGACATATCCCGTGGCACAGGGAATAGCCTATGCGGCTGCCGGAATCAGCGAGCGTGACATGTTTGCCGCACATCAGTATGGTGTGGTAAATATGGTTTTGTCGGCTGCTCTTCGCTGTGTGAAGGTTTCTCATTACGATACCCAGAAGATGCTTTTCAATCTCTCCAATCGTGTGGGTGAGGTGTATGATGAAGCCTCGCAGATGCAGCTCAAGGATATGAATGCCTTTTTCCCCGAGCTTGATATTCTTGCATCACTC
>JAAVFV010000033.1 GCA_014800525.1 Bacteroidales bacterium | reverse complement strand
CCTGAGAATCGAATATTTTGCGAAGATCATCAAAAATCGGCTGCCTGAAAAATATCGAAACCTCAGAACGCATAAAAGAGAGGCTGTGCCGTAAACCTTAATTACGACACAGCCCCTTTTAATTTTAATGAGCTAAAGCTCTTTCATAAATCAAAGATTTTACTCCACACGGAACGAGAGGCCGTCATAGGCGGGAGCTACATTAGCCGGGAGTTTGGATTTGAGTATTTCATAACGGCCGATTTCATGGCAGAAGTGGGTGAGATAGGCCTGGCGGGGCTTCAGCCTGGCTATTATCTCAAGAGCCTCGGAAAGATTAAGGTGAGCGAAATGGTCGCGCTCACGCAGGCAATTGAGAATCAGCACATCAAGACCGTAAAGCTTCTCCAATTCCTCCTCGGGGATATGCTTGGCATCCGTGATATAGGCAAAGTTACCGATACGATAGCCATAAATGGGTTTAGTGCCATGAAGAACTTCCACGGGCATGATCTTTATCCCTTTGAAATAGAATGGCTGATTAGGGATAACGAACATATCGAAAGTCGGCACGCCGGGATACTTCTTTGAATAGAAGCAATAATCAATCCGGGCGTGGAGGTCGTGGTCGACATCCTCGCGGACGAACATCGGAATGTGTTTCTGCCCACAGAATGGCCGGAGATCATCGATTCCGCCTACATGATCATAATGACTATGGGTGATAAGCACTGCATCAACATCCTCAATACCCTCACGCATGGCCTGTTCGCGAAAATCCGGAGAAGCATCTATAAGGATACGCATACCCATTGTCTCCAGAATTATGGAAGCACGAAGGCGATGGTCGCGAGGATCATGGGATTGGCATGTATCGCATAGGCAGCCCAGCTCCGGCATTCCCTTTGATGTGCCGCTTCCTAAGACAGTGACCTTGATACCTGTATCGATATAATTGACTTCACGGAATAAGTGGATATAGAATTTACGTCTGACCTGGCATTCCACAAGGGAGGCGAGCTTTTCGACATCCTCAGCCGTAGCATTTCCGGTATTGACAATCACCAGCGGTTGCTGAGGATAGACCTGTGCTCCACCGATTCGTGTTCCTTTGAGACCGGCTTGGTCAATAAGCCATGCCGCATTCAGTTTCACACGCTCCACACCCGATTCCGGATCCGGGGGGAGGGGGTGACATGGAATCTTGATTCCGGACAGTTCCTCGAGTTCCTGATGATAGCGTTTGCGGATCTCAGGATTCTTGAAGAAACTCCCTGCACTTCCGATCACGGCCGGATCAGGAAGCTTGGAATTTCGAATCGAGATTACTTCTTCTGCCACTTCCCGGATAGATGGTATTCTTCCAAGTCGATCGGAGAGACTCTTCAAGGGGCCGTATTCCAGATGCTGAGGCATTCCACCCGGGACAAGACGGAATGCAACTTTCAGAACAAAATAGCGGCCCTTCCATTCATTCTTAAATTTACTGTCACGATAAGCGAACGCGCAATCCTCCGGAGCAATGCGGACCACGGAGCGTGTGAAGGTATCAAAACATGTTATGCCTGCAATAATATCGGCCGCTTCAACACCATATGCTCCGACGTTCTGGACCGGTGCCGCTCCCACCTCTCCGGGGATACCGGCAAGATTCTCAGCACCGGCAAGATTCTGTTGAAGACAGAAATCAACAAAATCGGTCCATTTCACACCGGCACCGGCAATTACATAGCTCACTGACTCCGACTTGTCGTATCGCACGATATCCCGAATAGCGGAGCGCAATACGAGACCATCATAATCATGAAGGAAGAGAAGATTGCTACCTCCGCCAATGTGAAGCACATTTCCGGACGTAAATTCCTCCTGCCGGGAAAGCCAAAGGAGCTCCTTTTCGGAAGAATATTCGGCATACCAACGGGCGCGTACCGGAATTCCGAAGGTGGTGAGAGAGGTTAAATCTTTATTGGATTCTATAGTTGGAATCATATTGGGAGAATTATGGTCACTCACAATGAGAGACCCTACTATCGGTAGTTAGATGCTAAGGATACAAAGGTAGTGAAAAAGTCAGGATTGGCAAAGAGGATAGGGAAGAGACAGGGCTCAATCCGCATATTGTTTATATTGCTCCTACCGAGAATTTAAGACTCCATCCAATAAAAAATGTTAATGCAGGGTCGCATCTCAGGGAGCAGATATCGCCTTGCAGACGAAGGAGCATAGCGCGCTATGTGACTGAGTCAAAAGGCGATAGATGCCCCTGAGATGCGAGGAATGGAGTAATTTAAAAACTTAAATTTTAATCAATTTAAATATAAAGACTCTTACCAATGGAATAAAGTTACCTGGGTCCGTCCTCTTTTTGGCTAAAATCCCGAATCTCTTCGGTCATAGCTCGAAGGCTGCTCCCTCAGAGATTCAAGATTTTAGCACAAAATTGAAAATCGACGAGTTTCCTCTAAAAATAGGAAATGACGAGTCAAATCGACCGCCCTGCATTTAACATTTTTATTGGATGGAGTCTAAGAAAGCAGTGCCTACATTCGATAATTTACAAGGAGACCATCCTGAAATTGAAGGAACATACCGTTGCGGTAGGACCAGAGATCGATTGTGGATGACCAATTGTGACCCGAATTGACATCATCAGGATTCCCGAGAGCCAAGCGACATTCATCCTTTGTCATCCCGTTGCGAACCTTCCCTTCCTGAATCAGTTTCCATACCTCGGGAGAAATAGCCGGATATCTCTTCTTGGGATCTGAGAGGAAGAACATTGAAGGGAAAGTGCGGCTCTCAAGACCGGAGTTAGAGATACTCAAGTACATATTAGAGATTCTGCCATCAGTCTCCTTCACCTTTAGATGGAGAGGGAAAAGCACATCTCCGGCAACGACATCTACCACCTCCACGGGAACGAATCTCTCGCCGGCTATTCTCTCTCCCTCATCATCATATCTTAGGGGAGAACGGGTCCAAAGGGTAAGGCCGGAAAGAATTTCTCGCGCTTCTTCCACGGATGTGAGATCGATAAGCATCGGAGCATCAAGGGGGAAGAAGGATGAATCTGCAGCTTCGGGAGATTTCCCGGTATTATAGCCGAACTCATGCTGATCGTCGGAAAAAACAATCCAGCGTTCCATACTTCCATTTGGAGTGAGACGATCGAGAGTGCGGGAAAAACGGATCACCGACCCCTTCATGCGTGTTGTGTCCATAGCTTCCGGAGAAATGCGCGACTCATATATCAGAAGCATACGATCATCAGCGACGAGGAAAGGTCGACCCTCTTTCCAATCCCTGAGCGGGGAGAGATGAATGGCATGCATCACGGTATCTTCAGGAGTTTCGGCCAATTCCCGACGATCCAGTCGGGAAGGAGTGACACGTCGTGTTGATTCTATTCCGGTGTTACAACCCGCTAACAACAGGGGCCCGAAACACAAGATGGAGAGTACGACAGACTTAAAAATTTTGATATACCGGCAAAGGAACATAACTTCGTGATTAATAGTGGTTATTGAGGAGGAACAGGGAGCGGGGACATGGAATGAGACCCATAAACCAAGGACAAAATTACAAAAAAAACGGGGAAACTTTTGGTGGAATCAAAAAATATATATAACTTTGCATCGCAAACGGGAAATAACCCAGCACGGCGAGATAGCTCAGTTGGTTAGAGCGTCGGATTCATAACCCGGAGGTCTCGAGTTCAATTCTCGATCTCGCTACAAAAGGTGGACATAGTTCCACCTTTTTTTGTATTATCTCCAATAATGTAATACCATGGCATCGATGTATGAGACTATCATGGACCTTCCTCTATTCAAGGGAGTAGGGAAGGACCATGTTTCACAATTTGTTGAAAAAACACAAATTCATTTCGAACGCTATGAGCCGGGGGATATTATCGCCGACTCTAAAGACGAAGTAACCGGATTGAAGTTCGTTTTGTCGGGAAGTGTGGTGATGAGCAGCAAATGTCTCGGAGGAAAGATCACGGTCGAATCCCATATGAAAGGAAACATAGTGTTGGGAGCTACACGGCTTTTTGGTCTCAAACCAATGCATAAGCGTCAGATAAAGGCACTGACACCCTGCGGAGTGATGGGCTTTTCTAAAGAGAAATATATAGAACTTTTACGCTCAGACCGAATCTATCTAATTAACTTCGCTAATTATCTGTCGATGTTTATCCAGCAACGCGAGGAGGTGACAAGCAATATGGGCGCCACCGGTATTCTGCGTGTGCTGGCCGAATGGGTCATCACGCATACTCTTAAGGGATGTACCAATATCAATATTATCGGAATGGACTATTACACTGAACTTGAGCTCTCGCAACTCTCAGAGCTTGAGGCGGAGGGTCTCATCCGAATAGAATCAGACAGAATCGTGATACCAGACCGACAGTTGCTGATAGAAACAGCCCAGAACTGGCGAGATGAAGATGATATCTGATTCGAAATCGCCTACAATATGAATTGCTACAGGACAGAAGGAATTATAAGTATTCAAAAAGCGAATCAAAGAAAATACTAATCTATGGGAAATAACTCAAAGATCATAAGGCGACTAAACATTCTGAATTTTATTGAATTTGCAATATGGGGATGTTATCTTGTGTCGATGGGTATCTATTTAGGTCGCGTCGGGATGGGAGCTCATATATTCTGGTTTTATACAGCCCAGGGACTGGTGTCGCTTTTTATGCCGGCTGTTGTAGGAATTATAGCCGATCGATGGATTCCGGCTCAGAAGATGCTGAGTTTATGCCATGGAATGTCAGCGTTATTTATGTTGTGTGTTGGCTGGTATGGTCTATCGACACCACATCCTGAATTCGGAGTGATGTTCAGTCTATATGTCGGAGCAATTCTATTCTTTATGCCGACCATCGGACTTTGCAACTCGGTAGCTTTCAATGCGCTTATAGAAAACGGACATAGCCCGATGAAAAAGTTTCCGGCAATACGAGTATGGGGAACAGTGGGATTTATTTGCGCAGAACTTTTCGTAAATTTCACACACTTTGCCGATACCGCAGCACAGTATATAGCAGCCGGAGTATGCGGACTGTTAATGGCCGGATATGCAATCACGATGCCGGCATGTCCGATCAACAAAGCAGCCGGGAAATCCCTTGCCGAGCGTTTCGGTCTCAATGCATTCGCGCTCTTCCGTAACCGCACTATGGCTCTCTTCTTCATATTCTCGATGTTATTGGGAGTGTGTCTGCAGATCACCAACAGCTACGGCACGCTCTATATCAATTCATTCCAGAAAATCGCAAGATTCGCCAACGACTGGGCAGCGCAAAATGCAACAGCTCTAACAGCCATATCTCAGGCAAGCGAAGCTCTGTGTATACTTCTGATACCGATGTGTATCAAACGCTTCGGAATCAAGGGTGTGATATTTATTGCAATGATGGCATGGGTGTTGCGGTTCGGTTTCTTCAGTATCGGAAATACCGGGTCGGGAGTGGTTTTCCTGATATTATCTTGTATAGTATATGGAGTGGCATTCGACTTCTTCAATGTAGCCGGAGGATTGTTTGTGGAAGATCAGACAGATTCATCAATCCGATCGAGTGCGCAGGGTCTGTTTATGTTGATGACCAACGGACTCGGAGCCAGTATCGGAACTTTCATCGCCGGCAACTATGTGGTCAATAAACTGGTAAATCTCGGAGAAGGGGGAAATGCAGAGGCTAATCTCGTGGGATGGGAACAGGCATGGGGCATCTTTGCCGCATATGCTTTTGTGATAGGTGTTTTATTCTTCTTTATTTTCAAGACTCCTAAGAATTCCGAAAAGAATCTGAGTCAGACGGAGATAAAAGAGATGGAAAGTATTTCAGCCGGAGATCCGGAAGGGATGACAGAAATGCAATAAGCTATGATTAGATTTTATTCTCCGGATATAGCCGATAGCCTAAAATTGCCTGAAGGAGAATCCGGGCATTGTTGTCGGGTGCTCAGGCTTAAAGAGGGTGCTGAAATTAATGTCGTGGATGGAAAGGGCTTTTCCTATGAATGCCGTCTCACTAACGCCAATCCCAAAGGGGCGGAGGTGGAAATCCTTTCCTCAAAGGCAGAAGAGAAATATTGGAAAGGGAGGATTGTCATGGCAGTGGCTGTGACTAAGAATATCGACCGGATCGAATGGCTACTCGAGAAAGCTGTGGAGATCGGAGTGGATGAGATAGCTCTTCTTGTCTGCGATCGCAGTGAGCGCCGGAAGGTGAATGAAGAGCGAATGGAGAAGATATTAGTGTCTGCCATGAAGCAAAGCCTTAAAGCCACACTGCCGGAATATCATGGCCTTGAGAAATTATCCGCCTTTCTTAGTCGTTGTGACACCATGTATAAATATATGGGATATTGCGATGAGAAGACGGAGCGAAGGGAATTGGCGAAAGAATACCCGGGGAATGCAGATGTGACCATACTGATAGGGCCCGAAGGCGACTTCTCACCGGAGGAAGTGGAGAGAGCCTTCAAGGCGGGATTCATGCCGGTAACCTTCGGGAATACGCGTTTGCGTACGGAGACAGCGGCACTTTACGGCCTTACCGCTCTTCATGTAATCAACAATGCAACTTCATAAACAGAATATGGAAAAAGATATAACATCATATTTAAACTCAAGCACTACCGATAACTTCTTCCTCTTAAGCGGACCATGTGTGATCGAAGGGGAGGATATGGCTCTTGATATTGCCGAGAAGCTCTTAGAGATTACTACCCGGCTGAATATCCCTTATGTATTTAAGGGCAGTTATCGGAAAGCCAACCGCAGCCGACTCGACTCCTTTACAGGAATCGGAGATGAAAAGGCATTGCGGATTCTGAGGAAGGTGGGTGAGACATACGGCATCCCTACCGTTACCGATATCCATACACCTGATGAAGCTGCGATGGCGGCGGAGTATGTGGATATTCTCCAGATTCCTGCGTTTCTATGCCGACAGACCGATCTGCTTGTTGCAGCGGCAAAGACGGGAAAATTCGTCAATATAAAGAAAGGTCAGTTTCTGGCTCCGGCATCAATGAAATATGCCTGTGAGAAGGTCAGGGAGTCAGGTAATGATCAGATAGCTGTTACGGATCGCGGAACATTCTTCGGTTATGGAGATCTTATCGTGGATATGCGTGGACTTCCAATAATGAAACAGGAATGCGGATGTCCGGTGATTATGGATATCACCCACTCTCTTCAACAGCCCAATAAATCAGAAGGGGTTAGCGGAGGTCTACCTGAATTGATCTCTACAATAGCACATGGGTCGATTGCAGTGGGAGCTGACGGAATATTTATGGAAACTCATCAGAATCCGTCAGAAGCCAAGAGTGATGGCGCCAATATGTTGCCATTATCAGAGGCGGAAAAGTTGTTAAAAGGGCTCACAGTGCTGCGACAGGCTGTAAATTCCATAAGCTAACATGAACGCATAACCATGGGTAGAATTTAAGAATTAATTCAGATAAACGATATAAAGGGAACACCTCTCAAATCACTCGATTTGAGAGGTGTTCCCTTTATATCGTTTTAGCCCTTTAGGGGAGGAGAGAGGAAGGGCTGATAAGTATAGATCTTAATTCGGAGAGAAGGAAATTCGGAAGAGATTACTTCACTTTGAGCACCTGACCGGCCTGGATTGCATCCTCCTTAGTGAGATTGTTCAGACGACGGAGGGATGTAGCGGAGAGACCGTAACGGCGAGCGATGGAAGTGAGGGTATCGCCGGCCTTGACAGTATAAGTGGAAGCTGTCTCAGTAGCTGCCTTATAAGGATTCTCCTTGTCCGACTTAGCCAGATTGCGTGAGGGAGCGAAATTACGAGGCTGAGTATAAGTTGACTTAGAGAAAGTATAGGTATCGGTATGAGTGGTCTGATTTGCAAAATCGAAGATTGCGGAAGGGTTGATAGCATATCCCATGTAGCGGGTTTCGAAGTGGAGGTGTGGGCCGGTGCTTCGGCCGGTGCTACCACCGAGACCGATAGGATCTCCGGCTTTAACCACCTGATCAGGCTTTACGAGATGACGGTTAAGGTGTCCGTAAACAGTTTCAAGACCATTTGGATGGCGGAGGATAACATAATTACCATAACCTTTAGCCTCATAGTTGGTGAGGCGAACCTTACCATCAAAAGCTGCATAGATAGTATCGTTGCTACGGATTGCGAGGTCGACACCTTTATGCATACGGCCGAACTTAGCGCGATATCCATAATTTGAAGTCACGCGACCGGGGCAAGGCATGTAATAACCTGTAACGTCGATCACCTTGGAATTAGGTACATCAGACTCCTTGAAAGGGTTAACGCTTTTGCTATTCCATCCCTCAGTGTAGATATCGAGCTCAGGTTCCAGATCATCGATAAGGTCGATGAAAGTGTTTTTCTCAACGAGTTTGATCTGGTCTTTGCTCTTAGCCTGATTTGCCAGGAGCTGACGATGAGCATCAGAGTGTTTTGATCGGGAAGTTATGGTCTGAGCGGAAGCCGCTACTGAGAGGAGGGAAAGAGCTATTGCTATTATATTCTTACAGTTCATTATAATCTATTCTATACTTAATCAGCTTAATCAAATGTGAAACGGGGAGAAAGGATCAGATTTCATCCTCAGCGTAGAGGAATTTGAAATAACAGGGCTTATAGTCGAAGATTTCTTCAGGCTTAAAGAACCGCTTGATTTCAATTTCTGCATTTTCAACAGAATCGCTTGCGTGAACGATATTCTGCTGACCGCTCATGCAGAAGTCTCCGCGGAGGGTTCCGGGTTGTGCATTACGGCCATTAGTGACACCGGTCATTTCGCGGAAAACGCGAACGACATCGAGACCTTTTACACAAAGTACGATCACGGGGCACGCAGTCATCGATTCTACGATAAGTGAGAAGAAAGGACGGTCTACAAGGTGAGCATAATGTTCGCGGCAAATAGCCTCATCAAGTTGCATCATCTTCATGCCGGCGATAATCATTCCTTTCTTTTCGATTCGCGAAATCACCTCACCGATGAGAGCACGCTCAACTCCTGAGGGTTTTATGATGACTAAAGTTTTTTCCATGATCGTGAGAAGCTGTAAGCCCAGTCTTAATAATGTGGAAAGCAAGTATTCCGAGGGTTGCGGAGGTCAGCCTATGGCCCGGGCAATCAGGAGCAAGTGTCGATAATAAGCCCCAAAGGAAAACAAGATTTGGCTTAACAGATTTTAAGATATTTATTATTGACAATCCAAATATAAAGATAATCATGGAGTTAAACCAACATTTCCGGAAGAAAATATGTGTTAAAAAATGTAATTTATGGTTGTATTTTAGTGTAAGTATCAATATATCAATGAAATAGCGGGAATGGGATTAAAAGTTGATGAAAACTTCAATCTGCACACTGGTTTTCAGGGTGTGCAGAATCCTGAAAAAGAAGAATGTGAAAATTTGTTAATGCCGGTATAACTATGATATGTTCAGCCTATTATGAATTTCACTACCGGAGCCTGAGGATAGGGATAGATCTGAATTTCGGAATCGAATATGATGAATGTCCGGAGTTTTACATAGCATTATATAGCAGATGAGTGAATAAGATGGAACCTTAAGGCTCCATCCACTAACAAAAAGGGGGTCGGAGGGAGAGGTGGTGAACAAAAGGAGGGATGATTTTGTAACAAACAATATAGGCTAACTTAGAAACTACTATCTAATTAAAACTACTATCATAATTATATGAATCCTTTATTATTGATACCACAAGTGGCGAAAGCTGCAGAACATCCTGCCGTACATGCGATGGATATACAATTAGGAAAGAATACCGAGGAAACCACCTACGCTATCGCAAGGTGGATTCTCGAGGGAGTACATTGGTTGTTGGATCTTGTCGGGCTGAGCCATCATCCGGCATTGGTGACTACTGTCTATGCAGTTATCGTATTTTTGATTGCAGTCTTGGTCGGACGTGCCGTACAATGGGTTGTGGTTCAGATTCTGAATAAGATAGGGCCTCATCTTCATTCCGACTTCTATTCATATCTTGTAAAGGAGAGATTCTTTACACGGTTATGCCGAATAATACCGGCTCTGGTGTTTCTGATCATGATTCAGTTTACCATGACCGACAAAGCATCGCTGGCGGCATGGCTTACACGGCTGACATGGATATACTTTCTCTTAGTCATAACCGATGCCTTGTGTACGCTGACAGATTCGATATGGTCCAATGTCAATACGAGAGCCAATAAGAAGCATCTCCCTCTTAATGGAATCGTTCAATTGGTGAAATTAATCCTCTGGATTATTTCCGTTATAATTATCTGTGCAATCCTGTTGGATAAATCTCCCGGCTCACTTTTGGCCGGACTTGGAGCTTTCGCGGCAGTGCTGATGTTGGTGTTCAAGGATAGTATACTTGGTGTTGTGGCCGGAGTGCAGCTGGCACAAAACGACTCGCTCCACGTAGGAGACTGGATAGCTGTTCCGGGCTCGGATACTAACGGAACTGTAACGGAGGTAGGCCTTACCGCTGTAAAGGTGGAAAACTGGGATAAGACCACTTCAACATTGCCTCCGTATAGTCTGGTGTCGAAAGGCTTTAAGAATTACCGGAGTATGTCGCAGTCGAACACCCGTCGGATTCAGCGTTCCTATTTTATTGATGCCGATAGTGTGGTTCCATTGACTGATGAGATGCTGGCGGAATATGCCAAGATACCCTTGCTCAAAGATTGGATTGCGCTCAAACTTGAAGAAAGAGCAAAAGGAATTATCCCATCTGTGAATAGTGACAACGGCCCGCAAATCGGTTCGATCGATACCAATCTCGGTCTGTTCCGTGCGTACATGACCTTCTGGTTGAATAGCAATCCCGATATCTCTCATCAGGATACATGCTTTGTAACCACACTAGAGCAAACCTCCACGGGAATTCCCTTGCAGCTTTACTGCTTCACAGCCACCTCCTCATGGTTGCCTTATGAAGGAGTGCAGGCAGCTGTTTTCGAGCATGTAGCGGTGATGTTGTATAAATTCCGTCTGTACACATTTGAATATGCAAGCGGACGCGATTCCATCATCGAGGGTTATCTGAGTCCCGGAAAGAATCCGGGAAGTATTTTCGGAATGCCTTATCCCTTCTTCCCGGGAAGCGGTACACCGACCAATCCGGGGAATCCGCCGGCCGGGATGTACCCTCCGACACCCGGTGCGCCAACATCCGCACCCTCTTCCGCGCCTGCAGGGCCCTCTGACGCCGGTCAGACTCCGGCGCCGTCAGGCCCGACCGGCCCTACTGCCTAAGGCATCGATCGATTAAACCTTATAGCGCAGGCAAGTCAAATATATGTATTGCGAGATGAACTGCATCCCAAAGTCGTTCACATAACTTTCGGGATGCAGTTCACATGTGAAATTATCAAAGTATGAAAATACATATCATGAGATGGATGAGCATAGTGATAATGATGCTCCTATTTGCGGCATCCGGCTCTAATATCTATGCAAGGGATAAGAAGGGGGCTTCCAAGACGACACAGCGCACCGAACAGCTGAAGAACAAAAGATCAACCGTTGCGGATAGTAAAAAAGCCGATAGGCAGGCCTCTGATAATAAGTCGGCTAAAAAGAATAAAAAGAAAAGGAAGCACCCGGAGTCAAAGTCTGATAAGAAAACAGATGGAAAGACCGGAAGCGGTCGGTTCGGTATAGATGTCAGTCATCATAATGGAGTGATTGAATGGCAGAAAGTGGCTAAGAAGGCGAAGCCATTGTTTGTGTATATAAAAGCCACGGAAGGCTCTGCCTACATAGATAGAGACTATAAGCGGAATATTACGGAAGCTCGAAAAGCCGGACTGAGAGTCGGGTCGTATCATTTTTTTCGAATGACCAGTGGTGCACATGCACAGTTCCGGAATTTCATAAAGATGATCCAGGGAGAATCACAGGATCTGATACCTATGGTGGATATTGAGACCACCGACGGGCATTCCCGTAGGGCTGTTCGGGATAGCTTAGTGGTATTTCTCAATCTTCTGCAGCGTCATTATGGCGTGAAACCTCTAATCTATAGTCATAACAGCCATTATAATGATATCTGCGCTCCCGAACTAAATAATTATCCCTTATATATTGCCCGATATCATCATAAAGAACCGGTGATAAATGGTGGTGGTAAATATACTATATGGCAGTATTCCGAGACGGGGCGGATAGATGGTATGCCCGGATTTGTGGATCTTGCGCGATTCAATAAAGGTCGGTCAGTAAGCAATATACTCCTCCACAAAGGGTCGGGAAAGAAAAGCAAGAAGACCACTAAAGAGAAAAAGAGTGGTAAAAGCAAGAAGAACAAATCACGGAGAACCAAACGATAAATAAATAACTGTCCCCCGGAGTTGGTTAACCAACTCCGGGGGACAGTTATTTATTTATCCAATCTTTAATTCATATGGAGATACTGTTAATCTTATGGTATATACTAAAATTTGGTATATGCTAAAATCAGATTTTGGATGGAGTCTTAATCCGCGGGGGCGAGTTTAACGGTGAAGTGACGCATCAATTCGGCTTCCCAGATGATTTTTACACCACGAGTGATTTCATTACGGCGTTCGAAAACATTACGAATAGCAGCTGCCACCACGGCCATATGATTGTCGGTGTAGGTGCGGCGCGGAATGGCGAGACGAACGAAATCCATACCTCCGAAGCGGTTTTCTCGGGTGACGGGGTCGCGGTCGGCAAGAATATATCCGATTTCACACCCTCGGATACCGGCTTCACGATAGAGTTCGATAGTGAGGGTCTGTGCCGGAAATTCCTCTTTCGGAACGTTGGTCAGAATCAGCGAAGCATCGAGGAATATGGCATGACCACCTGCGGGACGCTGATAGGGGACTCCATACTCGTCGAGTTTCTTAGCCAGAAATTCCACCTGATGAATACGGGTACGGAGCATATCGAATTCGGTATTCTCCTCAAGTCCTACAGCAAGAGCAGCCATATCACGGCCGTTCATACCACCATATGTGAGGAATCCTTCGAAAGGAATCACGAAAGCCTTGGCCGCTTCATACCAATCCTCATGACGTGTTGCGATAAATCCACCCATATTTACGAGACCATCTTTCTTAGCCGACATTGTCATTGCATCAGCATAGGAGAACATCTCCAGACAAATCTCCTTGATCGACTTATGTTCATAGCCGTTCTCACGGGTTTTGATGAAATAAGCATTCTCCGCGAAACGAGCCGAATCAAAAATCACACGCTTGCCGAACTCATCGGCCAATTTACGTACCTCCCGGAGATTCTCCATAGAGACGGGTTGGCCACCGGCGGTGTTATTAGTAATGGTGACTATTATGAACGGCACTCTGTGAGCATCCTTCTCAAGCACATCGCGTAACTTAGAGATATCCACATTTCCTTTGAAAGGCACTTCGAGCTGAGTATCCTTAGCTTCATCTACAGTGCAATCGACGGCGAATGCCTTACGGAACTCGATGTGTCCCTTTGTGGTATCGAAATGAGAATTACCGGGCACGATATCATCTTTCTTCACGAGTGCCGAGAAAAGGACATTTTCCGCGGCACGGCCCTGATGGGTAGGGATTACGAAGTCGAACCCCGTGATTCGGGTAATGGTATCCTTTAACTCATAGAAAGAACGTGAACCGGCATACGACTCATCGCCCATCATCAGGGCAGCCCATTGACGGTCGGACATTGCTCCGGTGCCGGAGTCGGTGAGGAGATCGATATAGACGTTTTCTCCGGGGAGCTGAAACACATTATAATGAGCATCGCGCAGCCACTGCTCGCGTTCTTCCCGGGTGCTGGAGCGAAGAGGTTCAACCATCTTGATCTTCCAGCTTTCTGCAAATGGCAATTCCATGGTGAATAGATTTTATAGGTAAGTAGATTTGGTTAAATAGAAATCCGAGTCAGAGTTAAGTAAGTATTCCAAATTAAACGATACCAAGTAATTAAATTATCTTTTATACCATCTACGGCTTCTTTTGACTCGTCATTGTTTTCTTATAAAGGAAACTCGTCGATTTTCAATTGGGCCGCTTGTGGCTTGTCACTCAGTCGAATACGAAAGTATTCTCCTTCGTTCCGCACCCCAATCGCCACCAAAATAATCTCGTATATAGTATAAATTAATTTTGAATACTTACTTTACCTCGTAAATATACGCAAATATAACAAAAAATATACAAAACAGCCAAGAGGAGGATATAAGAAATTTTATGGGATGAGGGATTTGAAAGGGTAAACTTCTGAAAAAAATAGTAATTTTGCAAAAGGAAACTGACAAGACCTAATCTTGATAATGAAATGGACAACAAAAACTTTATAGACGAACTATCCCGGCGAACAGGATTTGATCGAGAGAAGGTATCCGGTCTGCTTGAAGATTTCAGTGGTATTATATCGGAGGCTATCGGAAATGAGGACAGCATAATGATACCAGCCTTCGGCACTTTCGAGCCACGCAAGAAGATGGAAAGAATCGTGGTACATCCTCTGACAGGAAATAAACTATTGGTTCCTCCGAAACTCTCGGTGGTGTTCAAAGCCTCATCAGCGATGAAGAATATGCTAAGAAGAGATTGGGAACAGAGATAGGAGAACCGGAAATATAACTGCGGGAGAAACAATATCGGGATAGAATAATAAAGGAAATAAACGTGAACAACAAGATAACATTACCGGCGCTGATAGCGCAGTTGGCATTAAAGACAGGGATGAGTCAGGAGGAAAGTGAGAAATTCTTTTCAGAATTTTTCAATCTTCTGATCACTACACTGGCCGAAGGGGAAACTGTGCGCATAAAAGCATTAGGCACCTTTAAGGTGACGGAAGTAGAACCGCGCAGAAGTGTAGATGTATCCTCCGGGAGGGAGATGGTGATACCGGGTCATAGGAAAATCACCTTTATTCCTACACGTGAACTTGCAGCGGAGATCAATGCCCCGTTTGAAATGTTTGAATCTGTAGAGCTTCATCCCGAAGCCCTGGCGATATTGGAATCGGAATCGCGTGGAGATAATCAGAGTCCGGAAGAAAGATCTGATGAAGAGGAACACCCGATAGAAGATAAGTCAACTCTGAATGTTGAATCTCCGTTATCTGGAGACCTCAACCCAATTGATAATGAAGAGCCGCAAGATGTAATAAAGATTACGGAAGCAGAAAAATTCATATACTTCCCGGAGGCTGAGGAAGAAGATATTGACTCGGAGGAGGAATCCGATGATGTTGAGTCAGAGGAATCCCAAGATGAAGCTGACAAGGAGGAGAGATTTGTCGAGGATATGGAGCAGACTATGAAGAAGAGTCGTAAACGTGGATTTATACTCGGATTACTATACGGTTTGCTGATCGCTATCCTTGTCATAGCCGGTCTTTACTGGTTTTGGTTTCGTGATTTCTATAAGACCCGCCTGATGGAGACTACGGAGCTCGAAATGCCGACAGCTCCGGCAGATAGTGTGACACAGGAAGATGGCACCACTATCGCAAGTACTGATAGCGTAAAAGAGGGCGATACTATTACGGGAATGGCAACCGGCACAATTGCGGCGGTCGACACACCGACTCCGGCTGAATCAGAGGCCGCACCGACCCAACCATCCGACTCTCCTGTATATGACACGATCACCGAAACACGTTATCTCACCACCATGGCACAGGCACACTATGGG
Organism: Bacteroidales bacterium; assembly: GCA_014800525.1. Classification (GTDB taxonomy): domain Bacteria; phylum Bacteroidota; class Bacteroidia; order Bacteroidales; family Muribaculaceae; genus Lepagella. The sequence continues at coordinate 28,909 of JAAVFV010000033.1, read as the reverse complement.
AATTTCAACTTGTGGCCTTATATATATGAAGAAAATAAAGCCATACTTGGCCATCCCGACAGGATACGCCCCGGAACGAGGGTTGTGATTCCCCCCTTGTCGAAATATAAAGTGAATCCCGATAATCCTGAAGAGATAAAGAAAGCCAAGCGTCTTGGTGTGGCCATATACAAAAAATGGGGTGGCAAGCCTAAAGCCTGAATTGACCGATTTCAATGAATAAAATAGATTCAACAGATATTCCCTCAGCCCATCCGGGGAAAAGAGGGAAAAAATATGAATATAAAGCTCTTGGAGGACTCCGAGGGCTTTTTGCCCTATTTATATTCCTTCATCATGTGGGGTGGTTTCCTGCCGGAGGTGATTTTGCCGTATCCTTCTTTCTGATGACCAGCGGTTTTCTTATGGCTGCAGGATATGGAAATTCAATAGATGAAGGAAGATTCAAATTAAAAAGATTCTGGATACGGAGATTTAAGAAAATATATCCGCTGCACATACTATGTCTTATAGCCACGATAGCGATGGGAATGTGGGTATTATCGATAAAGAGTGTCGCCACTTTCATTCTGAACCTTACTCTGTTACAAAGTTGGGTACCGAGTCCTGAAGTATTTTTCTCCGGCAATCCGGTGGCATGGTTTCTGGCAGATATACTCTTTTGTTATCTGATGTTTCCCTCGCTCTATAGATGGGTATCATCTCTTAAGAAAGCCGACTTGTCCGCAATAGCGCAAGGTCGGAAGAATACTAAAGCGGAAAGGAAAGCGCTAATGATGGCTGTGATTCTGGGCGTTTATTTCGCAATAGTATTGTGTGTACCCAAAGATTTTTGTCTTGGAGTGGTATATATTAATCCATTGATGCGTCTGATGGACTTCGGCATTGGAGTGATGTTGGAAAGAGCTTTCGGGCGCCATCGCATCGGAATGGAAGAGATAATGGAAAGAAGAGTAGGCACGGAAGAGGAACGCTCGCGCAATATATTGGAAAAGGCAGCAATAGGGGCGGGAATAATCTTTGTGGCTTTCTGGCAGCATATTCCGGAGGGCTTTGCATTGGTAAGCTGGTGGTGGATACCTGTTATGCTCCTGCTGATTGTATTTTCCAATCCTACACAAAGCCTGATAGGAGAATGGTTGAGCTGTAAGGCCGCGCAGGTGGCCGGGAAGATGAGCTTCAGTTTCTTTATGGTCCATTATCTTATTATCCAACTTGTATCATCGCTCTTTGACCAACCGGCCGATTATCCCGGCATTGCTGTTGTGGCTATAGCATTCGTGGCATCGGTAGGATTGGCATATGTGATAGATCGTTTCCTTCATTTCGGATGGGCCAGAGTGTAATAACTCTTTCTATTGACTCATGAAAACAAAAAGACTCCTTCCAAAGGAGTCTTTTCTTTATTATACTAAGTATAAATTAATTTTGAACACTTACTTAGGATTTGATTAGCCGAGAGGGTCGGGGAGCTTATGAGACTTTAGCCAGTCAGAGAGGATGGGAATCCAGTTTTGATTTGAAGGGATATGAAGAGTATGAATCCCTAATTTGGCAGCTCCTTCAAGATTGGCTTTGCTATCATCAATAAAAAGAGTCTCATCAGCTTTCAAACCGCCGGTATCGATAATGTATCTGAAAAACTCCTCCGATGGTTTATACAGGTGCATATAGCAGCTGCAGAACATATGGTCGAAATATGCTGATATCGGTTTCCCATATTCACTTATGGCCGGAGAATCCATGAATTCGAGTACGAAAGGATTGGTATTGCTTGCTAATCCAAGTGTATAATCCTTTCGGAGGCGTTCGAGAGTTTCGAGTCGATCTGCGGGCACATCATCAATAAAACCCAACCAGCAGTGGAGTGTTTCATCGTGTGAAATGGCAGGTTTTCCGCAAGCCTGAGCAAACTCACGGCAAAATTCCGGCTTAGAGATGTTTCCAAGCTCACAATCAAGCATAAAACCCTTCTGACCGAACTGACCGATATATTCATCAGTATCGAGGCCCATTGCTGCAAATCTCTTGATTGCCTTATCCGTATTCTGGCGGAAAATGATACCGCCCATGTCAAATAGAATGTTTTTTATATTCATAATATTTATAACGACATTACGCTATGTTTATAACAACATTACACTGGCTATTACTCTTGGAGGATAAGAATTTATTAATTAGTTTTGCAAAAAAATGAGGGAGTACATCCCTGTGCCTCCTCAGCAAGGAAGACTCATGAAACGGTTTATATCTCAATATGGCCTGCGGCCGATTATGGCGATATTTCTATTTATGGCTTTCATTATGGAAGTCAATAGTGCCTGTCCATCCTATAGCTCATCAGAGCACGAATCAAAGACACAACAGGAGTCAGGGAACGACAAATCCCGAGTATCCGGTGATTCGGCCCGTATAGAGGAACTCATGCTTGAGATTCAGCAGATGAAAATGAAAGAGCTTATGCTCAATGACCGAATCGCCGAGACAGAAAATAAGAGCAGAAAGAGCGACTCCATACGCAGGGCGGCTCAGATTCATATGGTGGATTCATTGCGCAGGGTGACAAAAGGAGTAGATGTGATTGTTGATTCCGATACGCTCTTCACCTTATATGCATCATTGGGAGGGCGCTCGGCCCGGGATCGGGCTGAGAGGATAGTGGAGGCAATAGAGCGCGTAGGGAAACGTCCGTTATTGAATCGGGATAGTGTCAGGATGCTTCAAACCGACACTTATATCGACATAATGCATGGCGATAAGGTGCTGATGAGTGTCACTGATATGGATGCAATCTGGGCCAGCCGGAAGCTTGATGATCTTGCATCCGAATATCTCTCCATATTGGAAGTGGAGATAGATAAGCTCCATAATGAATATGGATTGATGCAGAATATAAAACGAGCCGGATTATTTGTGTTTGCCCTGTTGGTGATATGGCTCATATTCAGGATGGTGAATCATCTTTTCAGCCGTCTCCGGCGTAGGATCATCAAGATCAGTCATAAGAAGGTGAAGGGTCTGATAATCCGACATTACGATATCCTGAATGCGCGCCGCACAAGTCAGGTATTGATATTCCTAAGTAATGTCCTTCGTTATCTGATTCTCTTTTTAGTGCTGGTATTCACAATTCCTATCCTCTTCTCCATATTCCCGCAGACAGAGGGACTTGCGGAGGAAATATTCGATTATGTGTGGAATCCGATAAAGATGGTGATAAGGGAAGTGGTCTACTATATACCGAATCTCTTCATCATTATCGTGATCTGTGTGGCGACACGATATCTGATAAAAGGTTTTCATTACCTGGCTTTGGAGATCGAGCATGAGAAACTCCGTATTTCCGGCTTCTATCCTGAATGGGCACGTCCTACATTCAATATCCTGCGTTTTCTCCTATACGCATTCATGATAGCTATGATCTATCCTTATCTTCCGGGAGCACACTCGGGAGTGTTTCAGGGAATATCGGTATTTGTCGGTCTGATAGTATCGTTGGGATCGAGTGGAGTGATATCCAACTTTATCTCCGGATTTGTGATCACCTACATGCGGCCGTTTAAAGAGGGAGATTTCATCAAGGTAAAGGATACAACAGGAAATGTAATAGAGAAGACACCGTTTGTAACCCGGCTGCGGACGATAAAGAATGAAGTGGTGACGATACCGAACTCCTTCATCATGTCGTCGGATACCGTGAATTACAGTGCATCGGCACGTAAATACGGGTTGATAATCCACACGGTGATGACGATGTGTTATGATGTTCCGTGGAGGAAAGTGCATCAGCTTCTGATCGATGCAGCATTGGCAACGCCGGGGGTGGTGGATCATCCTCATCCGTTTGTACTTGAGACGGAGATGAACGATAATTATATGTCGTATCAGATCAACGCATATATAAAGGATGCCGACAGGATGCCCGATATTCTTTCGGATATGTTGCAGAATATTCAGGACTATTTCATAGCGGCAGGGATAGATCTTGTGGCCACTCATTTCTATGATTCCCGCATGGCCACGCGCAATGCGAATAAGAATCCGGAATTGGAGGGATAAGAGTTTTTTGTGTGGCGTCAGTGTTCGTTGACGCTGCACAAAAACAAGCTTTGCGCCGATTGGTTCATGAATATCCAGACCCTTCTGTATTGGAAAAATATGGACGTGGGGATGGAGAATCAAATTATGAAGCCGGAATGTACAGTGGTCTCAAGAGGCGAATGCTATTAAACAAAAAGAGTTCGTGTCGCCACGAACTCTTCTTCGAGGTTCCAACCAGATTCGAACTGGTGTAGACGGTTTTGCAGACCGGTACCTAACCACTCGGACATGGAACCCTTTCGTTTACGTGTGCAAAGTTAGCATAAACTTTTGAATTGTGCAAGAGCCGGATGAAAAATCTTCTTCATTTTTTATTTCATTGAACGGGATAGGGAGGAAGAGATACGAGAACTGCGGATTTTGAAGAGAGTGATTTAAAAATATTTTAACAATTCGAGGAAAATCGCGTTATATTAAGAAGATGGAATGAGATTAATGGATTCCTGAACATGTTTTATGAAAGATCAGCGCCACCAAGGAAACGTATACGGATTGTTTAACGACAGTTTCCCTCCTATTATGGATGGGGTGACACTGGCGGTTCAGAATTATGCGCATTGGCTTCAGCAGAAGGGAAGGACACCGGTGGTGGTCACTCCCTGGAATCCTGAAAGTAACGAATACCCGTATGAGGTGAAACGTTATTTTTCGTTGCCGATCTGGAACCGGAGTCCTTACCGGTATGGCTATCCCAAGCTTGATCCATTTATTTGGCATCGCTTGCGGAAGACACCATTTTCTCTTGTGCATGCGCATTGTCCATTCTCTTCCGGAAGGCTTGCAGTCTATGTAAAAAAGCATCGGAATATCCCATTGATCGCTACCTTCCATTCCAAATATCGACAGGACCTGGAACATTCTTTCCAGAAGACGCCGTGGATGGTCGGAATCATAATGAAACGAATCCTGAATTTTTTCAATGCTTGTGATGAAGTCTGGATTCCACAGGCTCAGGTGGAGGAGACAGTTAGGGAATATGGGTATAAGGGGAAGCTGACTGTTGTGGAGAATGGTAACGACTTCGCCTCATTGGCCGGAGATGATGTAAAGACTCTCAAAGCCGAGGCGCGGAGGAATTTAGGATATAAGGACGATGAACTCGTATTGCTGTTCGTGGGGCAGCATATATGGGAGAAGGGCCTCGATGTGATTCTTGAAACCTTGGAGAGGATAAAGGATAAGGTGAAATTCCGAATGAATTTCATAGGTACAGGATATGCGTACGGAGAGATCCGTGATCGATTAAGGACTTCAGGATTAGACAACCGGGCTATGATGCATGGCCTGATCAGAGAGCGGGAAAAATTGGCCGACTATTATGCAGCGTCAGATCTATTTCTCTTTCCATCGCTATACGACAATGCACCGTTAGTGGTGCGTGAGGCTGCGGCAATGGGTACACCCTCCATTCTGGTAGAGGGTTCCACGGCTGCTGAGGTGGTGCGCGATGGAGAAAATGGCTTTCTGGTAAATCGTGAGGCCGAATCGTTCGGAAATCTGATTCATATGTTGAGTGAGGATAGAGAAACGTTAGATAGAGTGGCCCGAGGAGCCCGGACAAGCTTGGTGAGGAGTTGGGAAGATGTAGTGGAGGAGGTGGATCAACGTTACAAGGAAATACTCGAACGCCATGAATATGGAAGAAAATAAACGGGAAATCACATCAAGTTCGCCGGATCATAAGGTGTTTTCGATGTGGAAGGTATTTCTGCCTGTTCTCATAGGATTGACGGTGGTGGTTCTCATGTTCTGGCATGATGCCAGGAAAGAAAATCTGGAGAGCGTATGGCATAGTATCCATTTCGATACCCGCGTAGCGGTGTGTATCGTATTAGGGTTTATCTGCATGTTCGGACGAGACTTCGGATTGACATGGCGATTCCGCGCTCTCACCAACCGTAATCTTTCGTGGGGCCAGGCCTGGAAGGTGGATATGCTTTGTGAATTCACGAATTGTATCACTCCCTCTGCTGTCGGAGGAAGCTCGTTGGGGATGGTGTTCCTAAACTCTCAGGGAATAGAGATGGGACGAGCCACCACACTGATGCTTACCACCCTGTTTATGGATGAACTGTTCTTTGTGGTGTCATGTCCGATAATGATACTCCTCACACCGGAGAATGCAATCTTTGCTTCGGGAGGGAGTGCATTCTCTCACGGAATCAAATACACATTCTGGGTTGTGTACGGCATTATCACGCTCTGGACTATCCTCCTATTCATGGGAATCATATGGAAACCGGACTGGATACGATCGTTACTGAACCGGATAGCCGGATGGAAATTGTTTAAGAAATGGGGAAATCAGATTTCGGCACTTGGAGATAATATGGTGGCCACATCCAAAGAGCTCCGCACCAAACCGTTTGGATTCTGGCTGGAAGTATTTTGTGGCACGGCCTTATCCTGGACAGCAAGATATCTGGTGGTGAATGTATTGTTTTTCGGCTTCATACCGGGAGATGACCATTACCAATGGGTGATTCTTGCCCGCCAGTTTGTGATATGGGTGGTTCTTATGGTGAGTCCAAGTCCGGGAGGAGCGGGATTAAGTGAATGGCTTTTCTCGGAATATTACGGAGACTTAATCGCAGTAGGAGGTCTGGCCTTGATAATGGCCATATTCTGGCGTATCATCACATATTATCTGTATCTTCTTATAGGTGCGGTGCTGGTTCCGATATGGTTGAAGACCACCGTTAAAAAGCACGAAGCGAATAAGCGACATAGCGAAGTTGTATCATGAACCATTAAGACTCCAACAAATATAATATGAAATTTCTTATATTGATTCCGGCCCGATATCAATCGAGCCGGTTTCCCGGCAAGCCTCTGGCCAGGATCGGGGGACGGGAGATGATCCTTAGGGTATGCGACCGAGTTTCTCAGACGGGATATGCCACAGCCGTAGCCACGGATAGCGAGAAGATTGCGGAATGCGTGCGAAGAGCAGGGTATGAAGTCGTGATGACATCCGAAGAATGTGGAAGCGGGACGGAGCGAGTGGCCGAAGCCTATCGCACCCTTGGGAGCGATGCGGATGTAGTGATCAATGTACAGGGAGACGAGCCCTTCATCGCCGTATCGCAGATCGAAGCATTGGCAAAGATATTCGTAGAGCACCCCGATACCGATATAGCCACTCTTGTGCGTCCCTATGAAGCGGCAGGAGGAATCTCCGGATTGGAGGATCCGAATCTTGTGAAGGTTGTGGTGGGGAATAATGGGGAAGCTCTTTACTTCTCGCGCACCGTGATCCCTTACCAGAGAGGAGTGGAGAAGGATAAATGGCCGGAGACACACCGCTATCTCAGCCATATCGGAATTTATGCCTATAGGGCAGCTGTATTGGAAAAGATAGTGATGCTTCCTGAAGGGGCATTGGAAAAATGCGAAAAACTCGAGCAATTGCGTTGGTTGGAAAACGGCTATTCCATACATACGGCAGTAAGCCATGAGCAGACCATAGGAATTGACACACCGGTCGACTTAGAAGCGGCGGAAAAATATCTGACCGGCCATAATTTCTGAGGAAATCATCTGACCGGGGATAATTCCTTAGCCAAGCTCTCAGGGAATTGTTAAAAATCAGAAAAATGAGCTTTCGGATACGGGTTCAGAATGGTGAATAGATAAAAATTAGCTAATTTTGTAGAGAAAAGGGATGAGTGCTTATTTATGGGCCATCCCTTAGACACTGTTGCCCCGCGGAACTGTAGTTTCGGGGGTGTTGTCATGAGAAAAAGTAAGTTATTTACAAGTATATGAAAAAGAGTGCACTTCAGAGAGTAAGAGCTGAATATCAGCCCAAGTTGCCCAAAGATCTGCAGGGATCTGTAAAGATTAAGGTAGGAGAAGCCACAGAGTCAGTAGCCGATCAGGAAGCTATCAAGCAGCTTTTCCCCCACACCTACGGAATGCCGATCGTACAGTTTGAGAACGATGAGAACCCCACACGTGTAGAGGAGCCGTTCAATGTCGGTATAATTCTTTCAGGCGGTCAGGCTCCCGGCGGCCACAATGTAGTAAGCGGAATCTTCGATGGTCTCAAGAAACTTAACAAAGAGAACCGTCTCTATGGCTTCCTTATGGGTCCTTCAGGCTTCATCAATCATCAGTATATGGAGCTCACTGCAGGATATATCAATGATTACCGTAACACCGGTGGCTTCGATATCATCGGCTCAGGCCGTACCAAACTTGAGCATCCCGAGCAGTTTGATCAGGGTCTGAAGGTTCTGAAGGAACTCAATATCAAGGCATTGGTTATCATCGGTGGTGATGATTCCAACACGAACGCAGCTGTTCTGGCCGAATATTACAAGAATATCGGTGCGGGTGTTCAGGTGATCGGTGTCCCCAAGACTATTGACGGCGACCTTAAGAACAAATGGATCGAGACATCTTTCGGTTTCGACACTGCATGTAAGGTCTACAGCGAGGTGATCGGTAACATCCAGCGCGACTGTAACTCAGCCAAGAAGTATTATCACTTCATCAAGCTGATGGGTCGTTCCGCTTCTCATATCGCACTCGAATGTGCGCTTGAGACTCAGCCTAACATCTGTCTCATCTCCGAGGAGGTATTGGCAAAGCGCATGACGCTCGATAATATCGTAAACCAGATCTGCTATGTGATTTCAGAGCGTGCGAAACTTGGATGGAACTTCGGTACAGTTCTTATTCCCGAGGGGCTTATCGAGTTCATTCCTTCAATGAAGGTTTTGATTGCCGAACTTAACGAGGTATTGGTGGCTCATGCAGAGGAACTCGATGGCAAGGATGATGATGCTAAGCTTGAGATTATTCATTCACACCTTACTCCCGCAAATGCAGAGCTATATAAGAGTCTTCCGAAGAATATCGCTCTCCAGCTCAGCCTTGACCGCGATAGCCACGGTAACGTACAGGTATCCCTTATCGAGACTGAGAGTCTATTGAGCGAGATGGTAGGTAAACGTCTTGAGGAGATGGCTGAGAATGGCCAGTATATCGGCAAGTTTGCTGCCCAGCACCACTTCTTCGGCTATGAGGGCCGTTGCGCAGATCCGACTAACTTCGATGCTGACTATACTTATGCTCTCGGTTACAATGCAGCGATGCTGATCAATTCCGGGTTGACAGGTTATATGTCAAGTGTCCGTAACCTGACTGATCACACTGAGAACTGGATCTGCGGTGGTATACCTATCACAATGATGATGAATATGGAGCGTCGTCATGGAGAGATGAAGCCCGTGATCCAGAAGGCACTTGTCAACCTCAATGGTCGTCCCTATCTGAAGTATGCTTCGATGCGTGAGACCCTCGCCCTCAATACTCTCTATCAGTATCCGGGCCCGATCCAGTACTTTGGTCCTGCGGAGGTATGCGACCGTCCCTCGATGACACTTCTTCTCGAGCACGACAAACCAATCGACTGATACACTATATCCTTAATATAGCATTAAAGAAGCGGCTGTTTCTCTTACAGTCGCTTCTTTATTTTTGTTAGATCTCTGATTCTCCTTCGGAAAAACAGATTTAATAGTGAAATTCAAACGGAGATCCTTGATAAACTGTGTCTTAGTATTGCCTATCGTCAATAGGAATTCAATCCATCATCAAAAGTTGATATTTCAAATTGAAGAGTGAATTACTTCAACAGGTAAAATCGTAATCTCCATGGAAATATATATGATTAGTGCAATAATCACGATACTAAATTATATTTTTTTAATATCGTTACTGGTGGATTAAAGAGCATATAATCAATTAAATACCAATTAAAGAATATGATTAATATATGGTAGTATCGAAAGAATCGAGAGAAATATATCTTAGAATATTTGGAGATATAAAGATAATTACATATATTTGGGGCGTATATTTTTAATCTATAAAAATAATGAGAGAATTAGAAGGAAAAATTGCCAAGTTTTTATCAGGTCTTCAGGACTATGAAGTCCCCTCGACCTCCGTATACTTAGGAGGTGCGAAACCTGATACTGCGGAGCCATCGAATAGAATAGTATTCTCCTTCATTGACTCGTCATTGTTTTCTTTTAAGGAAACTCGTGGATTTTCAATTCCGCACTGCAATCGCCTCAAAAAATAAGCTTGCATATAGTATGAATTAATTTTAATACCCCCTCAGTTTCTATAGTCGAATCCATAATACAATACATCTTATGAAATCAATTATCAGTATATTCTTTTTAGCATATTCCGTGGTGTGCATAGCTCAAAACACAGGAAATTCCACAAACGTGGAAAATGATAAAAAGGTAACCTCGGAGAATACTGACACTGAGTCCAATAAAGAAGCTCTTGAAACCGGTGATTCCATAAAAAATAAGATAACCGAGCTTGAAACTTTGGTGGTGAATGGAAAGAACGCATGGGTGGAGAATGGTAAGATTGTGTTCAAGCCAGAAACCAGGGCCAAGAATATATCTCGCGATATAGAATCCCTTATAGACAATATGAATACGGGAATATTGCATGTAGAGAATAATCGGATTGTAACGTCAAGCGGGGCAGAGGTATCGTTATTCATAAACGGAATTCCGGTTGATAATATGGATAAATCCACATTCTGGCCTAAGAATGCAATAAGAGTGGAATATATCCTGACATCTCAGGATCCCACATTCATGGGTAGAACCAACGTTGTAAATTTCATTACCAAGGAATATGTAGCCGGAGGATTAACCCGATTGGATGGACATCAGACATTTCCGAATGAAGGCTCTTATGAAATCTCCTCAAAATTGGGATATAAGAAGATGACCTATAATGCCGTGGTGAATACAGGCTATGCCAGAGATCATTTCAAAAGTAGAGAAAGGAAGGAAAACTATAATGATGTATGGTATGATGGGACGCATTATGATGTCATTAATAGGGAAGAACGTTCGGAAGAAACTTACAGAGATAATAATTTCTACAGTGGTATAAATGCCAGATACAGAAGTGATAAATGGGTAATCACCCACAGTGCTGCTGTTCAATGGTCGGAATCTCCGGGCAGCGGTATATCCGGTATCGTAGAAACTTCACCAAAGATAATAGATGGAAGCAGTATGTCATCCACTGATTCCCATAGAAGTCTCTCTCCGTCTTTGACCGGGAATTACAACTATATATTCAATGATAAATGGTATCTGGCCACGGGGTGGAAACTCAATCATTCTCATAATAACAATACGAGCATTTATTGCGAAGGGGATGCGGAGCCGATCCTTACGAATGTAAAGGAGAATGTCTGGGGTGGAACGGTAGCAATATCTCCTACCTTTATAGTCTCCCCCTCTATGTTTATGCAATTTTTCTTCCGTCAGAAAATTGATGATTATGATATGAACTATACCGGTAGTGTGGGTTCCGAGCAGCATCAAAGAGTATATGAGACGATGACATCTTATACCTTTTCCTATTCTCCTATCCGGAAATTGACAATTCAGGTAGTGCCGGAGTTATCGGTATACGTCCGTGATATTAACACGGGAATAAAGAGAACAGAATACATACCCAGTGTAAAAGGTGGGATTTACTATACAGTAAACAATAAAAGTAACCTTAATTTAAGTTGGACTTACATTCAGTTTCCCCAGGGAGTATCTCAATATAATGATTTGATATTGAGGCAGACAGAATTAAAATGGTTGGAAGGGAATCCTGATCTTAAAAGTGGTGGCAGGTACGCAATGGGTTTATCTTACAGGTATTTACCCAAAAATTGGATGACACTAACAGTGGATGGGCATTATTACAGAACCAGCAATCAATCTGCAATCACCTATTTCTCCGGAGGTAGGAATTATGACGGCGTAATCGGTAAGTATAGCAATGGAGTGAATATCCATGGAATAAGATTGAACTCCTCTCTAAATTTCCGACCACTCCAAGGCAAAATACAAACCGGAGTGGAACTCAACTTCCATAGGGACATCGCTACTCATATAAATAATATGAGTTGGTTAAAACAAAGTTACTTTATTAGATGGAATTTCGGAAATTGTACATTGGGAACAACAGTCTGGAGTGCCGATAAATGGATGGAAGAGGCTGGCATGCAAATTAAGAAAAAACCATGGACCAATTCAACATATTTTAATTATGGAAATGGAAATCTAATAATAGGTATTTACTTAAATAATGTCTTCAATAAGAGAATTAGAGAGGATATATATCATATTGGATCCAGTTATAATTATACGGAACATTTACAGAAGTTAGGGCGGAGTATTGATGTGAGTTTAACCTATACATTTGATTATGGTAAAAAGGTGGAGCCGGGCATTGATATCTCGACTCAGGATCTAATGAACACCTCTGTATTGGGATCAGATAAAAAATGAGGAAACCGGGATTTAAATTATTTCGGCAAATGGAGCAATCCGATTGTGGTCTGTCATGTATAAGGATGATATGTCATTATTACGGGAAGAATGTTTCGCTTCAGTACCTGAGAGAAATTACTGAGTGTAATAAGCAAGGCATATCTCTTCAGGATATCCATCATGCCTTTGATTCGCTGGGAATGAGAAGTGCAGAAGTGAGGATTCCATGGACCAAGATATCAGAGGCTCCGCTTCCGGCAATCTTATTCTGGAGACAATCTCATTTTGTGGTGCTATACCATATAAATCCAGAGAAAAAGGTTTACTACATAGCGGATCCGGATAAGGGTAAAGTTCGATTGGATGAGAAGAAATTTCTGCAGGAATGGATTCCGGAAGGAGAAAAAGGAATAATAGTACTTGCTGAACCCGGAACAGAGTTTGCTAAAGAAAAAGCGTCCGGAGACACAGTGTTAAAAAGGATGTTGCATTCCATAAAAGGAATTTTGCGGAAGAATGCACGATCTTTTTTCTATATCTTGATTCTCTCCATAATTTGTATGGGGGCTGATCTGGCCATTCCCTTGATGGTTCAATCCTCAGTTGATGAGGGGATACGTCTTAAAAGCCTCAATATAATATGGACTTTAATGGCATGTCAACTGATGGTGGTGATAGGGTCTTTAATCTCCACCAATCTCATTCAATATTTCAGTGCTTTATTAAGCGCCCGCTTGGAGATAGATATGCTTCGCACATACCTAATCAAGCTTCTTAAGAAGCCTTTGTCATTTTTCGACAGGATATCTTCGGCTGATCTTATACAAAAAATCAATGACCAGTCGCGCTTAAAAGAGTATATATTCTCATTTCCAACCACTACAATACTTCTATTATTGAATGTAGTGGTTTTTATGGCACTCCTTATATGGTATAATGTTTATTTATTTTTAGTATTCATAGCCTTGACTTCCATTGAGATTCTCTGGAATATATTTTTTCTGCATCGCAGACGACAGTTTGACTATTCCTTAAACAGTCAGTCATCAAAGAATAGGAATACCATCTATGAAGCCATAATAGGAATTCAGGATATCAAGGGATCCGGCGCATCCGGAGTGATGATGAAGAGATGGGAAAAAACTCAACAGACACTCATGGATACGTCGATCCGGTCGCGTGTGTTAGGTATGAAGCAATCGGCCGGGAATTCTTTACTATTGCGGTTCAAGGATATTTTATTGACATCCATATGCGCAACCCTGGTTGTGAAGAATATGCTCACTATAGGGGAAATGCTGGCAGTAGGATATGTGATAGGAAGATTGTCGGGTCCATTCAGTAATATACTGATGATGATACAGCAAAGTCAGGATGCCTATATCTCATATCAGCGTCTTGATGAGATTATTTCATCAAAAGAGATAGAAAAGCCAATTGATGGAAAGATATCATCAGCTATAGAATTCAGGGGGGTATGGTTTAGGTATCCGGGTAAATCCAACCCATTCGTCCTCCGGGATTTAAATTTAAAGATTACCCCGGGCCAAAAAATAGCTATTGTGGGCGAGAGTGGATGCGGAAAATCAACACTGCTAAAACTCATTTTGGGCCTTTATGCACCTCAAAAAGGTAATTTGTATTTGGGAGGAGTGAACGTCAATTCTCTTAATGATGATGAATGGTTGGAGCAATGCGGAATTGTATTGCAAAACGGATATATATTCAGTGACTCGATACTGAATAATATTGCCATAACGTCGGAACACCCAGATAGAGTAAAGGTCAATGATGTTTTGAATCTGGTAGGATTATTGGACTTTGTTAATAGCCTACCATTAGGAATCAATACCATAATCGGTTCATCAGGTATTGAACTGAGTGGCGGACAGAAACAGAGGATTCTCATTGCCAGAGCATTATATAAAAATCCCTCGATATTAATAATGGATGAAGCCACATCCTCACTTGATGCTATAAATGAAACCATGATTACGGATCGGATTATGGAAGATACATCCGACCGAATATTAATTGTTGCGGCACATAGATTATGCACTGTAAAAAATGCAGATAAGATCTTATTGCTCGATAAAGGAAAGATAATAGAGGAAGGCACCCATAATGAATTACTGAATATGAGAGGAAAGTATTTCCATCTTATTCAGAGCCAACTGATGTTGGGATGAATAGCGAATCCCGGATTCCACTAAATTTAATCCACATCTCCTTATCAATATACATATATAGGGTATACTCGCATTCTTTAGATCTCAACTTCAAGGGAGTAAAAGCGATAATATTGGGGAAATGTTGTTATATTTGTATGATGAAATATGAAGGAAAGATATTGAGGAATGCGTTGGCCGGTCTGATGATGACCGGGAGCTTGGGAATATCGTTGGCTGAGACCGTTAGCCAGAAGGAGGCGTCAAAGGTGGCCCAGAGCTTCTTGAATCAGATGCACGGGGAGGTGACAGCTCCTGCTAAGATGGTATGGAACGGCCGTAATCTTACCACTTCCCGTCTTTTCGCCCCGTTCTATGTCTATAATTCTCCGAAGGGAGGGTTTGTTATAATTTCGGCAGAGAATAAAGCATATCCGGTGCTGGGCTATAGCCGCACGGAAACATTCAATAAAGACCGTCTCGGGGAAGAGGAAAAAAAATGGTTGAAAGGGATGGCGAGGGAGATTGAGTTGGTGAGATATGATTCTCGCGAGCCTTCTGAGGCCATTACGGCATGGGGACATCTTCCGGCATTTATCACGCAGACTCTTGAGAATCCTTATGGAGGGAATGCTTTGGATCGTTTATCGGAAGAAGAACGCGACGTGCTTGAGCAGATCGACCGTCGTAATTCCTGGGTGCTGATGCCCCGGAGTGTGGAATATGCGATTTATGATCCTCAAGAGGGGGAGGTATATCTGGATGATATCACTCTTCCGGAAGAGAAGCCTTTCAGTTTGTTTGAAGACTTCGTGGCATTGATAAAAGAGGAGGAAGCAGCGAGGGAACAAATATATGAGCGTCGGCTGAATCCCGTGGAGTCAACGGCTACTTTTCTTGGAGGAGGTCATTACGAGCTTTTCATTCCGGAGGGGGCGGTGATGATGAGATTGTATAGTCTTACCGGCTCGTTGGAAACTGAGAAATATTATTCTCATACGTCGTCGATTCCAATAAATATAGAGCATATGCCCTCGGGGTATTATGTAGCTATGGTGTTGGGAGAAAATGGAGAGATTCATTCCTTCAAACTTGGTCGCTGATTCGACCCATGTCTGCTGAAGTGGAGGAAGTATAATGTAATATTAGCAGCTACTTAATTGAATACAAATGAACAAAATGATGAAATCTAAGGGGGTAGCATGGGGTGGAATGTTTGTGATGGTGGTTGTCACCGTGGTCTGTATGTTGATGCCCGGGGTTAAGGAACATTGGTGGGAGCTGACAGATGTGTTCGCCGGATTTATGATGGTATTCTGTCATTTGGCAGCGCTCTATCTTGAGAATTTGAATCCTGAGGCCGGTAAGCGACTTGATATGATGGCTATGCTCTTCGGCATACTGGCAATCGTGGCCTTTTTCTGTATCTATTTTATCGCTCAGTAGGCGCAGAGAAACCGTATATCAGGAGGGTATAATTCATGATTTATTATGTTCGCAGATTAACGCGGATTATATGGTTATCTTTTAAAAGGATCTGTGTACATCTGTGAGAAAAATTTGTGTGTATATCTGTGATTAAAAATGTGTAAGGGGGTTGGGGGTAATATTGGGATTACCTCGAAAAGCTAAATCTCAAAGGAGGGGAGGGCTATTGAAAATGGAGGGGAGTAAATAGAAAGGGATAAGAGAACATGTCGTTTCAAGGGGTTTAAACGCGGAATTTATGGACCACTCGGAACTGATTGAAATATTTTATTGATGAGTATCCCGCTCCTGCTTCGGCTGGAACTAATGGAACGGAAGCCAAGGCTTCCTGAGAAAGCCAGCTAAAAAATCTGAGCTCATCTGTGACGATCATCCGTGAATCATCTGTGATTTCTTTTTATAGCCGATGACATTATAATGGACTCGCAGATTAGCACAGATTGGGTTTTCGCAGATTAACGCGGATTTTGTATCGCAGAGCTTGTGCGGATTTTGTATCGCAGAGCTTGTTCGGATTTTTATAAGCTGATTGTGAGAGGATATAGCCGGAATCCGGAATCAACGGATAGTGGCTGATACGAAGAAATTTCAAAACCCTATAAAATAGCGAGAAAATTCCGCGATTCCCTTAACTTCTTGAAGATTAGATAACTGTTATACTAAATATAAAAATAAACTATAATGGCTGTTCCAAAACTTTCAGAAGTTATTAGTTTCGGATCAAACTATTCTCCGACAAAATTATTTGATAAGATCAGTAAGGTTGCAAAAAAGGCAGGAGTTAAGGCTGTCTACGCTGCATTAATCCTTTATTATGCTATAATGGATGATGAGGTACCTCTAAAGGATAAGGCAGTAGTGATAGGGGCTTTGGGTTACTTCATTTGTCCGGTTGATTTTATACCGGATGTATTAGGGCCTCTTGGGTATTCAGATGATATTAGCGTTTTGATCATGGCCCTAAAAACCATCTGGGGAAATATCTCCTATCGCCCCAAATCCCAGGCACGCTCCAGAATGGAGTCTTGGTTTGGAAGAGTTTCCGATTCAGAATTACATTTATTTTGATAAGTAGGATGATTCGGTAAAAAATCATTAAACCGTACAAATGTACGCCACTAATAAATTTAAATGAGGAGGAGTAGAGGCCACCCGGGGCCGTTGCATTATGATGCAACGGCCCCGGGTGAGTTTATAGTAGAGAAGACCTAATCCAGATCTTCGATGGGAATGTCAAGCAATTTTGCTATCAGAGTATCGTCTAATCCATTTTCTCTCATACGCTTAATACTCTTTCGGATTTGAAACATTTTACCCTCTTCAATACCTTCGGCGCGACCTTCGGCGCGGCCTTTCGCCATTCCGATTTCCATACCCTCGAACAATCCCTCGTCTCTGGCAGTCTCGACAATGTTTCGGGCGCTTCTAAGATTATCAAGATGAGCATAATAGGCCTCTCGTTCCGGTCGGCTCAGTTTGGAGATCTTTAATTCTTCCCGTGCCTCCTGAAGCCCGGGGGCTGTAGCATCCTCGGGAATCTCACTATTGGAGAGAAAAAACAGCCATTGCTCCAGCGGAACTTTCGACCAGCGGTTGAAATCATTAGCCTTAAGAAGATAATATTGAGGGAAAATTTCGCTGACCTTAGAGATCTCATATCTCTTCTTCATCCGGCCGGAGAGTTCAAGAAGTTTATGGTCATGAAGTCCACGGAATTCGGTGGTTCCGGTATATACCACATCGTCACCGACTCCTAAGTTAAAATAAACGATATTAATACTATATATGCGTGAAATCTTGTCGTACGATTCTCCGCGTTTGATGTATTCAGTGATCAGCTTGGAGGTGCCATAAGCCATCCGATGGAAATAGTCGGTCTCGCTATCATTTTGAACTTCAATAAGAATTTTTTCTCCCTTATCATTTTCAGCAAGGAGATCGACCCGATTAAATTTATCATCTTCGGATTCTTGATTCCCCTCACTTTCAAGGAGACGGTCAATCTTAATCTCCGTACCCAACAGAGAACTGAGGAAACCATTCAAAATTGTATGATCGGCTTTATGTCGCAAGAGACGTTTGATGGCCCAATCGAATCTCACAAGCCGATTGTCGTCACAATATTCCCGGGATTCGCTCTTGTGTGAGAATCCGGTTTCCTCGGCTGAATCAGAAATATTTATATTGTTTACCTCGGTATCCATATAAAGAAGTTATCTAAACTTATTTACGAATGTTATACGAAGCTATCCTTTCATTCTTTTATTAACCCTTGCGGATCTTTTCGACTGCTTTCGCCCCTCTCATCGGTACCAACCAAAAGGTTGCTACCTCTTCGAGTGACGAATTATAATCGGCGAGTTTCCATAAATAGAGATGACGAGCCAAATCAGCTCAAAAATCTCTCGCAATTGTTAATAAAAAATAAGTTTAGATAACTTCAAGGGGAAAAGAATTAGGGTCGCAAAGAACAAAAGGTGGGTGCTCTTTAAGAGAACCACTAAATTTGAATAATAAAGTTACATAAATCATTCTGATTGTGCAAGGGTAGGGAATATAAAATAAAAGAGGCGGAATCGTTGTGATTCCGCCTCAGATGTAATGCTATTAATAATTAGCAGGGGAGGGCTGCGTTAGTCTTGCGAACTGCCTCAGCGCTCTTCTTGAAGAGTTCTTTCTCATCATCGTTCATCGGGATTTCGATGATCTTCTTGATACCGCCCTTGCCGAGCAGACAGGGAACACCGATGCAGAGATCCTTCTCACCATACTCGCCGTCGAGAAGAGCAGAGCAGGGGATGATGGCATCCTGATCATGGATAATTGCCTCTACCACCTCAGCTGTAGCAGCACCGGGAGCATACCATGCAGATGTTCCGAGGAGCTTAGTGAGAGTAGCGCCACCCACCATTGTGTCGGAAACGATCTTGTCGAGTTCGCCATCGGAAAGGAACTCAGAAACGGGGATACCGCGAAGAGTGGCGTAACGCTTCATAGGAATCATGGTGGTGTCACCGTGACCACCGATTACGAAGCCTTCCACCTCGTTGGGATTAGCCTTGAGAGCCTGGCTGAGGAAATATTTGAAACGGCTGCTGTCGAGAGCACCACCCATACCGATGATACGGTTTTTGGGAAGACCGGATACTTTGTGAATCAGATAAGTCATGGTATCCATAGGGTTGGAAACGCAGACAATCACAGCGTTGGGACTATGAGCGAGAACGCTCTCTGTAACCTGCTTTACGATACCGGCGTTAACACCGATAAGTTCCTCACGGGTCATACCGGGCTTACGGGGAATACCCGAAGTGATGACAACAACGTCGCTGTCAGCAGTGGCTGCATAATCATTGGTTACGCCTTTGATACGGGTGTTCATATCGAGAAGGTTAGCAGTCTGCATCATATCCATGGCTTTGCCTTCGGATACACCTTCCTTAATATCGATCATTACAACCTCATCGGCTACTTCGCGAAGAGCCATGACATTTGCTGCAGTAGCACCTACGTTACCGGCTCCGACAACTGTTACTTTTGACATAATATAAGATTTAAGAATTGGATTATAATTGTCTGTTCTGGGCGAGGAGATAGTATTGCAAATTTAAGGAAATAATTCGGTAAATCAAATAAAACGGGGTCTCTAATCAGTTAAAAAACCTTTGCCCTGCCGAATAATTTCCGGAGTGCCTTCGGAGAGGTCGACAATGGTGGAAAGTTCGGTGGAACCCTCTTCTCCTTCCACGAAAATAGCGGCCTGATTCTCATATCTTTCTCTTATCAGATCGGGATTAACGGCATAATCATCATCATCGTATTCGATGGAGGATGTAAGGATGGGCCTGCCAAGTTTTTCGGAAATCATCCGGTCGGTGTAACAATCCGGAATCCGGACTCCCACCACTTTCCTTCCCTTGAAAGCCCTCGGAAGGGAAGAGAGTGCCTTTAGGATAAATGTGAAAGGGCCCGGAGTGTTGTTCTTTATGATACGGAAAGCCTTGTTATCGATACGTGCATACTCGGCCGCCATAGAGATATCGGCACAAATCACAGAAAGATTCATCTTCGCAGGGTTGATATGCTTAATGGAGCAAAGGCGATCGACAGCCTTGGGATTCAGTGCATCGCATCCGAGAGCATAAAGGGTATCTGTGGGATAGACCATAATCTCTCCGGCCTCCAGAGCGGCCGCAATCTCCTCAGCCTGACGTGCGGAGGGAGAATCATTCCAAATCTTGAGAATTTTCATAAACTAATTGGCTATGGCTTCAAAATTAACTAATTTTGCGAAGAAATCCGAATGTCAGGCTGATGATTATTCAACTTCAATAGGAATTAAAAATAAAGACTAAAGAAACGTAAGATGCATATTGCAATAATGGTGGCGATGGATAAGGAGTTACAACTTCTTCTATCCGTAATGCCCAACAATAAAGAGGTGAGGGTAGGCACACAGAATTATTTCCTGGGAGAGATCGGTAACCATAAGGTGGTGGTGGGAAAATGCGGAATCGGCAAGGTGAATGCCGCTCTGAATACATTGCGCATCATCAATGAGATTCATCCTGATCTTGTGATCAATACCGGCGTGGCCGGAGGAGCATCATTAGATATGCATGTCGGAGATGTTTTAGCGGCTGATAAAATCGCGTATCATGATGTATGGTGCGGGCCAGGCACGGAATATGGCGCCGCTGACGGCTATGGACGTTTCTTCCAGGCATGGCAACCGGGTCTGGATGCTATCAAGAAGATGAATGGGGAAGTGAAATTCGGTCTGATATGCAGTGGTGACAAGTTTATCCATACGGAGGAGGAAGTGAAGGAGATACGGAGCAACTTTCCCGAAGTGTTGGCGGTGGATATGGAATCAGCAGCAATCTCTCACGCTTGTGCACAGACTCATACACCATGTCTGATCATACGGGTGATGAGTGACACCCCGGGATCGGGAGATAATGTGGCACAGTATAAGGATTTCTGGGAGAAAGCTCCGGAAAAGACGCTGGGGATTGTCACTAACCTGATAGAATCCCTCTGACCCTATTTGACTAATCAGATTCTCTCCTTACAACTTTTCCGATTGGAATAATGAGAATCAAACGACAACATCTGAAAAATATGATGCTACCCCTTGCGATGCTTGGAGGGGTGGCATTTTATAAATGGATGGGAGCTCTGACGTTTCTATCTCCCTACCTGATATTTCTAATGCTCTTCATCACCTATTGCAAGATGAATCTATCGGACATCAAGCCCCATAAGATTCATCTTCTGCTGATAACGGCTCAGATGGTACTTTCCGGGGTGGTATATCTATCGATACTGCCATGGAGTCATACAGTGGCAGAGGGCGTATTCATTTGTGTATTCATTCCCACAGCCACTGCAGCTCCCGTGATTACGTCGATGCTTGGGGGAAGCATTTCAATGGTGGCGACATATTCATTATTGAGCAATGGAGTAGTAGCTGTGGCCGGGCCTGTGGTATTGGCTATAATTGGAGATAATACATCCATGAGCATAGGAGAATCGGCATGGCTCATATGTTGCAAGGTCTTCCCTTTATTGATTCTTCCTTTGGTTACGGCCTTGATTCTGAGGAAGATTTCTCCAATGTTGCATTCCACCATCTCGAAGCATCAGGATCTGTCGTTCTATCTATGGGCAGTATCGCTATTTATAATAGTAGGAAGCTGTGTGAGCTTCACGATAAGGAATTGGAATCCGGAGGAAACGTTGTCGACCATATTATTGGCATTGGGAGCCTTAGGTGTATGCCTGTTGCAGTTTTGGATCGGCCGTAAGATTGGTGGTCGTTTTCAAGACCCGGTATCAGGCGGACAAAGTTTAGGTCAGAAAAATACCGTGCTTGCAGTGTGGCTGGCGATGGCATATATGACACCGTTGGCATCTGTGGCACCTGCCGCTTATATAGCATGGCAGAACATTGTGAATTCATGGCAGCTCATTCATAAAGACCGCTATGGGAATCACATGTCGTAAATAAGACTCTTATTTTTTATCTGAGCATTTGGTATGATGAGATGGAGATGGTTTTGAACACTTTTCGGACAAAGCACATCCGCAACAGCAACCTCCTTTAGGATTCGACTTTTTCTTCATCGAGCGTCTCATAATCCATACAATAGCACCTAAAAGAATGAGTCCGACAACGGTATATTGAAATATCATATCACCCATAAGCAGTTTCTAAGTAAAATCAATTGTCTCGTTATAACTTATCACACAGTTATAACGAGACAATTGATTAAATAGTTAAAGGATGAAGCCTTAATTTTCCCCGTCCTTTTTCTTGGATGCACGGGTTGACTTTTCCGATTTCCTTTCTTCAGAAGTCTTTTCCTTTCCGGTCCGGACATCTTTGGGATTGGCGGGGACGGGAGTGATTGTCCGGTTGGAATTATCGCGCAGCACAGAGAGTGTGATTTCAGAAATCATCTGTTTGAGCTGAGCAATAAATTCGGGCGCACTGTAGGTGCCGCCCTCAATCTGGCGGAGACGATTCTCCCATATACCTGTGAGCTTGGCACTTTTAAGAAGTTCCTCCTTAATCACTCCGATAAGTTCGATTCCAGCCTGAGTGGCTCTTAGCGACTTGCGTTCCTTTACAATATATCCACGCTTATAGAGAATCTCAATGATATTTGCACGTGTAGAGGGTCGGCCGATGCCATTAGCTTTCAACGACTCACGGAGATCCTCATCCTCAACTGTGGAACCGGCTGTTTCCATAGCCTTGAGGAGAGTACCTTCGGTATAATACTTCGGGGGCTGAGTGGTCTTCTTCACCAGTTTTGGAGTATGTGGGCCGGATTGGCCGGGAGTGAAAGCAGGCATCACTGCATTCTCATCCTCTGTCGGATTTTCAGTCTTATCTTGAGAATCGTCACCATCACGTTTTGCATATACGGCCTTCCATCCCTGGTCGGTGATAACCTTGCCGGTGGCTTTAAAATTATGTTTTCCGGCACGCCCTTTTACTGTGGTCTGTTCGAAAGAGCAATCGGGATAGAAAGCAGCTATGAATCGGAGAGCAATCGTATGGAACACATTCAATTCATCGCGGGAGAGTCCCTGAGGGAGCGGCTGTCCGGTCGGAATGATCGCATGATGGTCGGTAACTTTTGAATTATCGAATACCTTCTTGCTTTTTCTTAATTTTGAGCCTCTCAGAGGGGTAAGAAGATCGGTGTACTGATTAAGACTATTAAGGATTTTTCCACACTTCGGGTAGACATCATCGGTGAGATAAGTGGTATCTACGCGCGGGTAGGTGGTGAGTTTCTTTTCATAGAGCGATTGAATGGTTCGAAGGGTCTGTTCGGCACCCATACCATACCGCTTGTTACATTCCACCTGGAGGGAAGTCAGGTCGAACAGCCGCGGAGGGGCCTCTTTGCCCTGTTTACATTGCGTATCAACAATTTCGAAGGGAATGGGAGCGATCTCGGCAGCCAAAGCCTTGGCTTCCTCCTCAGAATCAAATCCCTTTCCAACGAACGAAAAAAGAGTATTGCAGAATAGGGTCTTGAGTTCCCAATAATCCTTAGGAACAAAATTATCAATCTCCAGCTGGCGGTTTACTACCAAAGCCAGGGTGGGGGTCTGCACCCGACCGACAGATAGAATCTGGCGGTCTTTGGCATATTTGAGGGTATAAAGACGCGTAGCATTCATACCCAGAATCCAGTCGCCTATTGCCCGACAAAGTCCGGCCGTATAAAGTGCCTGGAGATCCTCGTGTGGACGCAGATGGCGGAAACCCTCTCGGATAGCCTCATCAGTGAGCGAACTAATCCATAGACGCTTAACGGGTTTATTATTCTCAGCCTTCTGCATCACCCATCGCTGAATCACCTCTCCCTCCTGGCCGGCATCACCGCAATTGATAATCTCATCGGCTTGGGAGATAAGACGGCGGATAGTTTCGAACTGTTGCTCAATACTTTTTGAATCAATGAGCTTGATGCCGAATTTAGGAGGAATCATAGGAAGCGAGGAAAGCGACCATCTCCGCCAGTTAGGCGTATAGTCGGCCGGCTCCTTGAGGGTGCAAAGATGACCGAAGGTCCAGGTAACGCAGTATCCATTACCCTCATAATATCCTGATTTGGAGACATTGGCGCCCACAATCTTAGCAATATCGCGACCCACACTGGGTTTCTCAGTGATGCAGAGTATCAAGAGCAGAAGTATTATTGTGATTATAAGTATGGCTACTCATAAATGAGCAGCCACTGTGTACACCGTAAATTATCAATCGACAGGAAGGGATTTAGCTTCATTCCAAAGCTCATCCATCTGGGCGAGGGTCATATTGCGAATAGGAATTCCCATTTCTGCGGCGCGAGCCTCGATATGATTGAAACGGCGGATGAATTTCCTATTGGTATGTTCGAGGGCATTCTCAGGATTCACGCCATATAAGCGAGCCGCATTGATGATGGAGAAGAGAAGGTCGCCGAATTCCTCATCAATTCCCTTCTGATTCTGACGATTGATTTCAGATTCCACTTCTCCTATTTCTTCTTTCACCTTTTTCCATACATCTTCCCGGTCTTCCCAATCGAAACCGACATTACGGGCCTTTTCCTGAATCCGGGAAGCTTTGATCAGAGCAGGGAGAGTAGCCGGAACACCGCTGAGAACGGTTTTATTTCCACCCTTTTCACGGAGTTTTATTTCTTCCCAGTTTTTCGATACCTGCGCGGCATCTTTCGCATCCACATCACCATAGATATGGGGATGACGGAAAATCAGTTTATCCTTAAGTCGGGTGCAGACATCAGCGATATCGAAATCCCCTTTTTCCTCGGCAATCTTGGAATAGAAAGCCACATGGAGGAGCACATCTCCCAGTTCCTTGGAGATATTGGTTGTATCGTTAGCCATCAGGGCATCCGCCAGTTCGTATACCTCTTCTATGGTGTTTGGCCTTAGCGACTCGTTAGTCTGCTTGGCATCCCAAGGGCATTTCACTCTGAGAGTGTCGAGCACATCGAGAAAATCGCCGAAAGCCTTGAGTTTTTCTTCTCTTGTATGCATAAACCAATATGATTAATGACTTTGAAGTTGTTTAAACTAATTTACGAATGTTAAAATTAGGTATATACATCATTCTTTTATTCACCTTTGCGGATCTTTTTGACTCGTCATTTTTTTCTTTTAAAGGAAACTCGTCGATTTTCAATTGGTTGCTTCCGCCCCTCTCATCGGTACCAACCGAGAGGTTGCTACCTCTTCGAGTGACGAATTATAATCGGTGAGTTTCCATAAATAGAGATGACGAGCCAAATCAGCTCAGAAATCTCTCGTAAATGTGAACAAAAAATAAGCTTAAACAACTTCATTGCAAAATTAATAACATCCCCTCAACTTCGCAAATTAATATTAATTTTGTATCTTTGTGAATTGAAAGTAAACCGACCCTCGGGTCGATGTTTCAGAACAGGTTACAACGATGAGGAATATCTTGAATCCGGAGGATATCCGGCAGTTGAAAAAGCTATTGAAGGAGAGTCGCAGAATCGTGATGACATGTCATGTGCATCCTGACGGTGATGCAGTAGGAAGTACACTGGGATGGTGGCATCTTCTGAAGTGTCTTGGAAAGGAAGCTGCAGTGGTGGTGCCTGACCGTATTCCAAAATCGTTAAACTTTCTTCCGGGGAGCAGTGATATAGCGGTTTATACCCGACATGACCCGTATTGCCAGCGTCTGGTAGGGGAGGCCGACCTGATATTATGTTGCGATTTCAATGAGCCGGGGCGACAGGATCATCTGGCTCCGCTGATTCAGGAATCCAAGGCTGTGAAAGTATTGATAGACCATCATGAGGATCCCTCGATGGATTGCTCGCTTATTTTCTCTTTCCCTAAGATGTCGTCGACCTGCGAGCTGGTGTTCCGGATAATTGCAGCACTTGGGTATTATACCGAACTTGATAAATCAGGGGCCACATGTCTGTTGGCCGGACTCATCACCGATACGCAGAACTTTACCGTGAATTGTGCGGATCCGGAAATCTACGAGGTGCTTACGGCCCTTATGGAGAAAGGAGCTGACAAGACCAAAATCGTGGATGAATGTGTGAAAGCCTGTAGCTATGAGAGTCTGAAACTGAAGGCTTTCGCATTGTCGGAGCGTCTTGAAATATTCCCGGAACATCGGGCTGCCTTGATCACTCTTTCTAAGGATGACCTTACGAGATTTCATTATGAAAAAGGAGATACGGAGGGGTTGGTTAACCAGCCATTAAATATCCGTGGAATCATGTATTCCATCTTTATGAGAGAGGATGCCGACCAAATAAAGATATCAGCCAGAAGTAAAGATGGCTTTGAAGTATCACGCATCTGTAAGGATTTATATGGAGGGGGAGGCCACCTTCAGGCAGCCGGAGCTGAATTTAAAGGTTCCCTTGAGGATTGCCGTAAGAAACTGGTGGATTCGATGTCGAGATATGATCGGATGTTACCTTCTAAAATGGAGAAGATAGATTGGCGTAAATAATACCGGCATAAGCTCCGTTTTCCCGAAGACTGAGGTAAAACAGATTATAAAAACCGAATTTGAAAATGAGATTCAATAACTCAATAAAGATTTTAGCGGTTGTGATGACCTTGGGCGCATTGTTCACAGCCTGTAAGGATGATAAATCATATGCCGACCTTCTGAACGAGGAGGAACATGCGGTCAACTGGTATCTGTCAGGTTGCAGAGTCGCTGTTGATATTCCGGCTGACAGCGTGTTTAAGACTGGCCCCGATGCTCCATACTATAAGATGGATGAAGAGGGTCAGGTCTATATGCAGGTGATAGATCCGGGAAATCCGGCCTCCCGACCAGAGAAGGGGGAAACAGTGTATTTCCGTTATAAGGAAAAGAATATTAAGAATATGTGGGAAGGCATGGAAACATCATGGAGCGGTAACGGGCAGGACATCTCTCTTGTAGCCACCACATTCATATTTGGCAATTACACCCTTACTTCATCATCTAAATGGGGAGAGGGGATTCAGATTCCGATGAAGTTTCTGGGATACGACTCGGAAGTGAATCTTGTGATAAAATCACGCAAGGGATTCATTAACTATCAAAGCCAGTGTCTTCCGATGCTGGTTAATGTGAAATACTTTAAAGCTGAATTTTAATATTGAATTATAATTCAGAATCTAACACCTCAAAACACATAACATGTCACTCATTAAATCTATATCAGGCATACGTGGCACAATCGGAGGCCGACCGGGAGAAGGACTCGGAAATGTGGATATCGTAAAGTTCACATCTGCATACGCTTCCTATATTCGTGAATCCTATAACGGAGAATCCAATACGATAGTGGTTGGCCGGGATGGTCGTGTCTCCGGCGCGATGGTAAGTCATCTTGTGGTCGGCACGTTAATGTCGATGGGTTTTGATGTCATAAACATAGGTATGGCATCTACTCCCACCACCGAACTTGCTGTAGTGGGGGAGAAGGCCTGCGGAGGAATCATCATCACAGCCAGCCATAACCCGATACAGTGGAATGCCCTGAAGCTTCTCGATCATAATGGAGAATTTTTATCGGATGTGGCAGGTAAGAAGGTGATTTCTATCGCCGAGAGTGGCGATTATACTCAGGCAGAAGTACTCAGCTTGGGAGAAGAATACCATAATGAAACCTGGAATCTTCGCCATATAGAGATGGTTAAGGAATTGGCACTTGTAGATGTTGATGCTATCCGGAAGGCGAATTTTAAGGTATGTGTGGATGGAATAAATTCCATAGGTGGACGCGTGATTCCTGCGCTCCTTAAAAGCCTTGGAGTGAACGATGTGATAGAACTTAATTGCGAGCCGACCGGTAAGTTTGCCCATACTCCGGAGCCAATCCCTTCAAACCTGACACAGATTTCATCAGTAATGAAGGAGAGCGGAGCGGATGTGGGTTTTGTGGTCGATCCCGATGTCGACCGTCTGGCCATCGTGATGGAGGATGGAGAGATGTTCATTGAAGAAAATACATTGATAGCGATTGCTGATTATGTATTGGAACACACTCCGGGATCAACTGTGTCTAATCTCAGTAGTTCCCGTGGTCTGCGTGATGTGACCTGTGCACGCGGTTGTGAATATGCTGCCGCTGCAGTGGGAGAAGTGAACGTGGTGACAAAGATGAAGGAGATAGGAGCTGTAATAGGTGGAGAAGGAAATGGCGGAGTGATCTATCCCGAATTGCATTATGGCCGCGATGCACTTGTGGGAGTAGCGCTGTTCCTTACTCTTCTTGCCAAGAAAGGAATGAAGGTAACGGAACTTAAGGCATCACTCCCTCAATATGCCATAGCCAAGAATAAGATAGAACTGACACCCGATATCGATGTCGACCGTATTCTTGAGGCAGTGAAGGCACGTTATGCTTCAGAAGAAGTGAATGATATTGATGGAGTGAAAATAGACTTCGAGGATAGTTGGGTTCATCTCCGCAAATCCAATACCGAACCGATTATCCGTATCTATAGCGAGGCGGCTACGATGGAAGAAGCCGACCGATTGGCTGAATCTATCAAGGAAGTGATCAGTTCGCTAAGTTAGACTCCATCCAATAAAAAATGTTAATGCGAGGAATGGAGTGATTAAAAAACTTTAATTTTAATCAATTTAAATATAATGACTCTTACCAATGGAATAAAATTACCTGCGTCCGGCCTCTTTTTGGCTAAAATCCCGAATCTCTTCGGTCACAGCTCGAAGGCTGCTCCCTCAGAGATTCAAGATTTTAGCTCAAAATTGAAAATCGACGAGTTTCCTCT
>JAAVFV010000032.1 GCA_014800525.1 Bacteroidales bacterium | reverse complement strand
CAAATATAAGAAAAAGAACGCGAATCACAACTTGATTTGTACTTGAGTATCAGCCAAAACGTTGTGAATCTATATGCAAATATAAGAAAAAGAACGCGAATCACAACGACTCCAACCCACTTCTCCACCGGCGTCCGGTTGTGAATCTATATGCAAATATAAGAAAATGAACGCGAATCACAACAAATATCTATAGATGGTGATCATAATCAGTGTTGTGAATCTATATGCAAATATAAGAAAAAGAACGCGAATCACAACTCGCTGAAGCTCGAGGCCTTGACAAAAACGGTTGTGAATATATATGTAAGTATAAGAAAGAACGCGAATTACAACTATGGTATTGCGTTCAAATTTAGAAGATGGAATTTGAGAATGAGAATGGAGAAAAATATAGTTTAGAGAATATAGATTATAATTGATCAATATTGAATAGGAGAATAATCGAGATTGTTTAGGGGATGCGCCTATATGTGCGCCGGGATGTGCCTACATGGGCCCCGACATGTTAGGATATAAATATTGGGGTAGGCCGGAACAATTTTGGAGGAGGGGATGTTATAAATATGTAAATCGTTTCATGATGTTAGGTTAGTTAGTTAAGTATTATGGAAAACACGCGAACGCGGCGAGTCGGGAGACCCGCCGCGTTCGCGTTATGGTTGTTGGTTATGCTAAGGACCTCCCGCAAGGGATTCGTTTTGCAGATTCGTTCAATTCTGATATTTGGGCTGATAAAATCTGTGTGAATCTGTGAAATGGATCTGTGAGCATCTGTGAGCACCGAATTCCATTCTCCATCCCTCCCGAACAGAATCACAGATTTGCGCAGATGGCTTTCACAGATTTACACAGATTTTCAGATAGCTGTTACAGATTGACAAAGATTGGAATCATAGACTAATATGGAAAGGTTAATATCAATAATATTTAAGTTTGGCTCAAGGGGTTGAACACGGAATTAATAGAATGTGCGGAATTGAAGGAAATTATTATTCGTTGGGGTAGATATAATCGGGGGAATAGACGCTTTGCATCAGGAAAGAATAAGAACTATGGACATTTGAAGAAGGAATTTTCCTCCCCAGTGAGTAATAAAAACCCTGAGGATCTCACCTCAGGGTTCATTTCCATTCCGGTTAATAAATCTCTGAGAACCTAATGATAGGTTCAGGAGAAGAGGAGGAGCCTCAAGATAGGCTCAGGAGAAGGGGAGGAAGTCAAATTGGTTTAGCGGAGCTGAACCTTTGTGACTTCTTTGCGCCCTGAGGCCATTGTGGCGATACGGATCAGAATTTCTCCACACCGGGCCGCGTTGGTACGGAGACCGTCAAGGGTGTAATATTCAGCTGAGATTTCTTCATCAGTCGCGCTAATCTCCTCAATGCCGACATAGCCTTCAGTAGCGATGTTAGTAATCGGATAGGATCGCCAGGCTAAAGGAGTAGTCAGTGTCAGGAGGTTGCTTACAGAATCCTTGGCTTCCAGCACCACCAGCATAGAGTCCTTAATCTCAAAACCCTCTTTGGATGATAGTTCATACTTCAGGTCAGCCACATTGCTGAAAGGAATTTCAATTCCGGGTTCCAGAGTGCGGATAGTCATTGTGTCGGGAAGGATCATATAGATCCCTGCGGCACTCTTTACTCTGGAGAACGAGGCTACCGAAGAGGGAACCGGATACTGACCCTCAGTGTAGGAGTATTCTTTGGAAAGAATCTCGGATGGTTGACCATCAGAAGAAACGGAGTGTTTTGTCAATGCAATAGTAGTGAACTGACTACATCCCGAGGCGATTGAATCTGAAACAGCCCCTACGCCGGAAAGCTGGTAATCATAGACATTCGAAAAGAGTGTGGCGGTCGAATCGGTCTGCTCCGGTGCTGCTCCGGCAATGGCACCGGTGAAGGTCCCGTTTGCGAAATTGACAACCGGGGCTACGTTAAGAGATCCCTTCACAATACCCGATCCATAAGAGTTAGCCGACTGGCCTGCAATACCACCCACGTTTTTACCACCCTCGACATTACCATAATTGGCACAATTCTCCACGGTACCGAGATGATATCCGGCGATGCCACCCACACGATTATAATTTTCGAGATTTGTAAGAGGCTTACCGTCGTTAATGGCATAGGCACGAACGCGACCGGTGTTCACGCAACCCTTGACATAACCACGATTGGTACCGGCTATACCTGCTGCACAGTCGCGGTTGGCCAGAAGAGTTCCGGTGAAGGAACAGTTTTCTATCATGGTGTTCCCCGGGCTGTTTCTTTCCGCACTTACATATCCGGCGATTCCGCCCACTTCGGTATTGTTGGTGCTGAATCCATAGACAGAACCGGCTACATGACAATTTGAGATAGAGACACCCTCATGCAGAAATCCGGCGATACCTCCCACACGCTGATTGCCCTCGATATAGCATGTGGAATCAAGAGTCAGGTTTTGGATTCTGGCATTTCCGCCGAGAGTTCCGAAGAAACCGCAGCCCGTGATCGAACTTGCATTTTTAAATTGAATATTGGAAAGGGTATGGTTATCCCCATCAACACTTCCCGCAAACCAATGGTTTTTATAAGCATTTGTCATCTTGATGGTTCCGATTCCGATGAAGGTTGAATCGTTTTGGAAATCCACGTCCTGGGTTACGATAAAGTTCTTACGCTCGAATCTGACAGGATATTTCGCAATCACGAGGGCAGCAAGATTCTTGAAATCATCAAGAGAGGACAGTTGATAAGGATCAGAGGCCGAACCATTCCCTTTGAAAGGAATCTGAACCTGACATACCGGTACAACTTTGGAGAAAAGAGGAGATGAGAGGAAAACAGTATCCATCTGGCATTCATCTGTCTTGATAGAGACCACGGCTGTGGGAGTGGTGGAGAGCCAGGAGGAAGAGGAAGTGGAGGCCACAAGGCCCGAAGCCGTCGAGCTGAGAGGAGCTGAACCCACAAAGGAATTGGCCTCCACTCCTTCCGGAAGAAGGAAATATGAGGCGGACGCTACCTTGAATATATCGGATGATGCTATCTTGAGAGTGGGATAATAACCGGCGGCATAAGACCAGTTGTCACCGAACCCGGAGATGGCATTTCCGGAGATCAGATCCCGGGTGGTCATGGGTACAAATCCTGTATCGCAGCCACCTCCGGCACCGGAGCCGACTGTGGTGGTAGACATTAGCTGACCATCGAAAACACAATTGGAAACGGGTTCTTTTCCGACACCGGCCGATCCGTTCATTCCCACGATGTTACCACGCAGACCTGAATTAGGACAAATCACGCTTCCATAGCTGAGACAATTTGACACCACGGCATCCAGGCCATCCTTATATTTGAGTTCACCTACGATACCACCGCATTCTGATGCTGAGGCTTTCACTGTTCCGGCATTCAGACAGTCGGTGATAAATACACCTTCCACATGCCCGGCGATGCCGCCGGCATTATTGCCTTTGCCCGAAGGTTTGAGAGCGTTGAAA
This sequence comes from Bacteroidales bacterium, assembly GCA_014800525.1. Classification (GTDB taxonomy): domain Bacteria; phylum Bacteroidota; class Bacteroidia; order Bacteroidales; family Muribaculaceae; genus Lepagella. The sequence continues at coordinate 1,581 of JAAVFV010000032.1, read as the reverse complement.
CTCTCGGCCTCAATTGAGCCGGCGTTGGCACAGTTGGAGATTTTGCCGAAAGAGATATTTCCTACGATACCACCGACATGGGAGGTTTCGACACGTATGCGTCCGGTGTTGGAGCATCCTTCTATTTCGGTGATGGTCTGAGTCACGGCAGAAGAGGTAATGATTCTTCCGATGATTCCTCCTGCATAATCACCATAGGCATCAATTGAAGCCCCATTATGGCAATTCAGGATCTGTGCGCCAGATGAATTACAGCCGGCGATTCCCCCAACATAATTGTAACCCTCGAAATGACACGATGAATCAATGATGATGTTCTTAACTACGGCGCCATTTTCAAGATAGCCGAAAAGGCCCACATAGTCTCTTGATTTCTTAGCTCCCGAAGTCTGTGCTTTACCATCGGTTTCAAAAGTAACACCTTTGATGGTAAGGTTCTTGATAGTGTGACCGTCTCCATCGAAAATCCCTGCGAAATTATATGTGGCGCCGGAAGTGTTTCCAGGTATGGCTGTTGCGATACCATAGAAGTTTTCGATTCCCGCCATATCAAGGTCTGTGGTGAGTTTGAAGAATTTTCGTGAATAATGACCACGATTAGCAGTAGTGGGATTGTTGCAGGCATTATGAAGCCACATGAGATCTTCCACGCTCTGGATAAGATAAGGTTTGGAAGCAAGACCTCGTCCTTCAAATGGAGGAGTAGGTTCGGCGGCATAAGCCGAGAGGCTTAGCATGATGCCGAGGGAGTAAAGTACATTTCTTTTCATAAGGTGGAGTTAGATAAAATGATAATATGGTTATTGGAATAATTTATAGAGGGAATAATGATAAGGGTTTTGCTTAACCTAATCTAATACAAATATACAATGAATTATTAGATATCCAAGGCGGAATAAATAAAAAATATTTGTTGAATATAGTAAATGTGGAGTATTTGATTCATGAAAGTATAAAGCATAGAGGATAGATTGATATGTGGCATACTTCATAAATTAGTCAAATTGAATACTGTCAGAGGAGAGTTGATATACTTAGGAAGTGCTTTATATGTTCATACACATGATACCTTATGTCGGCACAAGGGGGTTAGCACGCGGAATTTATGGAACATGCGGAATTGAAGGAAAATAATTATTTGATGGTGGATAAGTAATCAGGGGGAAAAGACGCTTTGCGTCAGGAACGAATAAGAACGAGAGCCCGACAAAGTGACTTGGAAATAAGTATTATGAAGTCACTACCATTGAGGTTACTACTGTTATGGAATGTCTATATAGGAGGAGCTTTGAGCCGGCTTTCTCAGGAAGCTGAAGCTTCCCGTTCGGGCTGAGAAAATCTGTGTGAATCTGTGAATTGGATCTGTGAGCATCTGCGAGCACAAAATCCATTCTAACATTCTTTCCGATTAGAATCACAGATTTACGCAGATGGCTTTCACAGATTTGCACAGATTGAAAGCAGAGATTGATAAAGAAAGGATAAAATCAATATATCAATTATTCGGCTGAGAAAATCTGTGTGAATCTGTGAATTGGATCTGTGAGCATCTGCGAGCACAAAATCCATTCTAACATTCTT
>JAAVFV010000031.1 GCA_014800525.1 Bacteroidales bacterium | reverse complement strand
GGAGCCAGACTTTTGCCTCGGGCTTCCTTCAGATTCGGAGTCACCTCCGACACCCTTGCCGTTGGCTATGCGCTTCCCGCTATCGGGGCGCGCTAGGGACTTACACCCGTTAGATTATGCCCATGTCGGGCGAACAATAAGAGTGGCGTTCCCGCTTAGGTAACGCCACTCTCCATGAAAACATAGATAAAGGCGGACATCCCTCACAGGAGATCCGCCTTACTCTTTAATCCTTAATGAATTATTTTACCAATACTTTCCTTATATTTTCTGCTGTACGTACGATATACATGCCCGGGACAAGATTCTTCATTCCTGTCTTAATACCCTGCATATTATATACCTCCGCGCCTTCAGGAGCAATGATTTCGCCCACCGCGCCATAGATCTCCTCGGCAGTACCTACTTCGACTTCCTCTACTTCAGTCTGGCCCTTCTTGAAGAGCTTCCAGCCCGTAGCGGCGTGATATGCATCGAAAGTGCCCTCGGGAACATTAAGAGTAGCAGTATCATATGTGGTCTGGTCGAATGTATCGTCAACAATCACCGGTGGAACCATTGGTAATGAGATCACATTTTTCAGAGCTTCACACCCTGTGAAACATTTGGCATCGATCTTATTCACTGAATCCGGAATTACAATCTCTTCCAGAGCCGCACAATTATAGAAGCATTGCTTCCCTATGGTAGCTAATTTCGCAGGAAGCTTGATTGTCTTCAGACCTGTACAATCCTGGAATACCTGAGGCATAAATGCTGTCACATCCTTTCCGAAGGTCACCTCAGTCAATGAGGGACAAGAAGCAAATGTGCTTTGCGATATCTCCTTTATACTATTAGGAAGAACTGCCTTCTTCAGATTGGCACACATTGCGAATACTCTTACGCCCATCTGAGTCACTCCTTCCGGAACTTCCACTTCCGTAAGTCCGCTGTTATAAAATCCATTTATCGCGATTCCGGTAAGAGTTGACGGAAGTTTAATCTCCGTCATGCTCTGACATCCCTGGAATGCACCATTGCCTATAATCTGGATTCCTTCTGGCAGAACAAAGGATTTGAGGCTGACACATCCGCTGAACGTATAGCTCGGGAATGTGGTCATGGGTATCTTTTCCCATATCACCTCCGACAGCAATGAATCCTTGAGGAAGCAGTTGGTCGACATTTTCCGGATATTATTCGACATTCTTATCTTCTCCAGACTTTTGCATTCAGAAAATACATTTGATCCGATTTCCACAACCTGATCTCCCATAACCACGTTTTTCAAGTTATAACATTGCTGAAATGCATAGCTCGGCAACACTCGGATTTTTTTTGGAATTTCTGTAAAATTAATTCCTGTTCCATAGAATGCCCTTGTCTCAATGCTATCTACATTTTCAGAAAACTTAAATCCTGTAAGGGATGTAGCCCCGTTGAAACATCCGCTGGATATAAACGTCAGGTTTTCACCGCCTATCACATCCGTAAGGCCGGTACATCCGGCAAACGTGGACGGACCAAGGAATGTGACTGAAGAGGGAATTGTGACTGTCTTAAGCTTCGGTGCGTTCTGGAATATGATATTTTCAATTCTTGTAATCTTCGAGGGAATCACGATACTCTCAAGTTCCGGCGCGGCATTAAACGCTCCCTGATGAATAAATCTCAGATCCGCAGGAAGGTCAAGTGCCTTGATTGTGGATTTGCGGAAAGCGTAATCATTGATGCCCAGAATAGTTTCCGGAAGGACAACACTATTCAAAGCCGTGCATCCGTCGAATGCATAACATCCCACTTCAACAACCTTATATTTCGAGCCCTCAATCTCAACTTCGGCGGGAACATTGATATCACCTGAATATTTGGGATTATTGCCCGTGATGCCTACATATTTATCCTTAAGTGACAGTGTACGGTATTTTACTCCGTCAATGGTATAATCCTTCCCTGCTCCTATCTCATAAATCCTGCAGAATCTCCTCCATGACATACAATAATCCAGCCATGTGCCGTCAGGAACGTTCAGCGTAACGTTACTCAGGATAGTTGTAGCAAACGGAGAGGATTCGATATCCGGAGGGGTTACTGCCAGAGAATTGATGGTTTTCAGTTTCGTTGGCTTAAAAAATGCCCCATTCTCTATATATTGTAATGTAGAGGGGAGAGTAAGGGTGGTCAGACCGGTGGCAAGATCAAATGCCTTTTCTCCAATTCCGATAACCCCATAATTCGATGTCCCGAATTTCACACTGTCGGATATCACCAGGGTGGCCGGTACGGCTGCTGTCACTGATTCAATCCTACACGTCTTTTTATCACGGGAGACGATCGAATATGTGATCTCATCCCTCGTGAATGTCTGGGCACTCATTCCTGTTGCAAACAGGGTCAAGGTCAGCCCAAACATAAGATTTCGTTTGGTAGTCTTTTGCTTCATAAATCTATGCTATTAGGTTTATGTAGCAAATCTAATTCTTATATCTCTTTATCTATTCCCTTATTCATGAATATGAACACTATTTTTTTACCCTAATATGTAATAATTCATGAATTCTCCAAGCTATTCTTCTGATTCCGTGTGATTTAATTTATCCTTATCTTCCTTCGATAATTTCCTGTATTCCCTCACTCCCATGCCTGTGAATTTCTTAAAATTGACGCTGAATGTGTTACGCTGGGTATAGCCCACAGATTCCGCTATACCCTCTATCGACCAGTTCTCATACATCGGGGAGTCAATCCTGCGGCATGCCTCATAGATGCGGAGACGATTGATCACGGCTGAAAAGTTAGCCCCGAATGTTTCATTTATCACCTGAGACACTGCCTTCGAACTCTTATCCACCTTCTCCGATAATACAGTCAGACTGAAATCATTCGAATATATGGCATCCGAATCCAATACCTTCTGAATCGCTTCGGCTATCGATCGCTTCTCTTCATCGCTGAGCGTGGAGCCTTCATATTTCTCTTTATGACTCATCGATCCCGTTCCGGTGGCGGTTTTCTCCTTCAGAAGCTGGTGTAATAACCGCGCTCTTTCAGTGAGACTTTTATTTTTTCTCCTGAGCAGATATCCGATTATAATACCCCCTATTGCAATGAACCCTACTACTATGGCTATCCATAGCGTAACCCGGCTGCGATATCGGGCCGCCACAATCTGCCTTTGAAGCTCACGCTCTCCGGTCATCTTTTCTATGGAGAAGAATTCATCAATCACCCCTACACTCGATATAGAGTCGGTGAGTTTCTGTTTTCTCTCCTTATACATCTGAGCCTTGGCCGAATCTCCCTTAAGATTATAAAAGTAGGAATAATAGGTGTAGACTCCCTGTTTATAAATCGGCAGATGCAACGAATCCACTCTGGCAAACACTTTCTGAAGACTCTTCTCAGCCTTATTCCATTCCCCCGCTTTACAGCGGGATTCAGTGGCATACATCATCATCTTCGACCATAGGTCGGAATAGCGGGGATCGTGTGACAATTTCTCATCTATAGCATCATATTCTTCAGCCGCTTTCTTATAGTCATGATCGCGGAATTCAGATAGAATGGCTTTATAATATCTTCCGATCACTTCCCTGGTGGTGGGATCGGGTATATTCTTGTCAAACACCTGATACACTGAATCCAGGCCCGCCAGCATTCCCGTATCCCGACTGTGGTAATAGCAGGCAATCAGATGAGTGAACGCACGCTGCATCATTTCAGCATCCTTAGTCCGGACTCCATAATCAAATGCCTTCAATGCGTAAGGATGACATTTGAGAAGCATCTTTTTGTTATTGAGATCCTGTCCGAGCGATATGTAGAGACATGAATAATAGATTGCAAGCCTGTCATCAGATATTCTTTCATTTTCTCTCAGTTCTTCTGCAAGAATCAGATTCTGAACTGTCTCCCGATATTTGGATAAGGCTATGGCCTCATTGATGCTTCCGTACAGGGCCTGGAGACATTCACTCTTGTCTTCCTTGCTCATATTGGCCCTATAGGTCATCGCAATCTCCTTATAGGTGTTATAGGCTTCTGTGTGGTGCTGTTCCCGACTCAATCCGTCGGCCATATTCAATCTTTCGGTCGACGACATGGCTCCGGCTGATCCATATGTCTTTAAGACACATAGAATCAATAAGAGAACAAATGAGACACATTTTAGTCTATTTATCACTGATTGCATATTCATATTCTTGTTTTAAAGGGTATTATTCTAACGATTCTGATTTTATCATTATTGCATGTGCTCTTATGTTGACAATTCATATTTCCAACTCCCCGGATTTGCATTTCCCCATATGAAAAATCCGGTCACGGGATTACCCCGGAGCCGGATTTTTCTTTATGAAGTCGTTTAGACTTATTTTTTGTTAAGATTCTTAGGTTTAACTCTTCATTATAATTTTTATGAGTCGTAAATAAGTTTAAACAATTTCCTATATATTTACTCAAAATCTGAGTTAAAGTTCTGATTCTTTATGGAATAAGATTGCTTATTTGATCACACCCAGTTTCTTGCCGACTTTGATGAATGCCGCGATAGCTTTATCCAGCTGCTCACGGGTATGTGCAGCTGAAAGCTGCACACGGATACGGGCCTGACCCTTCGGGACAACAGGATAGTAGAAGCCAGTTACATAAATGCCCTCTTCCTGCATCTCCTTGGCAAAATCCTGTGAGAGCTTGGCATCATATAGCATCACGGCGCATATCGCGCTCTGGGTCGGCTTGATATCAAATCCTGCCTCAAGCATCTTGGTGCGGAAATATTCCACATTATCCATAAGACGGGTATGAAGATCATCGCTTTCCTTCAACATCTTGAACATCTCAATGCTCGCTCCAACAATTGACGGAGCTACGGAATTCGAGAACAGATACGGACGCGAACGCTGACGAAGCATGTCGATTATCTCCTTTGGTCCGGTGGTGAATCCACCCATCGCTCCACCAAATGCCTTACCTAATGTTCCGGTGAAGATATCTATCTTCCCATAACAATCGAATTTCTCCGCTACACCATGACCTGTTGCGCCCACCACTCCGGCTGAATGGCTTTCATCCACCATCACCAGAGCATCATACTTCTCAGCCAGTTTGCAAATCTCATCCATCGGTGCGACATTACCATCCATGGAGAACACGCCATCTGTAGCAATAATCTTATAACGGCACCCTGCCTCATCAGCTTCCTTCAGACAGCGCTCCAGATCCTCCATATCGGCATTCTTATAACGGAATCTCTTAGCCTTGCAGAGACGCACACCATCGATGATCGACGCATGATTCAGAGAATCGGAGATAATAGCATCCTCCTCTGTAAAGAGAGGTTCGAAAAGCCCTCCGTTAGCATCAAAACAAGCTGCGTAAAGAATCGTATCCTCAGTCTTGAAATAATCAGAAATTGCTTTCTCAAGCTCTTTATGAAGATCCTGTGTGCCACAGATGAAACGAACTGACGACATGCCATAACCACGGTTATCCATAGCCTTTTTCGCTGCTTCTATAAGACGGCTGTTATCGGCCAGACCAAGATAGTTGTTAGCACAGAAGTTCAACACCTCCCCTTTTCGATTCTCTACTTCAATATCGCTGCTCTGGGGGGTAACAATCACTCTCTCCTCTTTATAGAGGCCTGCTTCACGGATGTCCTGAAGCTCTTTCTGCAGATGCTTCTGAAATTTTGTGTACATGATTTTAGATTCTCTATATAGTTAGGAAAAGACATCATTAATGATGCATTCATATTGCATATATTCTCAATATCTTTCCCGGTTATTATTCCGTATCATGATTCTTTAGGTCTGTCTTTAAGAATCTTTCATCAAAGGTAAGAATTATTTCGGGATTTTTCTTATTTTTGTAATACGACTAAAAAAATTTTTTAAGCATCATGAAGAACATTCTTGTGATCGGAGCTACGGGACAGATCGGTTCCGAACTGACGATGAAACTCAGAAGCGTCTATAAGGACGGTAATGTGGTTGCCGGCTACATCCGTGGAGCAGAGCCTAAGGGAGAACTCCTTGAGAGCGGACCGGCTGAATTGGTCGATATCACCGACCCCGCTCAGATTGCCGCTGCCGTGGATAAATACAATGTCGATACCATCTACAATCTGGCAGCTATCCTCTCAGCTGTAGGCGAGGCTAAACCTCAGCTTGCATGGAAAATCGGCGTCGGAGGTCTTTACAATTGCCTTGAGGTATCGCGTGAGAAAGGTTGCGCACTCTTCACTCCCAGTTCCATCGGCTCTTTCGGCCCCACCACTCCTCACGAGAATACTCCTCAGGACACGATACAGCGTCCCGAAACAATGTATGGTGTTACTAAAGTAACCGGTGAGCTGTTATCCGATTATTACTATCGTCGCTTTGGTGTCGACACCCGTTCGGTACGCTTCCCGGGTCTTATCTCTTATGTCACTCCTCCCGGAGGCGGCACCACAGACTATGCGGTGGATATCTACTATTCTGCAGTTAAGGGTGAGGAATTCGAATGTCCCCTTTGTAACGGCACATACATGGATATGATGTATATGCCTGATGCTCTGCGTGCCGCTATCGAACTCATGGAGGCCGACCCCTCCCGTCTTCTCCATAGAAATTCATTCAATATCGCTTCAATGAGCTTTGACCCTGCTATGATTGCAGCAAAGATCAAACAGTATATTCCGGATTTCAAAATGACTTATAAACCCGATCCACTCCGTCAGCAGATCGCCGACTCATGGCCCGATAGCCTTGATGATTCCTGCGCACGCCGCGAATGGGACTGGAAACCAGAATACGATCTCGATTCCATGACACGCGACATGATCGAGAAACTACGTATCAAACTCAATGTAAAGGCTTAATACCCCACCACCTCTTCTGCAGGGAAGACATTCCTCAAAGACAAACCGCCTGCGCGAAGCTCGTCACGGTGCAGCGTGCCGGAGGCCGCTGAAGCTGTATGCCAAGCCTGGACAAAGCCGTTGCCGTCCCGCTCTGCCGGTTTAACATATATTCTCAAATTAAGGAAGAATCCATTTCCCGGATTCTTCCTTTTTTATTAATTTTGTGTATGGTTCGATTTAGGCTTTTTCTGGGATGCTTGCTTTCCACCCTCGCATGCGTAGCCCAATCAAATAATAACTCCACCGGTTTAAATACCACTTCTTCCGGAAAGAAGTCATATCCTCCCGGAAATGCCTGGACTTTGTCATGGCCTCTCGGTGAACATAAAACCGCCGCCATCGATACACTCCTTTACGGGTATCAACGCGAGTTTGTCCCGGCTATCAAATCTGATGCCTGGGCATCCACCGGCGCTTTTGCCGCTGAAGGTCTTGACATGGTGTATTTCTCGCGCCCCAGGCGTTCACAGTTTATTTTCGATGATGCCCTGATGGGTTGGATTCCAAGATTCAATACCCAGAAATTCTATAATGTATATATCCCGATGACCCTCCTGACATATAATTTCGGAGGCAATCGCGAAAACCATACCGACCGTCTGAAGGCCGTCTTCGCCGGTAATGTCAACCGCAAGATCGGTGTAGGAGCTAATGTCGATTATCTTTATACCAAGGGTGCATATTCTTATCAGGCGGCCAAAGATCTGAATTTCGGTGCGCAGGGATATTATGCCGGCGACCGCTATGAAATGCAGGCATTTGTGGAACACTTTAATTCCGTGAATCAGGAAAACGGCGGCATTACCGACGATCTCTATATCCTTGACCCCGCAGTGCTTCAGGGTGGTGTGGATAAAATCGAGACGAAAAGTATCCCGACCAACCTCACCCGTGCACGAAGCCGTGTGATAGGTGCGGAATTCTATATGTCACATGCCTATAAACTCGGCTTCTGGAGGGATGTGACAACGCCACAGGACACAGTGCAGAAAGAAATCTTTGTGCCGGTTACAAAGTTTATCTATTCTTTCGATTATCGCTATGGCCACCATATCTTCTCTAATTCCGATAGCGGCGAGGCTGCTAAGTTCTGGCAAAACACATATTTTAATAGTTCTAACACTTATGATCATACCCTCTATCATTCCTATACCAATACATTTGGAATTGAAATGATCGAAGGCTTCCAGAGATGGGCTAAATTCGGACTTGCAGCCTACGCTTCATATGAGTTTGATAAATTTGAGACCGCTACCACTCCCGGGGCCGGTTTTGATCAGCCTGATGATCCCGAATCATCTTCTTCTCTTACGCCCCTTCCGGCATGGGTGGGTCACACCACCGGGGATAAGGCATGTCGAAATAGACTGTGGATAGGTGGTCACCTTGAAAAGACACGTGGTTCTCTCCTAAGATACTGGGCGGATGCTCGTTTCGGTCTGTTAGGGGCAGCTGCGGGCGAACTTGATGTCAGTGGTGAAGTTTCCACGCGCCTGCGCCTCGGGAAAGATACTGTGGTGGTGACTGCTGATGGATTCTTCCGCAATACCACCCCATCCTACCTCCTCAACCATTATGTAAGTAATCATTTTGTATGGAATAATGACTTCGGAAAGACACGCAGTTTCCGTGTCGGGGGGCGCGTACATATTCCATGGACTAAGACCGATATAAGCGCCGGGGTAGAGAATATACAAAATTATATATTCTTCAATTCCAGCTCCCTTCCCGAACAATATGGAGGCAGCGTCCAGATTTTCTCAGCTGCCCTGGAGCAAAAACTGAAATTCGGCATTTGGAACTGGAACAATACCCTCCGCTATCAGGCTACATCCAATCAGATGGTGATTCCTTTGCCAGCCTTTACACTTTACAGCGATATGTTCATCGACTTCACCGCTTTTAAGGTGCTGCATATGATGATAGGCATTGATTGTAATTATTATACCAGCTACAGATCTCCGGCCTATCAGCCGGCAACAATGCAATTCCATATCCAGGGTGATAATCCGACCTGGACCGGAAACTTCGCCGTTGCCAATGCATACATCACGGCCAAAATACAGAAGACCCGTTTCTTTATCCTCTGGAGCCATTTCAACCAGGGCCTCTTCGGAAATAATTATTTCTCCATTCCTCATTATCCCATTGATCCCCGCCAATTACGCTTCGGAATCTCAATCGATTTCGCTAATTAGGCTCCTTTCTCATCCCGCTTTTTTGAGAAGACCTTTCAACCTTTAGATATTCCTTTCTCCTTCATCAATCTTTTCTCCTTAATTTTGCGTTTATCTTCTACAAACTATAAAATCCAGAATTATGGAACAACTTGATCTCGAACTTCTGAAAACCAAAGGAATTTCCGAAGAAAAACTCACCGAACAACTCCGTATGCTCAAGGAGGGATTTCCTTTCCTCAAACTCGCCGCTCCAGCCACAATCGGGAACGGTATCGCCAGCGTTTCTCCTGAAATGGAAGAAGTGGCTCTACGCTGTTGGGATGAATTTCTCGAAGCCGGCGGCTCTGTGTTGAAAATGGTGCCTGCCAGTGGCGCTGCTTCCCGAATGTTTAAGGATGTCTTTGCCTTTGTTAATGGAAAGGATAATAAGCCGTCCTCTGATTTCATGAAAACCTTCTTCGACCACATCGAGGAATTCCCTTTCTTCCCTCAACTCAATTTCTTATGCGTATCTCTCTTCGGGAAGAGCGTAAATACGCTCCTCGAAGCTAAACGCTACAAAGATGTGGCCGAGGTGCTTATCGAAAAAATCGGCCTCAACTACGGTCATCTTCCTAAAGCTCTTCTGCGCTTCCATAAAGTTCCGGGCGATAGCCGTACAGCTCTTGAGGAACACCTCGCCGAAGGGGCTCAATATGCAGCCGGAAAAAAGAATAAGAAGGTGCGTGTACATTTCACAGTCTCTCCGGAACATCTCCCTCTCGTGGAAGTGAAAGTAGAGGAAGCAAAGGGGCATCTCGGGCATAAGTTCGGCGTTGACTATGAGGTGACTTACAGCATCCAGAAACCATCCACCGACACCGTGGCAGCAAACCTTGATGGCTCACCTTATCGTGAGGATGGAAAGCTCTTCTTCCGCCCCGGAGGTCATGGGGCCTTGATTGAAAATCTCAATGATCTTGATGCCGATGTGATATTTATAAAGAATATTGATAATGTCGTGCCTGATGCTAAGCGCGATTCAACTATCCGCTTCAAAAAGATTCTGGGGGGTGCGCTGGTCGGTGCGAAACAGAAGATGAATGAATATTGCACCCGGCTTGAAAAGGGCACTCCCTCCCGCGATGAACTGGATGAGATGCTCAAATTCATGCATCAGGTTCTATGCATCACCAATGACACCACCGATTCCATGACCGATGATGAATGTGCCGCTTATATATTCAGCAAACTTAATCGCCCATTACGCGTAGCCGGAATGGTGAAGAATGAAGGAGAACCCGGTGGAGGCCCGTATCTCGTCTATTCGGCGGATGGCACCATCAGCCCTCAGATTCTTGAGCCCTCCCAGATTGATATTGATAACAAGGAGGCTAAAAAGATGCTCCAGGAATCTACTCACTTCAATCCAGTGGATATCGCCTGCTCAATCAAAAACTATAAAGGTGAGAAATTCAATCTTCTCGATTTTGTGGATCCCACCACAGGCTTCATATCTCAGAAGAGTCGTGAGGGTGTTGAGATTAAAGCTCTCGAACTCCCCGGTCTATGGAATGGAGCCATGAGCGACTGGAACACTATTTTCATTGAAGTTCCGGCTGATACTTTCAATCCCGTAAAGACTGTCAACGACCTTCTACGCGATTCTCATAAATGATCCCGTCTTAGGTTGCATACATAATAAACGCTCCGGCCAAAGTCCGGAGCGTTTTCGTATTTTTATTTGTCAGGACTCACTATACCGAATCCCCTCAATACTGATTATTTGGAAGCCGGTCCGGTGTGGAGATGCTCCCTGATAAGCTGAAGTTTATTCTCCATCAGCATCCCGCGATTCTCCACGCGATGAAGCTCCTGCTCTTTAAGGCCTAACATAGCTGTCATGGAGATCATCTTAACATTATCATGAGCCATTTTCCAACTCCCTGTCGGCTTTCCATTCTGAAGATACACCACCTTCAGATTATTAAGCTCATTATCCATAATCAGTTCACCCACTTTCAAAGCCTCCGGCCCGGAAAACATTACTGTGGTCAATCCTGCGGCACGATAGTTAAGAGCCTGATCATTGGGAACCACATTGGTTTGAGCAGACTCCTGCTCCACTTCCACTCTGATCTGATCGAACACTCCTCCCGAGAGGGCGGCAATGAGTTCAAACTCTCCCCCCTCTGCAAGCCGGGCCACCACCCCCGTGCTCTTCAAAGGATAGCGATTCTCCCAACCCTGGAAAATTGAATATCCGCTCACTTCCTGAGTCTTATTGACTGTTGTAAAATCGCGTAGAAGATTATTAATATCATCCCCTAATGTAGCTGCGGCATCCCGGCATGAATCGCGCACTGCCACTATCTCTTTTTCCTGCTCCTGGAGTGATTCTGCATGAGCTGCCTTGGCTGCCTCACCACTCTTATTCTCATGGGCGCAACCGGCAAGCAGCAGCATCCCGATACCAATATAAAATATCTTTTTCATATTCGTGTCACATCCCTCACTCCCGTTACTGTCATTATTTTCTTTATCAATGCCGTAAGCTGGCGTTGCTCCGTGATACCGATCACCAGATATCCCTGGAAATATCCGTCGTGTGAATCAATCGAGATATTTCTCAGATTCACATTTGGCTCCTTTGAAATAATCGAAGTGATGTTAGCCACAATCCCTATATCATCATTTCCAATCACTTTCAACGAGGCCGAAAGCATCTGACCCGTCTTACCACTCCAGTTGGCCCGGATGATCCGATACGGATAACGCTCCTTTATATGACGCGCATTCGGACAATTGCTCTTGTGGATTTTTACGGCTCCATCCGAGGATATGAATCCGAAAACATCATCTCCATATATCGGACTGCAACACTTTGCAAATTTATAACTCAATCCGTTAATCGATTGTTCGCCAATCACGAGAACATCTTCATGACTTTCCGATTCCTGACGCTGAATCTGGAATGTTTCGGCAGAGATTTTAGTAGTCTCTCCCTCTCCGGATTTAGTAGTGGCATCCACATATTGATTGAGGAATCGACCGGCATCAAGCTTACCAGCTCCTATTTCAGCATAGAAATCAAGAATAAACTTATATCCTTGTTTCTTCACCATCCTCATCAGCATTCCTTCATCAAGGTCAATTTTTCTGTTTTTAGCTCTTCTCAGGAGTTCCTCCTTTCCGAGATTTGCAAGCCGCTGTTTCTCCTCATTCAGACTCTGACGTATCTTATTACGCGCTTTCGAGGTGGTGACCATATTCAGCCATTCCTGACGAGGCTGCTGGGTAGCGGATGTTTGAATCTCTACGGTATCTCCATTACATATTTTGTAATTCAGGCGTTTGTGCGCCCCGTTGACAATCGCTCCGGTGCAATGCGCTCCGACATTGGTGTGGATATGAAATGCGAAATCAAGAACAGTCGCACCCGACGATAGACGGAACAGATCTCCTTTCGGAGTAAAGGCAAACACCTCATCCCCGAAAGAATCCGACTTTAGATTCTTCATCAACTGCATAGGCCCCGCCTCGGCCGTTTCGAGAATATCACGGATATTATTCATCCATTGATCGGTGCTATCGCCTTTCACACCCTTATAGCGCCAATGGGCTGCAAGACCTTTCTCTGCCACAAGATCCATCCTTTGAGTGCGGAACTGCACCTCAACCCATTTCGATTCCGGCCCCATCACTGTGGCATGGAGACTCTCATAGCCATTACTCTTCGGAATCGTAATCCAATCGCGCATACGGGCCGGATTCGCCGTATACATATCCGCAAGAATGGAATATGCCAGCCAGCATTGTGCCTTCTCATTCTCCAGGGGAGTATCGATTATGACACGAATTGCAAAAAGGTCGTAGATGCCGGGGAGATCCACCTTCTGCTTCTTCATCTTATTCCAGATTGAAGATATGGATTTGGTGCGTCCCTTTATCTCAAATTTGATTCCTGCCTTCTCAAGATTCTCCTTAAGAGGTTTTATGAAGGCCTGGATATAAGCCTCGCGCTGTTGTTTGGTTTCATTTAGCTTATGCGCTATCTGAGTATATATCTCTCTATTGGTATATTTCAGGGATAGATCCTCGAGTTCACCCTTGATTTTGTAAAGGCCGAGACGATGGGCCAGCTGGGCATATAGACAATTCGCCTCAAATGCCACATTTCTAACCCATTCTTCATCAGGATGGAGATTAATCGAACGCATCAGCACAAGATTCTGGATAATCATAATGATGATCACCCGGATATCATGAGCCAGACCGAGCATAAGACCGCGGAAATGCTCCTGATTATGCGCACTGTTACGTCCGCTGTAACGTCTTACATTCAATATTCCATCAATCATCGACACTATATCCTCCCCCCATTCCTTGGCAAGATCTTCTCCGTGCAGCGTTCCGTCCTCAACAAGTGGATAGAGAGCGATAGCCGACAGGATATCAGGATCCGGATCCACCATCTCAGCAAAGGTTATGGCAGTCTTCAACATCTGAATAGGACGACAGAGACCTTTGCTGTCATGCAGTGTAATATTGGCATTATAGTGATCACGCAACTCTGCTAACAGCCGTTGTCCTCGCTCCTCGCCCACGTTTTCCTTAACAATCCCTGAGAATTTATTTACAAGGGAGGAAAGTTCTTCTTTTTCGGTAACTGACAGTATATCAACCTCTTTATTCTCCATAGACATAAAATTTTCTAAGGACATGACGATAAATTGACCCCAATCCGAAAACAAATTTAATAAAAATATGCCGATAAATTTGTGGGAGTCAGAAAAAATCACTAATTTTGCAGTGTCAAAAGGGAAACACACCAGCACTTCCCTAAGACACCAAAATTAAATGGTGAAATTAGCTCAGTTGGTTAGAGCGTCGGATTGTGGTTCCGAAGGTCGTGGGTTCGATCCCCACATTTCACCCTCCCCAACTCCCTGGAGGAATCGAGGCTTCGGCTGAGGTTCCTCCTCCCTTTTCAAAGCGCACGTGGCGTAATGGTAGCCGCGCCAGACTTAGGATCTGGTGTCTAACGACGTGGGGGTTCGAGTCCCTTCGTGCGCACTTCCTCATTCAGATTAAAGACCATCTTCAAGATGGTCTTTTCTTTTTATATAAATAAGCCGAGAGTAAGACCCCAACCCGCAAAAAATGTCACTCTCGGCTTTCTTTTCATTTCATAACGATGGCACGGTGGATCACCACCGTGTCATAGCTCGGAAGTTTGTTGCCTTTAGAATACTTTAAATAGTATGCGTAATAGGCCATACAAAGGCTCTTAGGCCCAACATTGGCTTACTCTCATCCAGAGCCCGTAACCGCTCAAGTAGTATCTCAACACGATCATCCTCCACAAAAGTCAATAAGGCTTGCCCTAATGAAGGCCATGCATGACTGCCATAATGCGGATCTCCCGTCTTGCTTCCTCTACCCTGCACATTTCCGAATGTCGTGAATCCCCGACATAAACTCTTATCCAGAATATCAATCACAGCTCCATGATGAGCCTGATCATATGATATAAATACTGCCTGCATTTTCTATTTTTCTTTATCAGCCTTATCGAATTCATGAAATGTATCCCCGGAGAATTCCCACATCGGGTACCTCCGGGGATATATCTTATTTTATCAGTTTCCTGCGTATTTTCACTCTCTGTCGCTTCACGCCACGCCCGGCGAAGACACAATAGAGCACAGGAACAAACAAAAGCGTTAGGATTGTCGAGAAAGTCAGACCACCGATCACGGCCACACCCATCGGACGCCACATTTCCGAACCCTGTCCGCTGCCGCATGCCATCGGAACCATGCCCAGGATAGTGGTCAATGTAGTCATCACTACAGGACGGAGACGCGAACGCCCGCCAGTGATCACTGCCTGCCTGATTCCCATCCCTCGCTCGCGATGCAGACCGATATTATCAATCAGCACGATACCATTCTTCACTACAATACCAATCAACATAATCGCTCCGATCATCGACATGATATTGAGGGTATGGCCTGTGAGCCAGAGAATAAGGAATACTCCGGAGAAGGCAAAGAGCAACGACGTCATGATAATTCCTGGATATGTTAGCGATTCAAACTGTGCCGCCATCACCACATAGACAAGAATAATGATCAATACACCCAACATCAATAGATCACCGAATGAATCCTGCTGATCCTCAAAGCTTCCGGCAATCTGTATGGAAATACCGGTCGGAATATCCAGTGAATCAATCTGGGCCTGGGCATCGGCCACAACCTGACTCATCGGAACTCCATTCACAACGGCTGAGACAGTCACCAGTCGCTCACGGTCCTTACGTTCGATCGTAGGAGGAGTGAACCTCTCCACCACCTTACCTACCTCCTTAAGCTTCACTCCCGTACCCTGGTTGGTATAGATGGTGATATTCTCGATATCTTCTATGGTGGTGCGGAATTCCGGAGCATACATCACCTTGATATCGTATTCCTCTCCATCCTCACGGAATTGAGATGCAGTCGCCCCATTGATGCGGTTACGCAGATAATAGGCAGCAGTCTGAAGAGAGATACCATGTGCAGCCAATTTCTCCCGATCAAAATCAACCTGATATTCCGGCTGATAGTCCGAACGGGATATCATCACATCGGCTGTTCCGTTAATTCCGCGCAGAATCTCCTCCAGTTGCTTAGCCACTTCATCTGTCTTATCGAAATCATATCCATAAATTTCAAAGTCAACCGTCGACTGGCCTCCCATGCCGCCACCACGGCCACCGCCTACCATCACCTGAGCCTTCTTGAATTCGGGGAATTCCTGATCAAGATCTGCTCGCATCATATTTGCAATCTCCGTAATACCTCTATCGCGGTCTCCGGGGTCGCTGAGTCGTATATTCATGGAAATAATATGCGGACCATTATCCGAAAGTGACGCATAGGTATTATCCGAACTGGCCGGTCCCACCGTATAACTGAGGGTCTGGATCTCAGGATATTTCTTCCTCCATAGATCATCCAGTCGAGCCATTGAGGATTCTGCTTCCTCCACTCTCGAGCCAATCGGTAATTCGAGATTCACTCCCAGTCGACCATCATCCTGAGTCGGGAAAAACTCCGTGCCGACATGCTTCATAAGAAAGCATGAGCCGACAAATATTCCAAGACACACCACAATCGTGATTCCTCGATGAGCCACCACCTTACGCAAAAGTCCGGCATAGGCATTATCAAATTTATCGAGACCCTTCTCAATTGGAGCATACCACGACTGAGGCTTGTTCCCCGCACGCTGGCGTAGCCACTGCGAACAGAGCATCGGCGTAAGAGACAACGCACATATGGTGGAAATTATCATCATGATGGTCACCATCCAACCCAACTGACGGAAAAGCACACCCGTCATACCGGTCACCATGGTCAGCGGGAAGAACACGGCAATAAGGGTTAAGGTCGACGCGATTACTGAAATGGCCACCTCATTCGTGCCATGCACCGCAGCCTGACGCGGATCAGATCCTCGCTCTATATGAGTCGTTACGTTCTCCAACACCACAATCGCATCATCCACCACCATACCGATCGAAATCGACAGAGCCGATAGAGACACAATATTCAGAGTATTCCCCGTAGCATAGAGATAGATGAACGATGCAATGAGCGATACCGGAATTGTTATAACGATTATGACCGTGGCACGCCAGCGTCCGAGGAAGATAAACACCACTATCATCACAAACAATAGCGCGTACAGCACGGTCTCAATCAGAGAATTGATAGTGTTACGGATATTGTCTGCCGTATCCACCACCACTCCAATCTTTATATCCGACGGGAGATTCTTCTCAAGTTGAGGCAACATCTTCATCACCTTCTCTGAAATTTCCACCGAGTTGGCTCCCGACTGCTTCTGAATCACCACCGTCGCTCCCTTACTTCCATTGATATAGCTCTGCTGTGTACGCTCCTCAAGACTATCCACCACCTTGGCCACATCCTTCAGGAAAACAGTCTTCCCCTGATATGACCCGACAGGAAGATCCGCCAACTGGGCTGAGTCGTCGAATTCCCCCTGCACTCTAAGCGCATAGGTGTTCGATCCGATATCGAATGAGCCACCGGGAATATTACGGTTTTCAGCACTGATCACGTTCGAAATCGCCTCTATCGAGAGATTATATGCCTCAAGTTTACGTGGATCGGCGTAGACATGGATCTCTCGTTTGGGAGCTCCGGATATTGATACCGATCCCACACCATCCACTCTCGCCAAAGGATTGGCCAACCCATCATCGAGAATCTTATACAATCCATCCATACTCTGCGATGCCTGCACCGACAGAATACAGATCGGAATCATGTCCGTGGAGAATTTAAAGATAATCGGATTCTCTGCATCATCCGGAAGCATCGACTTCACCATATCCAATTTATCACGCACCGAATTGGTCAGGACATCTATATCATATCCATACTCAAATTCAAGAGTGATTACAGATGTATTCTCGCGTGAAGTGGATGTGATGTGCTTCAGATGCTCCACTGCATTCAAGCTATTCTCCAGAGGCTTCGTCACATTCTGCTCTATATCCTTTGCGCTCGCTCCGGGATACATGGTAATTACCATGATGGAATTCGTATCAATGTCCGGATAAAGATCAATCGGCAATTTCCTCAGTGAAAAAAGACCGAGGATAATCACCGTAACAAAACAGAGTGTCGTCATTACTGGCCGTTTCACAGCCGATCCATACAGACTCATAAGCTTTTCCCTGTTTGTTTATTTAGATTTCTGCACAGTCACCTTGCGACCATCGGCCAAACGTCTCTGACCTGTAGTCACCACCACCGATCCCGGTTCGACTCCGCTGAGAAGTTCATATTCGTTCCCCATGCGTCGTCCGAGTTCCACCTGATGATAACTTACCGTGCTGTCACTATTGAGCACATACACAAAATGGCTCCCGGAACCCTGCTGCTTCACAACAGCCTGATCCGGAACAACGACATTCATCGACTCCCCGAGTTTCATCATAACTCGTCCGAACATTCCGGGAAGAATACGCCCTTCCCCATTGGCTACCCTTACTTCCACACCGAATGTCCGGCTCGAGGTATCCACTGTAGGAGATATCATGCTCACAGTTCCCTGAAACTCTTCATCCCCATACGTATCAAATGTCACCGTGACCGGCATTCCGACTTTCACATGAGAGAATTCACTCTCCGAAACATTTGTCACCACCTTCACAGGATTAATACGGGCCACAGTCAGAATCGGCAGATTCCCGGTCATATCGCCCGGATCATAATTACGTGCTGTCACCACTCCGGAAATCGGCGACGTAAGCACCGTGTTTTCTTTTACGTTCCTCAAGGCACGCTCAGCCGCTGCCAGTGTATTCTTTGCATTTATCAGTTGGGTCTCCATCTGATCTACCTGCTGACGGGTTCCGCCGCCAATCTTCAGAAGCTCGACAGCCCGGTCATAATTTAGCTTCACATTATCAAGATTAGCTTTGGCATTGCTCACCTGTGTCTCGTAGCTGATCGTATTCACATCATCCATCACCACGAGTCTTTGACCTGCCGAAACACGCATTCCCTCATCCACAAGAATCTCCCGGATGCGGTTAGGGGTCTGAGCCGAGATATTATTGATAATCTCCGGCTCTACAGATGCTGTGTAAATCCCGATCTGTTCCACGGCACGCTCAGACACCTCTGCCGTCCGTACCACAGGAAGAGTCTCCTTCTGCTCCTCAGTCTTCTTCTCCTCTCGCGAACAAGCTCCCGATACCACAAGGAGTCCCACAAGAAGGATACTCCATATATTTCTCGTTTTCATGATTCTCTTAATTGGTTGCAGTAGTTTTTTTCACTTTATAATCTTTCCCCAATAATGCATCTAATTCACTGGTAGATGTAAGATAAGTATGGATCGACTGGTAATAACCCAGTCGGGCGCGTGTCTCAGCCATTTCACTGTCTCTGAGATCCAGATAACTTGCAGCTCCAATATCGAAGCTCTTTTGCATAATTGAATGAGCCTTTACCGCCTGTTCCATTCCTCTCTTGCTCGCCTCAATCTGTCTCACCTGACGATTTATATTGTCTATAGCCAGTTCCACCTGCATATTCAATGAATTCACAAGGTTCTCCCGCTGGAAGCCTATCTCCGCAAGGCTCGTCTTAGCCTGACGCAATGCATTATATCGTCTCCCTCCCGCAAATAAGGGCACACTCAGCGATAAGCCGACCATACTGTAAGGATTGAATGTCTGATTCCGGAGTGCATTACCATTCGAAAGAGCCGTCCAATTGATATTGAAGGCTGCTCCTAAAGTCGGTAGGAAATCCATCTTTCGGAGTTTCACAGTCTGGTCGAGTAGATTCCGTTGAATATCCAATGACCGAAGGCCGGTATTATTCGCAATAGACCGGTCGAGTCCGGGAGCAAGGCTATACATATCTTCCTGCATTTCCTT
The DNA here is from genome assembly GCA_014800525.1 of Bacteroidales bacterium. Lineage (GTDB taxonomy): Bacteria > Bacteroidota > Bacteroidia > Bacteroidales > Muribaculaceae > Lepagella. Next base: position 1,786 of record JAAVFV010000031.1, on the reverse strand, counting down.
TAACCCGATTGTTGGCCAGACCTCTATCTTTGAATCCATCCCCATCAAGATCTTCAACTGCAATTGACACTGCTTCACCGCTATATCAGCATCCATAAGTTCCGGCTCCACATTCGACACCTGCACCTCCGACCTTAAAACATCATATTCCGAGGCCGTCCCCTGTTCAAATTGCTTCTTATAGATTTCAGCTGTTTCCTTTGCCAGACGATAATTGTCGAGAATCACATCTCGTGAGGCAATGGCAAGCTGTAGGGAATAATAGGCCTTATTGATATTATTCACAAGCTCGATTCGAGACCCGCGGGCATCTTCCAGAGCAGAAAGAATCTGAATATCCGAAATCTTTATGGATTTCCATAAAGACGCATTCACGAGCGGCATGGCAACAGAGAAACCCGTGTTCCACGTATTATCCGTACCCATTTTTATCTGGGTCGACTGACCTCCCATATTCATATTCATGGTCTGCAATTCGATCGACCGCTGATAATTCATAGAAAAATCTATGGAGGGGAATAAAGATCCTAACACTTCCTTCCTGCTATAATCTAATCTCTTGACCTCCATATCCGCCACCTTGATGGTAGGATTCGACTGCAATGCTATCTCAATGCATTCATCCCTGCTGATCCTGATAGTATCCATCGGAGTGGATCCGGTCTCACCTCTTACTATCATTCCTCCACTCAGAAATGGAATCAAGAGACATAATAATGATATGTGTCGCTTCATGATTATTTTCAATATCATCGTAAATATAATAATAAATCGGGAGATAGTCTTAATGCCCTAAACAAAACCCGGTATCTGACGTGTTGCGACTACGAGATACCGGGAAACAGCTCAACACAATAATCTCCCAAGGCACCAATCAGATGTCACAAAGTTTGTCTAATATCTCCATGCCCTTGGGAGTAGCAATCGACCTGAGAAAACAAATCTTTAGCCCCCGGAAAGTTTCTGGCAGATTTATGTCGCGCCCCATACTTACCTCCATTCTCTTTATAGCCTCATATTGCAGATCGAGCAATTTAAGAACGATAAGATAATTCATCGACTCCCTGAACACTCCCTGCTCTATGCCCTTATGAATACAACGCAGGAATTTTGAATCTCTTTCGATCTTATGTTTATCAAATTCCCCCCGGGCATCAGGATAAAAAATTTCAAGATCCTGATAAAACCTTGGATTCACTGACAGCATTGACGTATGGTGAAAAGTAAATGCATGATAAAAGGCCTCCATCATATCATTACTTTCCCGCATAATAGTCTCGATTTTTGCCCGATGTATTTTCTGCCAATAATCAATAACTTCCTTTATTAATTTATTCTTAGAAGGATATCTTTCATAAAGAGTTCGTTTTGAGATAGTCAGAGCATTTGCCACGTCATCCATTGTAGTAGCCTTCAGACCCTTAGACAGGATCAAATCAGATATGATGCTTAAATCGAATTTATCCATTAATTAGTATCTGTAATGCTCGGCAAAGGTATGAAAACTTTTCTATTAAAAAAAGTTTTAACAGTCATAAATATTCATCCGTCCCCGTCGGCGCGGAGCTCGTTCTGTGCAAGCCCTGAAAGGGATTGAGGCAGCCGGTGCCATCAGCAGCCGGGAAGAGAAAAGAAAGGGCCCGAGCCTGCGCCCAAGCCTTAAAAAGAAAAGAAGGCCCAATCTTTCGATTGAGCCTTCCTCAAGGGGGCGATTACCTACTCTCCCGCTTTCGCAGTACCATCGGCGTGATAAGGTTTAACTTCTCTGTTCGGAATGGGAAGAGGT
>JAAVFV010000030.1 GCA_014800525.1 Bacteroidales bacterium | reverse complement strand
TGTCTTAGTTTCAGCGATATGCGGCATTCTGCCGATTTCATCTGTGATCCGCCTGGGGCTCGAACCCAGGACCCCAACATTAAAAGTGTTGTGCTCTACCAGCTGAGCTAGCGAATCATCCTCTTGCTCCGGAAGGGTTGCCTTGTTAGAAGGTTTGTTCCCAAAAGCGATGCAAAGTTACAACCTTTTTTTGATACTTCCAAATATTCTAAGAGAAATTTTTTTTGTAATTTTGTAGGGATGGTTCGGGCAGTGTGATGCTTATAGGTTTCAAATCCCTCTGATCAAATAAATTAGAGCCCTCCGGAGTGCCACCCCGACGAATCGGATAATCTTTCCCACTTTAATTATTATGGATATCTCGATAGTTGTACCCCTATATAATGAGGCGGAGTCACTTCCCGAACTCGCAGCATGGATCAAGAGAGTGATGGATGAGAATGGATTCTCATATGAGATTCTTTTCATTAATGACGGATCTACGGATAATTCAATGGATGTGATCAAGCAGCTTGCTGCGTCCAATCCCGCTATTCATGCCGTGGCCTTTTCGCGCAACTATGGAAAATCTCCGGCTCTGAACACAGGCTTCGAGCGGGCTAAGGGGGATGTGGTGATCACAATGGATGCCGATCTTCAGGATAGCCCCGACGAAATCCCGGAACTCTACCGGATGATTACTCAGGATGGATATGACTTAGTGTCGGGATGGAAAAAGAAGAGATATGACCCACTTTCAAAAACCATCCCCACAAAACTCTTTAATGCTACGGCGCGTCGTGTGAGCGGAATCAAAAACCTTCACGACTTCAATTGCGGTCTTAAGGCATATAAGAAGGAGGTGATAAAGCATATCGAGGTCTATGGAGATATGCATCGTTATATTCCGTATCTTGCAAAAAATGCCGGATATCATAAGATAGGGGAGAAGGTGGTGCATCACCAAGCCCGAAAATATGGCACCACTAAATTCGGCCTCGACCGTTTTGTAAATGGTTATCTTGATCTTGGTACGCTTTGGTTTCAGTCAAAATTCGGCATTAAGCCCATGCATATATTCGGGTTGCTCGGCTCTCTGATGTTTGTAATCGGATTTATGGCAGTAGTGGTGGTGCTGATACTGAAGATTATAGCAATGAACTCCTCGACCTTCAACTTCTGGGTGACAAAATCGGTATACTTCTACCTCTCGCTTACAGCGATGGTGTTGGGAGTGCAGTTCTTTTGTACCGGACTTATCGGAGAGCTCATCACGCGTAATTCCGCAGAACGGAATAACTATTTAATAGCGGAGGAATTCTGATGCAGATATTAAAACTCAGGTATCATCCGATTCTTATCGGTGGGATCGGATGTTGTGGGCTTATGGCTCTGTTGTGGACGGCCTGCAGCACAGAAGAATGTTATGATAACAAGAATACCCTCCCTCAAGCCGGATTCTATATGGTGGATGATGGCAGCATATCGCAGGTGAGTGTATCCGGAATGGAGGTATATGGCATCGGTGCACCGGGGGATTCTGTTCTATCCACGGGTTCCTCATCTGTGTCCGAGCTATATCTGCCTCTGCGGATAGACTCTGATATGACATCATATGTTTTCAAATTTTACTTAGATCGGAGTCAGGAACCCCCTATCACTGTGAGCGATACGGTGAAATTCAGTTATTCAGCCGCTCCCAGATTTGTTTCAGCCGCGTGTGGGGTAAGTTATGTATACGACATCGAGGATATCCGGAATACAGGACATATGATAGATTCAGTGGTATGCGTGACCCCACAGGTAACGAATGCGGCTGTCGAAAACTTCCGGATCTACATTCATTATGAGGCTCCGGCTCCGACAGATACCATTCCGGAATCAGACGAAAATTTTTGAAGCGTATATAGAAACCTATAGGGATGGAGTCTAAGATTCAAATGATAAATTCCATAAGCAAAATACCAACCGAACTATTCCGCATATTAATGATAGGGATACTATTGAGTATGTGTGGAATAGCCGGATATGCGCAGAGTAAAGCGTCGACAGAGACACCGGATTCCATCACCGGAGGAGAGACGTTTGAGATTCAGGGCGACAGTCTGATTCTGGTCACTGACAGTATCAGTGTTACCGCTCCTCCTAAAAAACGAGAACCGCGTAAGATCACTCCAATCGATACAGATGACCATAAGCCGGTGACTGTGCTCCACTATTACGACAAGCACGGGAATCCCCTTGACGAACCTGTGTTGTTTCTGGCTACCCTTGACACTGTCTCCAAGCCTAAATCCAGTCCGGTCTATCCCTTATACGACGGAATCAGCGTAGGAGTTAACTTCGCCGACCTTATCATGCGTATGGCCGGGCAACGATATATGAACTTCGATGTCTGGGCCGATATCTCGCTCCATAACTGGTTCTTTCCGGTACTGGAAGCCGGAATCGGTGTTGCAGATTCCAGTCCGAAGAATGCCAATTTCACCTATCGGACTTCTCCATCATTCTATTGCAAACTCGGAATCAATTATAATTTTCTATACAAGAGTAATCCCGACTATCAATTATACTTAGGATTACGGGGAGGATTTTCAAGCTTCAGCTATGATGTGAGGAATATACACGTGGCTGACGACTACTGGCATGAATCCACCTCCTTTGATATGAATGGATTGAAAGCTACGGCCCTGTATGGAGAAGCCTTGATCGGCCTCAAGGTTAAGATATACAAAAGATTCTTCATGGGCTGGAATATCCGCTATCATTTTAAATTTCATGTAGCCTCTAAATCGTCTTCCCAGCCATGGTTTATTCCCGGATATGGAGCATCATCGCCAATCAGTTTTTCACTTTCAGCCATATATACTCTTCCGGGAGCTAAACGACCCGATCCTAAAATCAAGACAGAAAAAAATTGATTCAATAGGGTGTTTGATTCCAAAATAACTATATAGAAGATATTCGGATAATTGCAAAATAATGAACCACTTGCGCCTACTTACGTTTATCTAATAAAAGAGAATAGGTAAGTGGTGGAGACTTAATACCAAGATAGCAATCAACTCCTCCTTTCCTATCGGTTAAATCTAACACTTACAGAAAATGAAAAAGAACTGGATAAAGACAATTGCAGGAGCTTTGGCACTTGGGGGAGTGGCGATGATAGGTGGAGCTGAGCAAGCTGATGCATGCTCAAGGGTATTATATCAGGGCAATGATTCTTTGTATATAGTGGGACGGTCGCTCGACTGGAAAACTCCGATACCGACGAATCTTTATGTCTATCCCCGTGGAATGGAGAAAGTGGGCAGCGACCAACCGGGAGCAGTTCGCTGGACCTCCAAATATGGTGCCGTATATGCAGTAGGATATGATGGAGGAGTCACGGAAGGAATGAATGAGAAAGGATTGGTGGTAAACGGTCTGTTCTGCAAGGGTACTGTATATACCAACACCGAGACTCAGAATCGCCCTCCAATGTCGATGGCGATGTTCGTGGCATGGTTACTTGATCAGAACGCAACCACGGATGAGGTGGTGGAGGTATTGAAAAAGCATGACTTCAATATCGGAGGAGCCACATTTGACGGAGGCACCGTTTCGGCTCTTCACTGGGGTGTGACCGACGCCACGGGAAAAAGCGTAATCTTTGAGTTCGACCATGGCAATATCAATATCTATGACATGGGTGACTACCGGGCAATGACCAACGATCCCAACTGGCCTTCAATGCGCGCCATTATCGACTATTGGAATAACATCGGAGGTCGGAATATGCTTCCCGGCACGGTGAGTAGTCCTGATCGTGCGGTACGTGCCAATTATTTCGCTCATCATGTGAAATCCGTATCTGATCCTGATCTGGGAGCTTCAATCACAAGAAGTATTCTTGTAAACTCATCCGTGCCCTATACCTACGAGATTGAGGGAGCTCCGAATCTCAGCTCGACACAATGGCGCAGTTATGCCAATACTCGTGATTTACGTTACTACTTTGATATAGTCACTAATCCCGGGTACTTTTATGTCGATCTCAATAAGGTGAATCTCAAACCTGGAGCATCGGTAATGAAACTCGATACTTCCTCTCCGGATATCAAGGAGATGGTAGGGGATATCTCTAATAAGCTTAAGAAATCAGCTCCATTCACTCCGATGTATTAATCCGGAGTTTTCCTCGGATTAATTCCTGGAAGAATATTAGCTCCTCCACTTTCCCGGAGGGATAGATATACAGACTAAAACAACATATCCAGATATGAAAAGGCTCACACGCAGCGAACGCACCGGACTGATACTTCTGTCAGCAGTGGCGCTTGCTGTGGTGGGCATTTCGCGATTTAATCCCGGGGGATGCACGCGCATTGACCGCGAGGCCGAAGCAAACGCTATAAGAATACTGTCAGAAACCAGAAATTCCGTCAAATCCGACTCCCTGATCAGGGAAGTACCCACAAAGCAAAAGGAAAGAAAGAGGAAAGAAAAGAAAAAGAAGGCCACTCAGGCTAAGGAGGAATCCAAGAAGAAAGAAATGAGCCGGGGGAAAAAGATGAAGAAATCTGAATCCCAGAAGCCGGCGAAGAATCCTCTGGATGCCCCGATACCGTTGAAGAGGAGGAATGGAGCCCCGGAAGAATAATATAAAATGTGTTCTATAACATAAAATTCAAGCATTTTTGTTAATTTTGCAAAATATAGAAGCAACCACTGATAAGCTTTAAGCTATGCAGGATATTCGAAATATAGCGATAATCGCACACGTAGACCATGGCAAGACCACACTTGTGGATAAAATGTTGCTTGCCGGTCATTTATTCCGCGACAATCAGTCGACGGGAGAGCTGATTCTTGACAATAACGATCTCGAGCGTGAGCGCGGGATCACAATCCTGTCAAAGAATGTATCAATCAACTATAAAGGGGTAAAGATCAATATCATCGACACCCCGGGACACGCAGACTTCGGAGGAGAAGTGGAGCGCGTTCTGAATATGGCAGATGGATGTCTGCTGCTTGTTGACGCCTTCGAAGGCCCCATGCCTCAGACACGATTCGTGCTTCAGAAGGCAATTCAGATGGGTCTTAAGCCGGTGGTGGTGGTCAACAAGGTGGATAAGCCCAACTGTCGTCCGGACGAGGTGAATGAGATGGTGTTCGATCTTATGTTCAACCTTGATGCTACGGAAGACCAGCTTGATTTCCGCACCATATATGGCTCGGCGAAACAGAACTGGATGTCGACCGACTGGCGTAAGCCAACCGAGGATATCACTGCCGTACTCGATGCCATAATTGAGAATATCCCTGCGCCTCAGCAACTTGAGGGAGATCCCCAGATGCTCATCACGAGCCTTGACTTCAGCAGCTATGTGGGCCGTATTGCAATCGGACGTGTACACCGCGGCACACTGCGTGAAGGTATGGAGCTGGGTCTTTGTAAGAAAGACGGCACAGTGACCAAACAGAAGATTAAGGAGCTTCATGTCTTCGAGGGCATGGGACGTAAGAAGGTGAGCGAAGTATCGAGTGGAGATCTTTGTGCCGTTGTTGGTCTTGATAATTTCGAGATAGGGGATACTCTCACACTTTTTGATAATCCCGAGCCTCTTCCCCGTATTGCAATCGATGAGCCCACAATGTCGATGACCTTCACCATCAACGACTCTCCTTTCTTCGGAAAAGATGGTAAGTATGTTACATCGCGTCATATCAACGATCGTCTGGAAAAAGAACTTGACCGCAATCTTGCTCTCCGGGTGGTGAAAGATCCGGGAGAAGATAAGTGGGTGGTCTATGGCCGAGGCGTACTCCATCTCTCCATCCTCATCGAAACCATGCGCCGTGAGGGCTATGAACTTCAGGTGGGTCAGCCGCAGGTGATTATCAAGGAAATCGATGGAGTGAAATGTGAACCGATCGAGGCCCTGACAATTAATGTTCCGGAGGAATATTCGTCAAAGGTGGTGGATCTTGTAACTCGTCGCAAAGGAGAGATTGTATCGATGGAGACCCGCAACGACCGCATTGACATCAAATTCCATATTCCATCGCGTGGAATCATCGGTCTGCGCAATAATATCCTTACCGCCACGGCCGGAGAAGCCATTATGGCTCACCGGTTCCTGGAATATCAGCCATGGAAGGGAGATATCGAGCGTCGTGTGAATGGGTCCCTGATTGCTCTTGAGGCCGGAACGGCATATGCCTATGCTATCGATAAACTTCAGGACCGAGGCAGATTCTTTATCTTCCCTCAGGAAGAGGTGTACGCAGGTCAGGTGGTTGGTGAGAATGCAAAGGATCAGGATATCGTGGTGAATGTCACTAAATCCAAGAAGCTTACCAATATGCGCGCTTCGGGGGCGGATGATAAAGCAAGAATTGTTCCGCCGGTGATATTCTCTCTTGAGGAGGCTCTGGAATACATCAAGGAGGATGAATATGTGGAGGTAACTCCGAATCATATCCGTTTGCGCAAGATTCTGCTTGATGAGAACGAGCGTAAGCGCGCTTCCCGATAACTCCAATATCCTCCTATTCCTAAAGTATAAACGGGGAATAGAGAAAAAAAGGGAATGAGTCTGCGAACAAAATAAGATATGCTCTTGTTATAGTATCAAAGACTTAGATCCTCCGGCAGGCGCGAAGCCGCCCTGAGGCTGCTGAGCACCGGTCCGGTAGGACATTAATTAAAACAGAGGGGTGTCAGATTAATCTGACACCCCTCTGAATTTTTAGCGTCCGGTCGTAAGTAATTACGGCCGGACGCTAATTGTAAGCAGTTACTTATTTTGCAAGGAGAGCTTTGATTTCGGGGATATGAGACAAAGCTTCTGAAGGAGTGTAAGGTAACTGTTCCCACTCCGTTACTTTGGCTCCGGGGATTATGGCCGCTTTAAGTTCGTCTCGTGATGGAACATTCTTCAGGGCAGCGTATTCCGCAAATGTGTAGCGGGTGAATACGGAATTAGGAGTGATACCCTGGCGGTTGAGATACCATCCGTTGCCGAGGTCAATCGGTTTAGAGTTCTCCGAAATATCAGAGGGCGCGGGATAATAAGCAAATGTACCATCGGCATTGAGTGTCACGGCCACATTATCGGCATACGGGCCGCTCATCTTGAATGCAGTGGCTTTAATCAGCAAACGTGCCGGTTCGTTAATTGTTAACTTCTCCTGCATCTCTACCGGCCCCATTGTTGAGTTACTACCTGTTGTAGCAGGGGCTGTTGTCTTTTTAGAACAGCCTGTTCCGAGAATGGAAACCAAAGCCATAAGTGCGATTACAGTTTTTTTCATATAGATGATATAATTGATTCCACATTGTAGTTGCTCCCCATATCGTGTGGGGCCTTAGAAAGGATATCCGATTGCGAGATGGAATGCAAAGGCTTTATTGAATTTGATATTGAAATAATGATTGGTGCCGGTATAATAAGGTGCATGGAGACCATATCCCAGGTCACCGCGGATCACCAACATACCTATATCCACGCGAAGGCCAACACCGGTGCCTAAGGCCACATCCTTAAGGAATGTCTTAGCCTGCAGGAGACCTCCGGGACGGAGGGGATCATTTTTAAGAAGCCATATATTGCCGGCATCCACGAATGCTGCTCCATGAAGGATGCTCACTATCGGGAAGCGATATTCGGAATTGACCTCGAGTTTGAAGGTACCGGTCTGGTCGAAATAGCCATTCTGCATCGAAACCGGGGGACGATAGGAACCAGGTCCAAGAGACCGCACTGAGAATGCCCTGATGGAATTGGCACCACCGATATAAAACTGTTCCGAATAGGGCACCTGTCTGGAGTTTCCATAAGCATGAGCGGCACCGATAAGGAAACGGTTCACAAGCCATTGATCACTTCCTCGTACCAGTCGGCGTGAATATACAAGCTGAGCCTGCGCCTTCACAAACTGTGAGAAAGGAGTGCCGAAGAGACGCTTCTCTCCTTTTACCCCGCATAGACGATAGATGGCATCGAAGATGTTTCCACCCTCAGTGGCCGTAAGAGTGAAATCAAAACCATTAATTCTCTCGCGTTCCAACCATTTATTAAGCTGATAGGTATAGCTCATCTGGGGTATAAACTGATTCTGAAAACTCAGCGCCACGGCAGGATTGGCCATCATAATGGAATCAAATTCGGGAGTGGTATGGATCAGTTTATTATAGACAAGCTTGAAGAGCGTGAGCTGGTTATAGGAATGGCGCGTAGGATGCCATTCATAAGATATACCTCCTTCGAATTCAGCTAATTTGAAATAATGAGGACGGTTCATCAGACTGGCACCAAGCGAAATGTTGGTCCAGTTGAGATCTCGGTTGATACGCCTGACAAATTTCGGGGCGAGCAGTCGTGGAAACGATAGCGTACCGGTGATGCCGACCTCATAGCTATTGAATACGCTGCCCTTTGCTTTGGAGCCGGTCTGCCATTCATACGTGCCATGAAGCTGGAGATTAAATTTCTCCGCACCTCCGAAGAGATTGGTATTTGTGACACCGAAAATTATACCGGGACCGAGATATGAATTCGATTTTGAGGTGACATTTGCCTCAAGGGTAGCCTCCATCGGGCGATCGAGCTGACACATGATATTGACATTCAGAGTCGGATTAAGGTCAGAGGTATCGACCGGAATAGGCTGAATCTGAATATTCTGGAAGATACCGAGGCGGGAGAGGCGTTGTTGAGTAAGGTCCATACTGCGGACTGAGAATAGACGTCCCTTCCTGAATGTGATACAGGATGGAATCATATTTGGCCGTATTTTTGAAGGCCGATATACAATGAGGTCGCCCTTTGAGGTCTCAAGCGTATCAGGGGTTCCCGGATTGCGGGTACTGCGGCGGAGAATGGTGGTGGTGATCTCTCCGGTGCGGTATTGCTTACGGGCCAGATTTGGCATATTGGATGCCAGATCCATACGTAGAGCCACGGCACCGGGAGTTATGAGAGTATCGGCCTCAAACTCGATATAGTCGGGCCGGAAATAGTAATATCCCTTATTACGCAGGGCATTGGCCATTCTCACTCTTTCCGCGGAGAGAGAATCCACGCAGAAACGTTCCCCCGGCTTGAGATACGGACTTTTCTGCACAAGCGAATCAAGCATATGGAGAAGAGTCTCAGAGCGTCCGAAGAGCTGGATGCTATCCAGAAGATAGGGCTTTCCGACATTCACACTATAAATCACGGATGCCTTCTTGGGATTCTTGGCCGGCTTGAGGGCATATGAGGCAGTGGAACCGAAATATCCATTGTTATCAAGGATGGTCTCGAGCATCTTGACGCGGGTCTGGGGGCGGGCATCGCTGACAAGCACAGGAGCGTCGGCCAGCTTACGGTAAAGCCAGCCTTTAAGTCCTTTGGTGGAATCGTTCCAATTATTATACATCCAGAGGCCGAGAGGGAAAGGAGACCTTTTATAAGGTGAGAGAATCGGCCATGGATTATTTGGACGGACATTAACAGCGGCTGTAAGGTCAGATACCATTTCCGATGGGAGCTTTTCCTTATCGGTGGGATGGAGCTTAAGTTCCATCCCGTTATAGAGTGGATCTGAAGGAGATAGGCGCGCAGTAGTGGAGCAACCGGTAAGCCATACCATCAGGAGGACGAGGGATGCCACGTAATATGGCGGTCGGCGGAGAGATTTATTTCTGGATAGAATCATTGTCATTCAGTTTGGTAGTTACACCGTTCGATTTGACATTGCGGGTGGAATCAGAGGCTTCCTGAATCTTTCCCGATGTAAATGAAGTGGAAGGAGGAGCCGACAGCAATGGAGCAGAGGGGGTGTCAGATCTTTTCTTTTTTCGGAAACGGAAGAGATGGAAGAGGTTGTTGAGCTTACGCTTCATAACGAATCCGGCTCCGGTTTCCGTGATTTCACCCTCAAGAATACTTTCATAGCCGGTGTGGCGGAAGAGCTTCACGGCCATGCTCATGGTGGGAGTCTGGCGAAGCATATATTCCAGAGCGATATCACTGATAAGATTCTGCTCAAGGTTTTCATCTGCGGAAGAATCCGTGGAATAGTTACCACCAACCTGAATCTTAAAGCGATTATTGAAAAGTGATTTCGACACCTGATAGCTATAACTGGTTTCAGTAGAGCTGGATCCGTCTGTCATCTTATCATATTGATCGATGCCGAAGGAAAGATCCACACCCTTGATTGTATTGGCAGCCCATTGGTTAAGCTGAGATTCGAGGAATCCATAGAGCATATTTCCGCCGAGATTCGCATTCGCCTTTGTGTCGCCCATGTTATACTGTCCGTATAGGAGAAGATTCATTGCCTGAGTCTGACGTTGGTCGGCGCTCATGCTCTGGAGCTCATTCTGAATCGAGAGGTCATCATTGGTGGAAAGATTGAATGATACCTGCGGAGCAGAGAGAGTGCCGCGCACAAGAAGGGTCACAAGGAAGTTGATCAGACGGGAATTTCCACCGGAAGTGACATTAGCCCTCATCTCATCTGTGGCGGAGATATTAAGGTTGGGATTCATAAGGTCGCCTCCCCAGACCACATTGCTCTGGGGTTCGAAGACAAATTTCTTTTCTCCAATCACCGGAATGCTATAGCGGACAAATCCCTCGCCGGTTGTGATTGAGCCATTCAGCTTCATGTCGCCCATGTAATTCTGGAAATATTTCAGCTGAGCTGTGGGCTGTATCTCCAAGCGGTTAGTGGCATTGGTTCCACCCGTGGCAGAGGGGAGAATGACCACGGCACGTGTTCCCGGAGAGATATTCAGACCGGCATTAATCCTCATATTCATCATGGGAGTAATGGAATCGGCCTCTGCGGTCTGGGTGGTGTCATTGAAGTTTACAAATTTCACTACGTTATCTTCGCCGACGGCAGTGAACTGCGCCACTTCAGTCGGGATGGTATAGGTTACGCTTGTCGAACCGAGTACAGTGACATTGGCATTTACATCCATCCTCTCTGTAGATCCCTTTGCGGAAGCATCCAGATCGAGGAAGAGTTTACCATAGAGATCACTTTTAGCTTTCGCATTATTGCCGACGGCCTGGAAATTTCGACCGGATAGATTAAGGTCAAAACCAATTTTTGAGAATGAAGTCGCGTCAACGATACCGGTGAGAAGCAATGGATTGTCGTTGGCTCCCTTAATGGTAAAATCATGGAATGTGAGGATACTCTCCTTAACGGCAACAGTATCGCTATTGAAAAGGAACGAACTACCAATCATAGGAACCTTGGCCGAGACTGAATCGAATGTGACAAAGCCGTTGAGACGGGGTTTAGAGAACGAACCCTTAAGTCGCATATTGCCATTCAGGAAGCCATCGAGAAGGAGATTGTTTCCTAAGAAAGGATTGGCTATGCGGAGAGGGAAGTTTGTGAGGCGAATTCCGAGGCTATCGGGAGTCATGCCTACAGAATCGGCCTTTAGGACGGCATAAGCCTCAAGGGCCTGCAGATCATTTATACGCAATCTTCCCAGCACACCGGTATGACCGGAAAGGGAATATCCGGCCTTTAGGTTAAGATTGAAGTTTCCAAGCCGGGTTTTCTCATAAGTGAGATCTGTAAGATCGACCGTACCATTCCCCTTGAAGAGCTTATCTTCATAGACGATACGGATATCTGAATTTAGCGTACCGGCTACGGGAGGAGCATTCAACAACATATTCACGAAATCCTGAATATGAAGGTTATCGATCTTGGCCTGGAGTTCATCCATGCCTGATTCCCGAGGATTGGTACGGAGCAGGATACTACTCTCCGCACTGCTTGCCTGCAGATTGGCCTGGATATGACTATTGAAGAGATTATAATCAATAAAGTTGTCGTTGTTAAATGTCCATGGCATATAGCCGATTGTGGCCTTAAGAGGAGTGAAATGGATAGAGGCCACACTATCGCTGAAGGCGGCTGTAAGACCAAGGCGATAGCCTGTCTGACCCTGAAGATTATGCTGGCTCACAGTGGCGGACACGCGGTTCTGACCTAAATAACCTTTCAGGGAGGCACTGGCGAATTCATCAAGAGTGCCTGGGGCATTCCCGATATGAAGAGCGTAATCAAGAAGATTGCGGCGCTCGGAGAGATCGAGTGTAATGGTATCAAGCTTTATGCTTGCGGTGGAAAGCTTACGCAAATTGAAATTGGCGTTGAGCAGGGAATCATGAGTGATGGTGCCGAAGATTGTATCAACTCCAATATTCGAAGGGGATAGGAACTGATTGATAAGACCGTTTCCCGAAGCAGAGAGAGCCAGTTGGAAAGGGGGAAGCATATGGCTGAGAGAATCTACAGCTAAATTGCGCGCATCGATTTGCTTCATCGCCAGATTGGATACCTTTGTGAAACGGTCGATGAGATTCTGCAATCCCGACTGGCTGGAGAAGTCAAGACGAGTGAGATGTGAGTCGATAGAAGCTTCGGTAGAAGTGGGGGTGGCCACAAGGTCAAGAGCCATACCTCCGGGAAGATGGATGTAGGTGTCGGGCATATTCCAGTCGACATCCGTGAGCTGGGCGCGGATATCATATAACCAACGGTTCGGACTTGCAGTACCGGACACACGGAACGTGCCTGAACCCTGATTCATGGTCTCTGAGAAGCCGAGTTGCTTCAGATTGAGATCACGGATCGAGGCCACCATATCAATATCATAATTATCGGGTTTGATATAGCCCGTTCCATCTATAGTCAGATCAAGACCGGGATTTGTGGATACCGCATAGATATCCAGCATACCGGAAGGATCAATTGTAACATCGGCCGAGATATCGCGATAGAGCTGACGTGCATATTCAATAGAAGATATATGGACATTAGCTGTGGTAACGGCATGGCCGGAAACAGGATTGAATCCCTGTCCGTTGGCATCTATTGATCCGGATATACGTCCGATACCGAGATCAGGCATGAAGTGGGCCACATTCACTTGCGACAAACTTGCCCGGACATCGTAGCGTTCGGAATTTATACCGACATGGCCATCGGCAGCAATATCTCCCACATCACTTAGCAATTTAAAATCAGCGGAATAATTCTCAGCCCGTGCGCCGGCCTTTCCTGTGATGGAGAAAGCCGGGACCTTAAATGGCATTGGAGCAAGAAAATTATCTACTATCGCAGGGCTGTATAGCTTACCGTTAAAGTCGATATCCGCTATTAGTTTCTTGATATCCAATGGATTCTTAGCCTTTCCGGAAGCAGCTATGGAAATCACTCCGTTCATCGAAAGATTCAGACGTGGAATATTGATATCCGACAATGAACCATCAGCTATGATATCAGCCACCAAAGGGCTGCGATGAGGGATTTTACCGGTATATGTTCTGACATCAGGCATAAAGGCCTCGATATCAGGCAACCCGAGGCTTCCGGCTATTTTTGCCGACATCGGCGCATTGGGTTGCATCTCCATCAATGCGAAAGGAATATCGGCTGTGGCGGAGAGACGGGAGAAAGGAGTTGTGACATTGAGGTCGCGAAGATTCAAGCCGATAGAATCCACTGCTACAGTGCCGTCTCCTCTCAGAATCCGGAGACCGGAGCGTTCTGTAGCTTCGATACGTGTAATGGGCAGAAGGACCGTAGAACTCTCATTATAGAAATCTTTCATTCCGATTGCCACATCACTCACTTGAATATATGAGGGATCAAATCCCGGAAGCGGCCTGGCATCCTTTACCCCGTATAGAGCCTTGAACCCACTGAGTGCAATTGAATCGCCGAAGATACGCATCGGAGGTCCGGATGATGGTTGCGACGGAGGAGCCGGATGAGCTTTGGCCCATTCAGGATCGGGGGTGAGGTACGTGGCCTCTCCATCGCTGACATTTGCAATACGCCATCTTACAATATTTTGTCGAAGGTCGACCACGCCATCGGCCAGACGGACCGATTTAGCTTGAAGCATAAGTGTGTCGATAGTGGGTAGCATTCCGAGCCCAAAACGGAAATTATCGAGCTGCAGGTCATGAGCCTTAATAAGGAAAGGTGTGGAGGCTGCGGAATCTGTGGGAGTGGGTTGCTGTTTCCACACATTCATATACAAATCAAGCCGGCCATCACGGAGGATAGCCTTATTCAGCAGGATTTCTGAACTACGGATATTTGCAGATGATTGATCATCTGCTTCAAGCAGCCCGGCACGGACTCCGAGAATCATGGAAGAATCCGGCGATATCATCCGATAATAGCCATCGAGAAGCCTGAGCTTGTTGAGTTGGACATCCAGACCTAAAAGAGGTCGCAGTTTGACATCGGCAATTACGTTGCGTGCCGCCACCATCGTATCTCCGGAGGCTTCAAGGACGAGAACATCATCAAGTTGGACATCCAAGGGCCATTTCAACCGGAATTTACCGATACTGACATCCATTCCCGTCTTGTCTTTTACCACATTACAGACTCTATCCTTTATAAATGTCTGTACCGGGGGGACGTAAAGCAATACGGGAATCAACACTATAACCAGGAGAACCCAAAATAATATCTTCAGAGGGATACGTAGCCATGCCGGTCGGATAAGATGCTTCTTTTTCTTATGGGATTTATCGGGCTGATTATCTGAAGAGTCGGGTGTATTATCAGAATCAGGGGTAACAGGATCGCTTCCGCCGGACACTTCAGTATCGGGCGCTGCATTGGACGCCTCAATATCTTCAGGTTGGTTGGTTGCAGATGTATTAGGAGTATTGATATTGCTCATTCGGGGAATGATTTTGAGAAATGAAGGGCATTAGCACATCGAGGATAAATGAACTATAAATCGCCTGACTACAAAAATACTAAATCTATATCGAATATCAAATATCGGAGTTACCTTAAAGGGGAGAAATAAGGGAGAAAAGGGCGTAAAATTCAAAGGATGTTAAAAAACATATATTAATGCTTAACAAAATAGCCTCCTAAATCATTATAATAATAGACCGAACCTTAATCACTCGTTCAATGGGGTTCCATGGACTCTCATTCTCTCCACGACAGAAAGAAAATATAAAAACACGAAAAGATGAATAAGCTCAGACATTTAAGCATGGTTCTGCTGATGATAGCAGCAACAGTGCTTACCACCTTTGCAGATCGAAAACCTAATGTGTATATTCTTGCAACGGGAGGTACGATAGCCGGTACCGGAGCAAGTGCCACATCCTCCGGCTATACCTCCGGCCAAGTTACGATACATTCTCTTCTTGATGCTGTGCCGCAGATTCAGGATATAGCAAATATAACAGGGGAGCAGGTGGTGAATATCGGTTCTCAGAATATGACCGATGATGTATGGCTCACATTGGCCCGAAGAGTCAACGATCTCCTGGCTACTGATAGTGTGGATGGAATCGTGATCACCCACGGAACTGACACTATGGAAGAGACAGCATTCTTTCTGAATCTTACAGTGAAGAGCAATAAGCCGGTAGTATTGACCGGAGCCATGCGTCCTTCGACAGCAATGAGTGCTGACGGGCCTTTGAACCTATACAATTCAGTGTGTACGGCAGCCGACCCGTCCTCAAAGGGAAGGGGTGTGCTGATAGTAATGAATGGCTTGATTCTTGGCGCTCATGGCACACAGAAGATGAATACAGTGTCTGTGCAGACTTTCCAGGATCCGAATGGAGGTGCTTTTGGATATGTCTACAATAGTAAGCCCTACTATAGCCTTTACACCACTAAGTTACACACCACAGAATCTGTGTTTGATGTGTCAGGCCTTAAAGAACTTCCGAAGGTAGGTATCGTATATGCCTATTCGAATGTTTATCCTGATGTGATGGATCCGTATCTCCATAATGGATACAAAGGAATCATCCATGCCGGACTGGGAAACGGAAATATTCACAAGAACATTTTTCCAAAGCTGGATGAGGCCCGGAAGGAAGGAATAGTAGTGGTGCGCTCGAGCCGTACACCGACAGGTCCGACCACGGAGTTCGATGAGGTGGATGATAAGGCTCATGAATTTGTGGCCTCCTGGGAGCTGAATCCTCAGAAAGCACGAGTGCTTCTGATGCTGGCTCTGACAAAGACCAATGACTGGAAGAAAATTCAGGAGTATTTCCGTCAGTATTAATTAAATTCGCTATAATTCTATATTATTCTGATTCTATAAATGAATTCAGGATCTCATGTTTCCCATAACCGATCTTACACCATTCTCATCATGCTTAAAAAATCAATGCCATTAATCCTGGGAGCACTCCTATCCGGAGGAATAGCCTACGGCCAGCAGGAACGTAACACTTCTCCGGTGTCAGAGTCGGAAGAGGGGATTGTGGAACAGGTGTTTAAAATAGAGAAAAAAACGGATAAGTTTAATCTCTTTCTTGATATGCACGGTGATTTTGATGCCGGATGGACGGGATCGGAATTCAATGGTGGAAAATTCCGTTTCCAGCAGCTGCGGGTGGAGGCACGTGGAAATATCAACGACTGGATCAGTTATCGTTATCGTCAGCGTCTGAATAAAGGTGATCGGCCGAATACGACATACGATAATGTTCTCCAGAGCATAGATATTGCCAGTATCGGTCTGAAGTTCGGTAAATGGGATGTTGTGATGGGAAAACAGTGTGCGGCCTACGGCGGTATCGAATTTGACCTCAATCCGATTGAGATTTACCAATATAGTGATATGGTCGACTATATGTCGAATTTCCTCACCGGTGTCACTGTGGCGTATCATCCACATAAGGATCAGGAATTCCAGTTTCAGATTCTTGATGCGCTCACGGGAAGTTCGGAGGAGATGTATGGAGCATATACGAAGGCAAAGTTACCGATGGTGTATACGCTGAATTGGAATGGTAGGGTATCCGATTTTTATCATACCCGTTGGTCAGCTTCATTCATGAATGAGACCAAGGGTGAGCATATGTGGTATTTTGCCTTGGGTAATGACTTTAAGGTAAATGATAAGGTCGGATTATTTTTTGATTGGCTGTATACCCGTGAGGGGGTTGACCGAAAGGGAATAATAACAGATATAGTAGCTCCCGGAGGTTGGACCCGAAAAGCTGGAAAGACTGATATAATGTCTTTTATCTTACATGCCAATTATCGTTTTCACCCCCAATGGAATATTTTCGGAAAGGTGATGTATGAAAACGAGGGGGTTTACAAGACTAACTCAATGGGAATCTTTGATGAAGATGGCCATGAGGAATCTCCTGAAATACGTAAGGGAAAATACCGCACGGCATTGGGATATATAGGGGGCGTGGAGTTCTATCCGTTCAAGGACAGAACACTTCATTTCTTCGCCACGTATATCGGACGTAATTATAAATATACAGCCAAAGCCCGTGAATTCGGGGCCTACGACTATAATACCAATAGTGTCCAGGTCGGTTTTATCTGGCATATGCCGGTGTTCTGACGATAGGGCATTTCCGGGAATTGCAGAAGCAATTTCCACATGTTAATCAGACTTAGCTTAACTACTTAATATCTAAAATCCGCGAGGGCCGTGGGGCTATCGCGGATTTGCCTTTTTATAACTCCACTATCGAATGGAATATAATCGCAGTAAACTAAAAATATTTATTAAAACGCTTGTTTTTTCCAACTTTAGTTATTAAATTTAGAAATAGTCTTTATGTTGTGCGTTATGACGGATAAAACTTCCAAAATCCCTACCCAATTTATTAATCTACAGTCGGATTTCGGCTTTAAACGAGCCTACGGAACAAAGGAGAGTGTGAATGTCGTGGGAGAGGATATGGTGCTCTACAGCCAGTCGTTGGCTGCCCTTCGTGAGGTTCAGGCTGGTCTCGACTTCCGGTATGAGGAAGGTGTGCAATTAGGTATACAAAAAGGCAGAGAGGAAGGCAGAGAGGAAGGCAGAGAGGAAGGCAGAGAGGAAGGGCGAGATGAAGAACGCATAGAGATAGTACGTAAAATGAAGATGGCCGGACTTGATCTCGGATGTATTTCTGAAATTACGGGTTTATCACCAGAGAGGATTATGCAAATTCAATAAAAAATACATGATTACATATGGAGATATGGTAATTATGGAATAAATGAAACAGCTGACTTGAGATTCAAATCAGCTGTTTTTACATTATGGTATTCTATAGTTATACCAATTTATTCTGAGCGACGGGGAATATGTTAATCAGAAGAATTGGTGTCATCAGATAATGATTCATCAGTGAGGGTCCCTTTGAACTGGTAAAGAGCGTTGAACCGGAGAATCTTTCCGTCAGAGAGTCCTACGTTATAGCCCAGATTTTTCTTAGCTATGCTCACGATCTTACACTCGGAATGGTTCTTGCTGACATATGCTGTGATTCTGGAGTGAATGATAGTCTCCGGCACAGCCTTCTTACCACAATCTACAGCTGTCCATTCTCCTTTATTGTTGAAATCGATTTTCGTACCGTTAGTGAGCTTCACATCATAATCAGTCTTCTTCAGGAGATGTTTATCAGTCTTCACCATGGAGACCTTGGCCTTTGGAAAATGCTCGTCGAGGAATATGCGAGATATTTCGGGAAGGTCTTCACGATTGATGGAATACTTGTCGAAGATAGCATAAGAGCTGGATACGGAAGAGAATACCACGAGGAGGGTAAGGAGTAGTTTATTGATCATATTGATTCTGGATGAAGGCAGGGAAATCTAAAATGCCTACCGTTGAATAATTATTACTAAGGGTAGGCTTCGGAGTAATCCCGAAATGTCGGGAATCATGAAGCCGACATATATAACTCAAAGAAGAGATTAATTAATATTCACTCAGCAGCAGAATTAAATAATTTTGGGAAACGAGACCTAACACAGATATAAAATTAAGAAATATTCAGTAAGCGTATTATTTATCTGCAATTGGGCCGTACAATTGGGTCCGGAGGAATTGAGTAAGGTGCGTGTTAAGAAAAATGTAATAAGATTAAATGGGTGTAAAACATAATGCGGGGGGCAACTATACCTGGGTTAGGGCGTTTTAATAGTATAAAGCAATATGGATAAGATGTTCGGGGTTTCGTGAGAAAGGCCGGATATCGGAAGTTTAGTTAGATATAGTTTATAGTGGAATCGCGATAGGGACGCCGTTAGGTGCCCCTATCTTTTTAGTGGATGGGGTCTAAAAGCAAATGGCAAGAGCTTCGTTAAGCTCCTGCCATTGCTTTTATTGGGCGAAGGGTCAGTTCAGATGATTTCTAAGGGCATCGACCGAGAATTCCGGAATTGAGGAATCGGCTTCCATGGCCGCGAGAATGGATGAAGGATTGGACATCCTTTTCAATAGACGGAAAGCGAGCATATCGGCTTCCTCACGGGTCTGAACAGATCGAGCTAAAGCCAGAGCTGTTTCAATCGTTGTTTCAGCCGGAGGAAAGAGATAGACAGCCAACAGTCGGGATTCTCTTACTTTAGAATCATTCCAAAGAGCCATTGCCAGATCGGGATCCTGTGGGTGTGCGCGAGCAATCCCGGCTAATTGCGGCACCTGCAGACCGAAAATCACGGAATATGGAGTTCCCGGACGAAGGGCATCCGCAACAATTCCGTTCCGATAGACCATGAAGGAATGTTTTATTCCTCGGATGGACTCTGCTAATTCGGAAGCTTCCATCCTTACTTAGTAAGAGGCGAATAATCGCGGCTCAGACGCAACATCTGCTCGGAATAATTCTCGGGATAGGAGATGGTGATGTCTGTGATTTCTCCCGCCTGGTCATAAACCGGAGTATAGACAGGGTTGATGAAACCGCGATAGGGAGGAATGTCAAGTTTAGAGAAACGGTCGAGTACTTCCTTATGCAACTTCGGATCAACCTTGACAGCATATTTCAGAATCATTTTTTTACCGCCTTCATAATCTCCCTCGCTCTTTATACGCTGAATTTCAGCCAGAAGATTGCCGAAAAGCTCGCGCATCTTGGGATAATCATTTACCTTAACGAAAGTCTTGCCATTTTTCTTCACGAGTTCGACAACATCCTTGCCGCCTTTCCCCTTTTTCTTACCATTTTCCAGCACCCATTTAGCAATCAGCTGGCGATTTCTCATATGCGCCTCCTCGATATCATTGCCGGGCTCGATGCGGTTGAGCTGAGTCATCAGACCATTGAGCATATACTTATAATACTCCGCCTGATATGCATTGGGATTATCGAGAATTCCCAGTTCCTGAAGCTTAGGATCTGCCAGATAATAGAGAGCGAAAAGGTCGGCACGCGCCTCTTCGAGGGCAGAACCATTTTCCTTGAGGGCATCCTGGTCCACTCCGGGAAGAAGGCGTCCGGAAGCATGGCCGAGACATTCATGGAGGTCGGTATGAAGCATATCGGTGATGTAGAGATAATCATCCATCATCTTGGCTGTGGGCTGATCGATCACGAACTCATCATTGAAACCATTCCCGTGAGAAGCCATGTCATAAGCTTCGGTGATGTTCTCAAGAGTCACCGACTTCGAACCATGCTGCGCACGGATCCAGTTGGAGTTGGGGAGGTTGATACCGATAGCGGTAGCAGGGAAAGCATCGCCGGCGAGCATAGCGGCGGTGATCACCTTTGCAGAGACCCCCTTAACCTTATCCTTGCGGAACTTAGGGTCGACCGGAGAATGATCTTCAAACCATTGTGCATTGGATGAAATCTTCTCGGTGCGTTCAGAAGAAGCATTGTTCTTGAAATTCACATAAGATTCCCAGCTTCCGGTCATACCCAGAGGATCGCCGTAGCTTTCGATGAAGCCGTTTACAAAATCGATATCCGACTTTGTATCCTCAGCCCAAAGGATGGAATACTCATCGAAGAGCTTGAGGTCGCCTGTGATATAGAAATCGATAAGCTTTGTGATATATGCTTTCTGAGCGTCATTCTCAGCCACCCCCTTAGCCATATCAAGCCAATAAATGATCTGCGCGATAGCCGGTCCATAAAGACCCGCAACAGTGTATTTCTGCTCCTTAATCTTACCGTCTTCCTTCACTACGCGAGCATTAAGACCATAGGATACCGGAGTCTCATCAGCGGGATTCTTAAGCGCATTATAGAAATCCTCCACCTCTTTCTGAGTCACGCCCTCACCATAAAGGTTATTTGCGGAAGTGGCCACCACATCCTGCGAGCCATCCTGATTGACACGTTTGGCCATTACGGTGGGATCGAAAATCACCGGTACGAGGACTGCCATCATCTCCTCGCGGGTCTGGCCTTTCGCAAGGGGAAGATCCGCATCTGGAATAGCAGCTACCTCAGCCATGAAGAAATCCTTAGAGAACTCGGGTGCGAACTTATCGGTGGAATAATGGTGATGGATACCATTACCAAACCATACCTGCTTGAGATATTTCTCGAAAGCCTTGAAATCCTTGCTATTTTTGTCGCCTTTATAGTTGGTGTAGATGTTCTCCAGGAGCTGACGGATCTGAAGGTTATAGGCACCATTCTGATCCCAGATGATATCGCGGCCCATCTGAGCGGCCTGCGACAGATAATAGAGCATCTTCTTCTGATTGAGAGATAGACGGCTATATTCAGGAACTTCATAACGAAGCACCTCGATATCGGCAAAACGGTCGACATGATAGTTGAAATTCTTGTCTTCCGCAGCATGTGATGATATTCCTATCATGCTTCCTAAGATTAGGGTTGGTATAATTCTTTTCATTGTGGAATGATATTAGGATGGTTATCAATAGGGGATATGGCCCATAGTTATCTTATTGGATGGAGCCTAAGCCGGATTAGGGATTTATTCCACATAAAGCACGAGTCCCTTAAGATACTCGCCCTCCGGATGGGAAATATCGATGGGATGATCGGCCGGTTGGGAAAGCTGATGGAGAATCCGGACCTTACGCCCCGACTTTGCAGCGGCACTGAAAACCGCGAGACGGAACATTTCCTTAGTGATGGCCTGGGAGCAGGAGAAAGTGAAAAGGATTCCTCCGGAACGGATTTTATCGAAAGCCTTTCCATTCAGCTTCCGATATCCAATCAGACCATTCTTAATAGCGGAACGGTGTTTGGCGAAAGCCGGGGGATCAAGCACGATGAGGTCGTATTTATCCTTCTCCATTTCGTTGAGGAATCGGAATGCATCGGTTGCGAAGGTGGTGTGGCGTTTATCTTCGGGGAAATTAAGAGCTATGTTTGCATCGGTAAGAGCCACTGCCTTGGAGGATGAATCGACGGAATCCACACGATTAGCTCCACCGCGCATGGCGTATACAGAGAAACCGCCGGTGTAGCAGAACATATTCAATACGTCGCGTCCCTTGGCAAATTTTTCCAACAGAGCGCGGTTTTCCCGCTGATCAACAAAGAAACCTGTCTTCTGACCCTTGAGCCAGTCGATATTAAACTGCAGACCATTCTCAAGAGCGATATTGCCATCGAAACCTCCGATAAGATATTCATTCTCCGGATCGAGACGGGCTTTATAGGGGAGGGTGGTCTCCGACTTATAATATACATTTCGTATGCGGGCTCCCGGAATGAGAGTAAGGGCATTGGCAATGCGATGACGGGCATAGTGCATACCGGGGGAATGGGCCTGTACTACGGCTGTATCTCCATATATATCCACCACCAGCCCGGGGAGAAAATCTCCCTCGCCATGGACAAGGCGGAAGCAGTTATTATCAGGGCGGATAAGTCCCAGGCCCTCACGCAGGGTGAATGCATTTTGAAGACGGCGCTCGAAGAAATCATCCGGAAGCGACTCCACGCCAAACTCCAGAATCCTGACCGCGATGCTACCGATCTGATAATGACCCGTGCCGAGCACCCGACCCGCATTATCGACCACGCACACCTCTTCACCCTCCTCCAGACCGGAGGGGACTGAGGAAATGGCTCCTGAGAACACCCAGGGATGATGACGGAGGATTGATTCCTCCTTGCCCGGTTTCAACCGGATAGTCTTTATACTCATATCAACCGTATGGACTATATCGTTGTGTAATGGTTTTTACTTGAAGAGGCGCAGAATATCCATGCCGTTTGCGTAAAGGAGAAGAAGAATAAGCACTACCATACCAAACATCTGGGCATATTCCAGAAACTTCTCACTGGGCTTCCGACCGGTCACCACCTCATATATAAGGAAGAGCACATGACCCCCATCAAGGGCCGGAATGGGGAGGATGTTCATAAACGCCAGAGCCACCGACAGGAAAGCGGCGATATTCCAGAATGCAATCCAATTCCAACTCTCAGGGAAGATTGATCCCAGGGTGCCGAATCCTCCGATCGATTTTGCTCCCTCTTTAGTGAATACCATCTTCATCGACTTCGCATAGGCTGTGAGTTTGTCGGTACCCATCTTCATACCTCGGGGAAGCGACTGAAGAAGAGAATAATGGATTTCATTGGCTTTATAGAAAGCTGCGGGATCAATCTCCAGACCAACACCCATTTTTGATCCCCCGTCAAGCTTGACAGGAAGCATCAATGTATCGCGGAGAGCAGAATTCAAATCATCCGCCAGTTTACTGCGGGTGACAGTAAGATTTACGGTCTGATCCTCATGTCCCTTCAAGGTATTGATAAAAGAGAGCAGAGAAGGAGTGGATGTCGAATCGACAGCAATAATCACATCCCCCTTACGGATACCGGCCTTATCCGCACCATCACCCATCGCTACCTGCGAGATACGTGTCGGGAAGCGATAGTTGAAAAAAGAAATCATGGCCGTATCACTTTTTGCCTCATTTTCGAGGGCGAAAATGAATTTCTCGGGAATCTGAATATCGACTTCTTTGCCGTCGCGGAGCACGGTTACACTCTTTGCCTGGGCCATTTTAAGATGGGCATCCATGGAATTGTCAAGAGCCACCCCGTCTGCACGCAGAGGAATATCACCATCGTGAAAACCGATTTTACGCGCCTCTCCGGAATATTCCATTCCATCCTTTGCTTCAGAGAAAGGCACATATTTCTCTCCTGTGGTGTATACGATTCCGGCATAAATGATAATCGCGAGAAGGAAATTGAAGAGCACTCCGGCAATCATTACCAACAGACGTTGCCATGCCGGCTTGGCACGGAATTCCCAAGGCTGAGGGTCGCGTTTAAGCTGCTCGGTATCCATAGACTCATCAATCATACCTCCGATCTTGCAATATCCTCCCAAAGGAAGCCAGCCGATGCCGTAGACCGTATGGCTCCAGAAACGTTTCCAACGGCTTTCCTTACGTTCTTCATCGTATTCCTTACGCTGGCGGTCGAAGAGCAGGTCGGATTCCTGCTTATAGGTGGCCATTGCCTCATCCACGCGCCGTTGCGCCGCACGGATTTCCTGATCGTCGCCACTCTTTTTTGCTTCCTTGAGCCGGGCTTCGGCTTCTTCCTTAGCCTTGACCGCACGATTGAACTTCAGGTCGGCCTCATATTCCGCCTTTCCTTCCTCGGAAAGGAATTTGGTCTTATGGAGCACCGAAACATACTTCTTAGGCTTCCACTTGAAGAGAGACAGACCGGGATTAAAGAAGAGATAGAATTTTTCATTGCGGATGCCGAATACGCGCGCAAAGAGGAAATGTCCGAATTCGTGTATGATTACCAGGATGGCGAAAGCAAGAATCAGCTGCGCCGCCTTGATGAGAAATGTTTCCAATCTAAAGTATTTTATTAGTTATGTGAAATAATGGTTGGTTCCACGAGCGGTTACAGCGATGGAATCCGGGATTGGATGTCCGTGTAAACGGGGTTATACCAGAAGTTGTCTAAACTTATTTTTTATTAACAATTGCGAGAGATTTTTGAGCTGATTTAGTCACTCGAAGAGGTAGCAACCTTTCGGTTGGTACCGATGAGAGGGGCTAAAGCAGCCAAAAAGATCCGCAAGAGTTAATAAAAGAATGTAAGGATAGTTTTGTTTAACATTCGTAAATAAGTTTAGACAACTTCTACCTTTGAAAACGTAAGAAACAAGCTATGTATTATGCAC
Source organism: Bacteroidales bacterium (assembly GCA_014800525.1). Taxonomy (GTDB): domain Bacteria; phylum Bacteroidota; class Bacteroidia; order Bacteroidales; family Muribaculaceae; genus Lepagella. The sequence continues at coordinate 72,256 of JAAVFV010000030.1, read as the reverse complement.
CGGGAGTGCTCTCTATCCATTCCACAGCTTTAGCCAGAGCCTCCGCATTAACGGCTATCAGATCCTCAAGCGTGGGATTAGCCACAAATGAAGTGTTCTCCATTGTATCAGTGACGAGGAGCGGCATGTCGATAAATCTGAGTTTTCCATCGAGGAAAGCTTTCACGGCCACCTCATTAGCAGCATTCATGGCACAAGGCAATGTTCCTCCTGTCTCTATGGCCTTATATGCCACACCAAGAAGAGGGAATTTCTCAAAATCGGGACGTTCGAAGGTCAGCGAGGAATATTGTTCAAGTGTCAGTCCGGGACGAGAAGTGGCTACACGCTCCGGATATCCGATAGCCACGCTGATAGGAATGCGCATATCGGGCACTCCAAGTTGGGCCTTTACCGAACCATCCTCAAATTCCACCATAGAATGGACAATCGACTGGGGATGGACAGCGATTTCAATCTTCTCAGGCATGCAATCGAAAAGCCAACGAGCTTCAATCATCTCGAAACCCTTATTCATCATGGAAGCTGAATCTATTGTAACCTTAGCTCCCATCGACCAGTTGGGATGCCGCAGGGCATCGGCCGTAGTTGCATTAGCCAGCTGATCACAAGTCCAGGTGCGGAACGGCCCACCGGATGCAGTGAGGATGAGCTTTCTGACCATGTTCGGATCCTCACCTTGCAGACACTGGAAGATTGCCGAATGTTCGCTATCCACCGGCAAGATGTCCACTCCCATTCGCCGTGCCGCCTCCGTGACTATGCTGCCACCGGCCACAAGTGTCTCTTTATTGGCAAGGGCTATTGTTTTTCCGGCGTTTATAGCTGAAAGAGTAGGAATCAGACCGCTATAGCCCACCAATGCAGTAAGGACTATATCGGAATTACCCTCCGCGGCCACCTCTGCTATAGCCTCGGAACCACATAAGATGGAAATATCCTCACCCTTGAGCATCTCCTTAAGTGGGGCATACCCATTTTCATCAGCAATCACCACGATATCGGGGCGGAACTCTAAAGCTTGTCGGCCAAGAAGTTTCCAATTTGAACCTGCAGTAAGAACTGAGGCCCGAAACCGATCGGGATTTTCGCGTATTATGTCCAGAGTCTGGCTACCAATGCTGCCAGTACTTCCGAGTATTGTGATCTGTCTCATGGGTTGGAATTTATTTTAATCACTGATTATGAGGGTCATTAAGATTATGAGGGTCATTAAGGTCAGCGACCTCGGGGAGCCGTGAAACTGTTTTCGGCCTCTATCTGTCGATCGGGACGAGTAGAATGTTCCTTCCCGATATAATCATAGGGAATCAGGGGTATACCGTTATGCCATAACCTTACACGAATAATGCGGCGCCCATTAGCATCGGGGGAGGGGGGTGAGGCAATAATCTGGCCGGCAGAAACTTTTTCCCCGATATCCACCAATGGGCTACCCAGACCGGAATAATATGAAAGGAAACCTCCCCGATGCTGTATAGCCATGGAATAACACCCTTTGGGGGAAGAATAGGCAGCGTCGACCACAGTTCCATCTGTCATAGCCTTTACATTGGCTCCGGAAGCAAGGATCACCTCCGGATACGGCTCCTTTAATGTGGATGAGGAGAATATGCCGTTGTCGGTAACATTTGTAAAAATCATTCCATCCGCTGCCAATGGAGCGAGCACTGAAACATTGAACCGTTCATGTTCCTGCATTCTGGCCACGAAATTTCTTTCTCGTTCCGAAGGCCCGATAAGAGAATCCTCAGTACTTGTCTCAAGGATGGTATCAATCTTAGGGATGGAATCAGTAGGCAGCCTATCGGTGTCAGTGGCGCGCAAAAAATTCTCGATATACCGGCTATTGGTCTCATATGTTCCGATAATTGAATCGAGACGTAGGAGACTTTCCTCAGTGGCATCACGCTGGTCCTCCTTAAGGTATCCCGGGAGCAACTGTTTAAGAGGGGTGATCATCACCAGGAGACCACCGCAAAATATACCAATAGTCACGATTGCCACCACCAAGATACCCACACCCCATAAAGGGAGAGATGAATCTGCTATGGTTCGGAGATGAGATTCATCATCGATTCTGAATCTCAAACGTGATCTAAGTCTACTCATTGCCTGCTTGAAAACCTCAAAAAAACTATAAAGAGCGGAATTTTTGAGACTAAAAGGTCGAAAAAAACTTTACCACAACCTTAAAATTTGGCTGATATCAAAAAAATCCTTAATTTTGCAGTCGAATTTCGGTTGTGAGAATAATTCAAAATTAAAAAAAATAACTGAAATCGTAAAATTCCGATGCTTTATAATGAAGCTCCGGGGCACCCTCGGGGATGGATATATGAAGCGGGATTTCCTGGTTAAAAAAGAGGAAAAGGAATTGAAAAGAAAATGAAAAAAGTGTAATGAGCCCATGGCTTCATAAGTAAATAATAAAAAATCGCGAAGATTTTTATGATATAAACCTCTGATATTCAATTATTTAGGTTTTACTTAATGAAAAAACTACAAAAAAAGTTCGGGAATGTAAAACCAAAAAAAGGAATTGAATGTTAAATATGTATAATTTCCGATGCGGGATAAGCAGAGGAGGTTTTAAAATACAGACAATTATACCTAAACAAATAAGTATGAAAGCTAAGAATCTTTACTTCGCAATGGCGGTTGCCGGCACAATGGCAGTGGCAGCTCCCGCAAATGCACAGGATGTTTTCGTTGACCAGGCCACTACAGTGACTGAGTTCACCTGTGACAACACAACACACTACATCAGCAACTGGCGTGACAACTGGTTCATCGAATTGGGTGCAGGTATCACTCAGCCCCTCGTAGAGCGTCTTCACCAGCCCGTGATCACTCGTCACAACATGACAGCTCAGTACAGCTTCGGTTTTGGCCGTTGGGTATCTCCTTATGTAGGTTTCCGTATCAAGGCTATGGGTGGTGCTCTTCACTGGAACAACCCCAACAGCGAGGCTAACGTAAACGGTTGGACACGTTCTAAGCACGCACAGCTCCAGGCAGAGTTGATGTGGGATATGTTCAACTCGATCAAGGGTCCGAACGATAACCGCGTATTCTCACTCATTCCTTTCGTAGGTCTTGGTGGTGACGCTAACTGGGATCTTCGTGATGCATACGGCAACACACCTGTAGGAACAAATGTATTGATCAAAGGTGATAAGGCAAAACGTATTAACTGGACACTTCCTGTATCAGCAGGTATTCAGCTTCGTTTCCGTCTTTGCGAATATATCGACTTCTTCGCTGAACTCCGCGCATCAATGTACGGTGACAACTGGAATGGCGCAGCTTATGGCCAGTCAGTAGACGCAAACGTATCAGCAATGGGTGGTTTCAATATCAATATCGGCGGCCGCAACTGGAACAAGTTCAACCAGTGTGAGTACGTATCTCAGATCGCAGCTCTCAACGGCCAGGTTAACGACCTCCGTGCTCAGCTTCTCGCATGTGGTGCTGAAGTTGCAGCTCTTCAGGCACAGCTTCCTTGCCCCGAGCCCGCTCCGCAGAAGGATTGCGTAAACGCACCTCTGATGTCAACTGTACGCTTCACCATCAACTCTGCTAAGATTATGCCTACTGAGGAGGTTAACATCTACAACATGGCAGAATGGCTCAAGGCTAACCCCAACGAGAAGGTGATGGTAGTAGGTTATGCTGATAAGGATACCGGTACAGCTGAATACAACCTCCAGCTCTCTCAGAAGCGTGCTGATGCAGTGGCTAACGCACTTATCAACACTTACGGTATCGACGCCGACCGTCTGACCGTGAAGTATGATGGTTCTGAGACACAGCCCTACAGCACTAACGACTGGAACCGTATCGTAATCTTCACTCAGAAGTAATCGAGAAATATAGAAATTCTAATGATATTATATCGGAAGCCTTCCCTTCGGGGGAGGCTTCTTTTTTTAGGAATTATATGTTGATAAACATTAAAATTTTTTTTGCAAAGAAGAAAAAAGGATGTAGATTTGCATCGTAAAATAAAGGCGGTTCCGAAAGTGGAGTAATTGAGAACCATGCGGAATCAGATGGCCTTTCAACCGAAAATCTAACAACTGAAAAAACTTGAACACATGAACATTAACGAAATCATGGCCGCCCTTGAGGCCAAGCATCCCGGTGAGAAGGAGTATCTTCAGGCTGTAAAGGAAGTGCTGATGTCTGTAGAGGACGTCTATAACCAGCATCCTGAGTTTGAGAAGGCAAAGATCATCGAGCGTATGGTTGAGCCCGACCGTATCTTCACATTCCGTGTATCCTGGGTTGATGACAAGGGTGAAGTTCAGAACAACATAGGTTATCGCGTTCAGTTCAACAACGCCATTGGTCCCTACAAGGGAGGTATCCGCTTCCACGCATCAGTGAACCTTTCTATCCTCAAATTCCTCGGTTTTGAACAGACATTCAAAAATGCCCTTACCACACTTCCGATGGGTGGCGCTAAGGGTGGATCTGATTTCAGCCCCCGTGGCAAGAGTGATGCAGAGATCATGCGTTTCTGTCAGGCATTCGTGCTTGAGCTCTGGCGCAACCTCGGTCCTGATCGCGACGTTCCCGCCGGTGATATCGGTGTAGGTGGCCGTGAGGTAGGCTATATGTACGGCATGTACAAGAAACTCGCTCGTGAGAATACAGGTACATTCACCGGTAAGGGTCTTTCTTTCGGTGGAAGCCGTATTCGTCCGGAAGCTACAGGCTTCGGAGCTCTCTATTTCACAAGTAGCATGCTTTCCGACCTTGGTACCGACATCAAGGGTAAGACTATCGCCATCTCCGGATTCGGTAACGTGGCATGGGGTGCTGCCAAAAAGGCCACAGAGCTTGGTGGTAAGGTAGTGACCATCTCCGGTCCCGACGGATATATTTACGATCCTGAAGGTCTGAATGATGAGAAGATCGACTATATGCTTGAGCTCCGCGCATCAGGTAATGATATCGTTGCTCCTTATGCAGAGCAGTTCCCCGGCTCCACATTCTTCCCGGGCCGCAAACCATGGGAGCAGAAAGTGGATATCGCTCTTCCTTGCGCCACTCAGAATGAGCTCAACGGAGAGGATGCCAAGCAGCTTGTAGCTAACAAGGTGATGCTCGTAGCAGAGGTATCCAACATGGGATGTACACCCGAGGCTATCGATACATTCCTTGAGAATCATATTCCCTATGGTCCGGGTAAGGCAGTGAATGCCGGTGGTGTGGCTGTTTCAGGTCTTGAGATGACTCAGGATGCCGAACACCTTCAGTGGAGCGCCGCTAAGGTAGACGAGATGCTCCATACTATCATGCACGATATCCATGCAGCTTGTGTGGAACATGGAACTCAGCCTGATGGCTATATCAACTACATGAAGGGTGCCAATATCGCCGGCTTCCTTAAGGTGGCAGATGCTATGATGGCTCAGGGTATCATCTGATTCTGAAAACCTTACCATAGAAATCAACAACATCTTCAACATTATTTATATAATAGATCCGAGTCTGCGTGAGCCGACTCGGATCTTCGTATATTCATAATGCTACATCCGATAATATAATAAGGAATATAACTGGAAGAGGATAAATGTATCCAATGGGATAAGGGCATTCAGCGGAATAAGGCATTCAGCGGAATAAGGACTTTGAGGCGCAGGCAGGGCAAAGACCGGAGACTGTAAGATTCATTCCTTCGCCAATGTATCCTTCCGGGAGATTGATGGTGGGAAGCGACTGCTCGGATAAACATAAGGTACGCCCGCATTTTCTACAATGGAAATGAGGATGCATGTCGGAATGAGATTCATGATTATCATGATTATGAGAGTGGCAAACCTCGTATTTTGACGTTCCCGTTCCATCATCGATGAGATGAATCAGCCCGGCAGAGTGAAATAATGACAGAGTTCTGGTAATGGTGGAACGGTCCACGGTATCAAGCACGATCTCTATATCGAGAGCGGAAAGGAGTCCGGGAGCGTCGGCCACTACATTATAAATCATCCGTCTCACGGCAGTGGGACGAATGTTATGTTCTCGCATTATCGATTCAAATTCCTGTTCTTCCATCTCAATCATAAGGGTAAGAATTCCCTTGAGTTATAAGAAGGCACCTAACCTTCGGATTATTTCCGGAGCGCAAGTAGTGTGACAGCTATTGTGATCAGAGTCACACCTGTATCGGCAAATACAGCCGCCCATAAAGTAGCGATTCCGAAAGCTCCTAAGATCATCACTAATGCTTTAACGCCTAAAGCGAAAGAAATGTTGCCCATAACAATACGGCGTACCTTGTATGCCAATGCCACTCCTTCCGGGAGCTTGAGCAGATTATCTGAAGCAATCACCATATCAGCCGTATCCATCGCAATCGCTGTTCCCATCGTACCCATAGCTATGCCTACCTCAGCCGCTGCAATAGCGGGAGCATCATTTATACCGTCTCCTACAAAAGCTACTCTTTGACCGGAAGCGGTGAGCCGGTCGATTTCTTTCTTCTTCCCTTCCGGAGTCATTTCAGCCCGAAAATCATCAGCCCCAGTCTGATGTGCCACACGGGCCACAGCCTCCGGTCTATCGCCGGATAATATGATTACTTTCGTTCCGGATTTATGAAGTTTAGAAATGGCCTCAACGGCTTCATTCCGGATTTTATCCACAAGATAGATCGCGCCCAGGAAATCTCCATTTAATGCGACACAAATCTCCGAGCCTTCTCCATGGGATTCAATCTCAATGGAATACTCCTCCATGAGATGGCGCGAGCCAATCAGTACGACCTCACCTTTGAGCGTAGCCTTCATTCCATGAGGAATGGTTACTACATCATTCACCTCCGGCAGCAACAGGCCCCGCTTGGAAGCCTCCGCGACCACAGCCTTAGCCAGCGGATGGGCAGACCCGGCATCTACGGCTGCGGCAATAGAAAGAAGTTCATTCTCTTCAATATGGGGGAGTGTGAAAATAGAGGATATGGAGAAATCACCGGTGGTGAGGGTTCCGGTTTTATCGAATATCACGGTATCGACCTTACGGAGAGAATCCACAAATCTGGACCCCTTGAAAAGCAGACCCTTTTTTGAAGCTGTTCCCAACGAAGCGAAATAAGAAAGGGGAACGCTAACCACAAGGGCACAAGGACATGAACATACAAGGAATACCAACGCCCTGCGAAGCCACATCATCCAGTTGAATTCCATTCCCCGTGTTGCAGCCATAATCCAGGGAATGAAGAAGAGCAGGATGGCAAGGAGGAATACAACGGGAGTGTACCACCGGGTGATCCGGCGAAGCATCGTTTCGGTAGGGGATTTGGCAGCCTGGGCCTCTTCAGTTATTCGAAGCAGACGTGTCATCGAAGAATCCTCAAAAGCTCTGCTGGCACGAAGCTCCACGGCCTTATCAACCGGGATACAGCCTGACGCCACTTCAGCGTTCGGATTAAAAGCACGCGGAACTGACTCTCCTGTGATGGCGGCAGTGTCGAAATCCACCGGTTTATTACCCAGTAGAATACCATCTACGGGAACCCTCTCTCCGGGGCGGACAATGATGATATCATCTCTATTCACCTCTGAAGGCTTTATATCCCGTGTGCCGTCCTGAGTCTTTACCCGGGCTGAATCGGGCAATTGATTAAGAAGATTCTTAATTCGGCGCTTCACATCTTCTGATGCTGTATCTTCCATTTTTTCACCGAAGGAGTAGAAAAGCAATACAGCCACGCCTTCCGGATATTCTCCTATAGCGAAAGCTCCGACTGCAGCTCCCACCATCAGGGTGAATTCATTCATCCAGTTTCCTTTAGCCAGAAGTTCGAAAGTTTCTTTCAGGATTGGAATTCCGACCGGTATAAGAGCGATGATGTAAATCGCTAACTCTGCAATCTCTGCTCCGGAGCCAAAAAGGGAGAAAACACCGAAATATCCTGCCATCACTGCGCCTAACAGAATCAATGCAGATATAATCTCATTTCGATACAGACTTAGCTTTGAGCCGTTATGAGAGTGAGAATGTTGATGCCCGCAAGCACAACAGCCATTCTCATGATCATGATCATGAGAATGACCATCGGAATGAGAATGATTATGGTTGCAACAATGATCATTAGAATCGGAATGATCATGAGTATGGGAGTGGGAATGCGAATGATTATGATTGGAGCACATAATGGAGGCTTTTATTGATTACGCCACAAAATTACTCCAAACTTTATGCACATGATGTGCAGAAATCATTGAAGTTTTAATCGCGTGGCGTGAGCCGCAGACGCGCAAAGAGAATGGGATGGGATTTTTCTGTGTTTTCAGGAATAAAAGAGAAGGCCGATACCCTTCCATCTTCTGATGACTCGAAATCATGGCGCTCTATACGGATGGATTCGCCGAAACTTCCCTCATGAAGGAAAGAAATTTCAAGCCGCGAGATAAAATTATGGTCGAATTCCTCGAGCGAAAAGGCATTCAGAAGGAGGGTGATATAACGAAGGGTATTAACATGGCGGTAAAAGTCGATATCGTTATACTGGAAGGTGTAGATTCTTACGGGCTTATTCGCCACCAATGCTCTTGAATGCTCCGGAATCACGGAGCCTGCGGGCAGAATCTCAGCATGCTTTTCCTGTCGGGCAATCGGGCAACGATGCTTCGAAATCAGCTCCGGGGGACACGAGAGGTGCTCCAGACCGAAATTCTCATGAGTCCGGGTATTTATAACCATCCAGATCGATCGGGCATACCCGATTGTCGCACCATCCTGATTCTGAATCTCGAAGCATCTGGAAGAGAAATGTCGATTCCAGTCCTCGACCCAGGTCAATACCTTATATGAAGTATTGACTTTGGGATAGCAGGACATTTCCAGGGTGAGACGTGAAAGAACCCATCCTGCATTAAGGTCTTGCATATGAGGATTTCCAAATCCGGAAAGATTGGCATGTAGAGTGGCGATCTCGATTAGAGAATTGACCAGGACATTCACAGCCAATTCTCCCTCGGGATTACTTTCGTTGGCGGAGATGAAAAACTCTTCAGAATAAATAGCTTCCATAGTAAATAGCCTTAGGTGGGGTATATTGGTTCTATCGGCCATAGCCCTATATAGCAATCATTAATTGCTGCGAGCTACTTAACACCAATACGCGAATTATTTAATAAATGAATCGAATCAATAGAGAGAACCGGATCCGACTGCAATGTTATAGATTTCAGACGGATTATTCACCACATGATCAGCATAAGCATTATGTAGCTCCGATACCGGCCGGAATCCCCAGCTTACGCCGACTGATTCGATGCAGGCGCGCCGGGCTGTATCCATATCCACTGCAGAATCCCCCACATAGAGTATATCATGTTTCGGAACAGGATGGGCATTGATTACAGCGAATACCACCGAAGGATCCGGCTTGGTGGGACGGCCTTCCACCTGTCCGAGCAATGCCACAAAAGGAATATCGGGAAAGAAATGAGCCACGATTCGCTTTACGGCAGCCTCATATTTATTTGAGGTGACCGCCAACGCCACTCCTGCTTCATTTAGATCGGCAAGAAGCTCCGGAATACCGGGGTAGGGTTTGGTATGGTCGTAGGAATGTTGATCGTAATATTCTCTGAAGAGGTGAAGGAGTTTATCCACTTCCTCGGGGGATGCATCGGGTTCGGCTCGCTCCACGAGTTTGCGGACACCGTTCCCGACCATATAATTGTATGTGGTGAGTGCATGTTCGGCAAATCCCATTTCACGGAGAGCGTAATTACATGCATGGCCCAGATCGGCGATGGTATTGAGTAAGGTACCGTCAAGGTCGAATATCACTAATTTTTTCATTGACTAAATATTAAATAAATAACCGACAGAGTCGGGACGGAAACAAGCTTCGCGACTCAGTAGCGTTGAGATCCGGGAGATCCTGGAGATCCGGGAGATCCGGGAAATACGGGGGATCTGAGAGATCCGGGAAATCCGGGAGATCCGAGGGATCTGAGAGATCCGGGAGATCCGGGTGGGAGGCGCGATTATATCATAAATTTTTAACCGCTTGGAGGGGGGATTAGTTCATGATCAGAAGGGATATCCGATTGAGAAATGAAATGAATGGTCGCGACCCCAGCGGGGATGGATCAGAGGCCAGGGCTCGGCATTGATGGCCGGATTATGAGCCTTCATTCCAAGATCGAAGCGGAGAAGAAAATAGGTGAAGTCGAGACGCAGACCGATGCCATATGCGGCAGCAAGTTCCTTATAGAAGTTTCTGAATTTAAACATCCCATAAGGCTGATAGGTATAATCGCGGATTGTCCATATATTTCCGGCATCCGCGAACAGTGCACCTTCAAGCAACCAGAATAATTTGGCACGATATTCCACGCTTAAGTCGAGCCGGATATCGCCACACTGATTGATGAAATCGCTCACTGAGTTTGTGCCCGGATAGCGTCCGGGGCCGAGAGTGCGCACCGCCCATCCTCTCACACCATTGGCTCCACCACCATAGAAACGTTTCTCAAACGGCAGCATTTCAGAATTCCCATAGGGCACTCCGATTCCGAATCCCGCATGCCAGGCCAAGGCAGTACGGCTATCGAAGATATGGAGTGAAGAGAAATCGGCATCCACCTTTGCATATTGTGAATAGTGGATTCCGAACACCTTATAAGGATCGGAATGGAAATCCGACCGATGATTGAATATCGAACTGAGAGCAAACAATACATTTCCAGCCACTTCCGCATTCACACGCAGAGTATGGATATTCCGTTGATTCGACTGACTCCATGGCGTACCCCGACGTTTATTCGACCAATAATAATTATATCCCATCCGCATGATGAAATGATCTTCATAACTATATCGGAGCAGCGGGTTATCGGGGGCTATCTGATTGATAAAATCATTTGTGCTCTCCGGCAGATATACATAGTTGACATCAATCGGAGTGAATGTATGTCGACGGTTACGGTTGCGTTCCGACCAGCGGTAGCTCCATCCTAGTGTAGAGATGATACGTGTATACTCCGGTCGTTCCTGATAATTCATGGATAGATTAAGCTCTGTAGTGGCCATGATGCGCCGTTTGAAACGGTCTTTCAGGAATGGTGCCTTGAATTTTGGGAAATTCAGCCCCGCCTCAAGGCCATATTCCATATATCGGTTGTGGAGGAGGCCGCCGATATCACCGTTCAACGCCTCATAAGCGCCTCTTATCTTGGTCGACAGCGTTTCAGAGCCGTGTCCAAGATTGCGATGGGAATAATTAAGACCTATGGCCACTCCTAAATCTCCTTCGGAGTTGGTGCCTTCCACTTCCACGGAGAATGCCTGACTTTTTCCACGTGTCAGAAGGATATAGGCATCCAATAAGCCGACATCACCTAAATCTCCGGCCGGAATGAATTTGATATTAATGAACTTCAGAATGGAGAGACGTGACAGAGCCGCATATGTATTATCCACCTCACGCTGACGGAACGGACGCCCGCGACGTATAAAACAGTTTTCAGCCAATACACCCGGACGAAGATAACGTTTCTTACCATAAAGAATCGTTACATCCTTATAACTCACTGTATCAACGGCCTGATATTGAGTGAAATTATCGGTCACTCCCGGGTCATAATCCGGAATTATGATGATATTCCGGACAATATACTCCCTATGGGTAGGGAGGATTGTACGCAAAGGCTGTGTATTTTGGGGAGGATTCACGGTGAGGGTGAGATCCACAAGTTCGCTTCCTTCAGTGGTGTCGGCATTGAAAGTGATAAATTCCTTAGCAAAAGCATAATAACCGCGATTCCGTATTCTGGCGGTAATTAGGTCGCGCTCCTCTTCAAGGGCCGTGCGATCGAGCAGAGATCCGGGTTGAACCTTGAAACGCATGGAATCACGCATTATCAGCTCACGGAGAGTATCGTTAGGGAATACATATTCAACCGAACGGATTGTATAGGGGCGTCCGGCATCAAGGTTGTACTTCACCTTCATCTTACGTCCCGATTTATCAGTGACCGTATCCACAGTCACTGAAGAATGAAGATAGCCGGCATTGACCATTGCTTTATGGAGCTGTTGGGCATCTGAAAGAGTAGCTGCTTCGTTGTAGAGCACGGGAGGTTCACCAAGTTTGCGAACAAAACGGTTGAGCCATTTTGTAGTATCGTGTCCGCTCATGTTATAGATTCCGAGACGCAATTTGGCGGTCCAGAGCAGGCGGTTATTCTCCTGGTGTCTTACATAAGTCATTAATTGGGTTTCATCCAGCTTGCCAGAGGAATCATTGAGATAGATATTCACATCATCGAGAAGGCGTTCCCCTGCCGGAACATGACGCACGGAATTACAGGCTGCCAACCATATGGTGAGCAGACTTAATAAGAGGAACATCAAACGGTGATTCCGGAGAAAACCAAGGAATCCGGATTTCTGTTGGAATAGAACTCTCAGAAACTTCATCATGACTTTTTCTTACCGAACTCCGGATCGATCTTTACTGAGGCGCATACGGCGAATGTGGCCAGACAGGATAGCATCACAAACCAGAAATAATTCACGAATCCCGAGGGAACACCATCGGTCACTATTGAAAAGTGAGAAAGGGTCTCATACAACCAACCGGCAGCCATTCCGGGGAGCATCATTCCGAGTGCCATGAATGCTGTGCAGAACGCATAATGTGAGGTTTGCCAATCTCCCCTGGAGAAATAGATTAGGTAGAGCATAAAGGCCGTGAACCCAAATCCATATCCGAATTGTTCGATGGCAATCGCCGAGCATATAAGGGTAAAATCCTGTGGTTGCGATATGGCCAGCCAACAATACACCAGACACGGGAGAGTGAGAGCCATAGCCATAGGCCAAAGCCATTTCTTCAATCCTCCGGATGCAATCATCACACCCCCGAGAATTCCGCCGGCAAGGAGGGCGATTACTCCCATGGTGCCGTTAACGAAACCGACTTCAATAGTGGAAAGTCCTAAGCCTCCGGATTCTCTTGAAGCCACCAGAAACGGCTGCACGAGTTTGATGCAGAGAGCCTCAGGCAGACGATAGAACAGCATAAACAGGAGTGCGGCGATGATTCCGGGCTTACGGAAGAATGTGGCAAAGGTCATGCCGAATTCGCGGACAATATCGACAGCATTACGTGGCTCCGGGGCCGGATGGTCGGCCGGGGCGACAGGAAGATACCGCAGGTGATAGAAAAAGATAAGGGTAAAGATGGCGGAGAGAAGGAGGAAAACCGAACTCCAGGCCATAGATACGCTTTCAAGCCGATTCTCGAGAAGGCCGGCTACCATCACTAATCCACCCTGACCCACTACACTGGCTATACGATAGAATGTGGAGCGCACCCCGACATAGGCCGCCTGCTCATGGGGTGTGAGTTCAAGCATATAATAACCATCCGCGGCAATATCGTGGGTGGCAGAGGCAAAAGCCATGATCCAGAAGCATACCAGAGAAGCAGCGAAGAAGAAGGGGAGAGGGAGAAGAAAACCGACACCGGCCATACAAATGGCCAGTAATGCCTGCATAGCTAAGGTCCAGAAACGTTTGGTGCGGAATAGATCGATAAACGGACTCCAGAACGGCTTTATCACCCATGGGAGGTAAAGCCAGCCGGTGAAGAAAGCCATATCGGACATGCTTACTCCCATTTTGACATACATCAGCACAGTCAGTGTATTGACTGCAAAATATGGGAGACCCTCTGCGATATATAGAGTGGGAATCCACAGCCATGGAGATCGGTTTTTCATCGGATGGTCAGGCTAATTAGTTGTAGTGTTCAATAATTAGTTGTAGAGTTCAATGGGAGAAAATTTGTTCAGAGAGAAAGACTATATCCATCAGGAAAAGCTGTATCCGCATATATACTGCGGAGTATATCGGGAGTCAGCGACTTGAAATCCTCTAACCGGGGAGTAATCACGATTCCTCCCATATCAAGAGCTCCCGGACTAATGAGCATCTGCCCGGGGCCATCGCCGTAGCAGAGAGGACGATGCCGCTGTCTTGGAATTGAAATCATTCTCAAAAGCCCATTATTATCGACCCAACAGAAGATATTGACAAGTCCAGGATCCAACTCATTATCTGACTGCGGCTCTCTGCCGGATAAGCGTGCCATCAGGGCCACATCCCTACCATCGCTTTGCGGAGGAATCACAGCACTGAAGAAGCGGAAAGGCAGATCAGCGTTCCATTCGGCCGACGACTGAATTTCCGGCTCGGAAGAGGGATGAAAGCGTTCGGCTACACGTAATATAGGTACCTCAGATTTAAGAACCGCCTGTCCATGCAGATGGTCAGGTGCTGACGCTCCTGCCTTTGCACCATTGAAGAAGACCACGAGGTCGGGGGATTCCACTGCCAGCCGGAGCATATCTGCCGTGAAACTATCCTGCGGCACATGATTTCGTGAAGTCAATGTGAAATGGACCGGAAGAATCGGATATGGATTCACAAGAAGATCAAAATCCTCGGAGAAAGGAATTGTGAGCTGTTGTTCCGGACGATTGGACGCACATAAAAAGCAGGGACGCTGCCGTATGGAAGCGGCATCCACTTTTGCCCCTGTGCTACGTATACGGGCCGGATTGAACTGTACATAAGCCGGGAAATCTCCTAACGGCAATTCGCGACGCTCCACACCGATCAGAGCGTCAAAATTTTTCTTAGCCTCAGGCCATAGTTCCAGTTGGGTCTCTATGATTGAATTTATATCTTCTCCGGTCATATCTCTGTTCTACATTGGGATTTATCAATTATTCATCATCGTCCGGATCAAACTCTGTGTCCTCTTCGGGGAAGAAATCAGAAGGATCGAAAGGAGGCATATTTGAAAGAGAATCAAAGATATCGGAGGGAAGAAAAGGGGTGGGGCCCTGATGCGACTGCATATTGGAATGGATACGCGCCAGAAGTTCGAAAGATCTCAGGCAATCCTTATAGGCATTATTTGCATTAGTCTTCTCAATGGAGAGCGCTGCATCCGAATTTCCTTCCCAACGGCGGCATAGATATAGGGGGCGGAAGATGCGGCCCACAGCATAATCACGGCTTACGCGCAGGCACATGGCATAATCCTCTCCGTAACTGACATTCGGGAAAAGGAAACGGCGCACGATAGGAGTGAAGAAAGCTCTCGGGGCTCCGAAGCCGTTCACGCGCAAGGCATTGTTGGCTCCGTTCTCATCCGTCCATTCCCTATGGTCGATAATACCCGGGGGAAGAGGATTGCCGTTGAAATCTATCATGGAATAACTTCCCACCACCATGCCGAAATTTCCTGAACGGAACTTATTCACCACAGCCTGCAGCACACTTCTGGAATTATATAAATCATCAGAATCGAGCTGCACGGCAAATCTACCGCAATGTTCGGAAAGCACGGCACGGTTCCAGCATCCGCCGATACCTAAATTTTCATCTGCCGCAACCTTTATCACCACAAGACGCGGATCCTGGATAGCTTCGAGAACCTCCCGGGTGCCATCCGTGGAATCATTATCCACCACAATCACATTGAACGGAAACAGAGTATCCTGATCCAAAGCTGAATTCACGGCATCGGCCACTGTACGCACACGGTTGCGGACAGGAATAATCACTGAAGCCTCCACAGGAAACTCCTCCCCGTCATAATCCACCTTCTCTACCTCCGGAGATACAAGGCCCCCGATCATATCAAGATGTTCGGTAAGAGTCTTCTCCATCTGAATCTGGTATTCCCGGTTTCTGGGATCGACATAATCATGTTGCTTCTCGCCGCTGAGACGATAATCCACACGTTTCACGGTATACAGATACTCAGGCACCATGGCAATCATCTTCGACATGGTCATCCTTAAGCGGAGCGCATACCATCCGCCATCGAGCAGCCCGGAATAAGACTCATCCATATCCTCGGTGGCAGAAAGCACATCGGCCGTATTGAGCAATACTAACGGACCGAAATCGAAATCGTCTCTTACCGATCCCGGCTGATAATCATTCACGGGATGATCGAGCAAAGAGCCATCCTCCTGACGTTCACGAAACCAGCAATAGGTCAGTGTGGAATCAATATCAGTGGCCGTTTCGATAAGACGGCTATTGAAAGCAAGGTCAAACTCTACCTCCCGGTCATCGAGCTTGATAAGCACATACTGCTCAAGCGGCATACGGAAAATGGCCTCACGGAGGGCATTGACTGTTGTGAAACGTATTATCTCCATGTTTTTATATCCTGGATTCAATGAAATGTGGAATGATTATCGGAGTCTATCAATATCAATTGATAGACTCCGCCAATCGGTGTTAATATTTAAGGAAGTTTGCCACCACGGCATCACGGTCTTCATCCTTGGTGAGCGCTTCGAGGGGGACGGAGATGGTCATCACCTTCCCTTTACCATAATTATGGATGAAGCCGGCGTTTCCACTTCCCCGTGAGAAAGAATAAACGGGAGTGGCGTTGCTGTCGTCGGCAGCCTCAAGAATATCAGGATTTTCCACGATGTATTGGCGATCGTTGAGAGAAGCATTGTAATCCATGGTTCTTCCGGTGACATAGCGGATGCCACCATCGCGGACACGATCCCCATCTACGGGACGAATACCCAAAACCTCGGAAGCGAAATCCCTATCGGTCATTGATGAACGCGGACCGGTAAGGTCGGAAGCGACATACTGACCTGTGATGAGCAGATGGCCACCACGCTCGACAAACTTCCGGAGTTCCTTCTGCACATTGGGTGTGAAAGTTCGGTACATCACTCCACTCTTGCCATTACCTACCACTGTAGCCTTCTGTTTACCGGCAATCCAATCGATAATCTTATAGTTGGAAAGCTTAACGATACCCTTTTCCACAGCAGCCGCGGAACAGCTCACGAAGCCGAGACCTGTCTCCGCAAACGCATCACCATGAATCGCAGCGTAATCGAATGTGTTGCCGGCGATAACCTTAGGCACATATGTTCCGCTGCTGTTGCCATGACGTACTCCGGCACTGCGGTTAAATTCCTGCTGATAGCCTGTGAAACTCATATCCTTGATATAGGGGACGCCGAATTCCTCCTCTGCGGCAAATCCGGCCTTACCACCCTCGCGGATCACCTTCGGCCCGCTTACACGATCGAAACCATTGACCACGAGCATCGGCTGACCTCCACCTGTGCCATTACATAGCGCCAGAGTCTCCGACGGGAAGGAGGAACCCCCGTCGTTGACAGCGATTATCCGGAAACTATGGATCTTATTATCCGTAACCTTCACTTCATAATGAGTGGAAGAAGTTTCTGCGATACGATGGAAACCGAGATCTCCCTCAGTGCGCTCCATTATAATATATCGGGAAGGCATGGCAGTTTTCTCCAACGGGTCCGGAGTCGGAGACCAGGATAGACGGTAATGATTCGGTTTATTCATCTGGATTGCGAATTCCTTCACCGGCAGAGGTTGGATCACAACCTCGCGTCCCTTTCTTTCGGCCATAAACCGAGCCATAGCCTTATAAATGGCGCGACCTACAGTAAAGCGGAAATTGGGATCATTGCCATACATCATATCGGCAAAATTCTGATGGCTCATAAGTTCAATCAATGTAGTCGGTACCTCCGGCACACGAGCCTCGACATACGACTTATCCCACATGGAGCGGCGGGTCCAGTTAGGTTCGTAACTCATCCGGACATCGCCGGTGATCTGACGCATGATAAGGTCGGTGAGCATACGCGAATTGATCCGGGGAGTTCCATCGGCGTAGGAAGCGCCATTGTTGGTGTAATAGATGCCCAGAGTTCCTACAAAGGAATCATCCGAGCGCACTCCCGCATCCGAATGAAGGGCAAATGAGAGATCCACCGGAATTTTGAGGCCCTGACGATTCGGAAGCACCCGCGAGCCGCCGGCGAGGTAATTCACCCAATGACCGCGCCCTGTATAATCATCCTTATAGTCGTCGGCCCCATGATAGGGAGAATAGACATTTTCCGGGAAACCGGCCCACTGCAACCAATAGCGGGCTCCTTCCACCCACCGGGGCATACCTGACACCGAAAACTTCGGCGACGGGCCCTTCTTCTGAGGAGTAACCGGAGCATTCACAGCCGCCTGACCATCGCCATCGGCCACATCCTCCTCCGACGAATCTGAATCATCATCTGAATCGTTATCGTCGTCATCATCATCCGGGTCATCGTCACCCTCTTCATCCTGCGAGAGACGGGTGGAAGTGAAATTCGATTCCGGAGTGGAGGGATCATAATAGATATCCGACCGACGCGCGCTGCGGGCGATATTTCCCATACCACCGCCGATCTTCACCGCATCGGCAGTGATGATCTTTCCGGCATCCTTATCCGAAATGTTTGAGAGAGTCACAATCGGTTCGGAATCGCTATACCCCTTTTCGATAGGGAATGTACCAAGATAGATCCATGTGCCGCCCCCCATCGTCTGATTTACCTTAAACTCCTTCGAACCACCGGAATAATTCACCGTATAGCGGGCATCCTCCGTGGAATTAGGCAGCGACTTATAGCTCACATAAACCGCATATTCACCTGAAGCCGGAATATCAGCATACCAGGCTGCTACAGAAGGTTTTCCGGAGCGCACGGTAGTGGTCTGGCGGTAGGTTCCATTTTCGAATGGATTCTCCGTGTCGCGGAAATCGGGGAGATCATAGATGAAGCCATCGAGTTCGCCTGTGGTCCATTGAGTGGATCCATTCATTTCCTTATAATAGGGTTGGGAATAGACCTTGCCGTCCTGATTCAGATCATTATCGACAATCACCTCATTATTATTTGTGTCGCGTTCGCGGGGCATGAACACATAGGCTCCGGCATTCTCCAGCATCGGCACCAGATAAGGATAGACATATCCGAGAGTATATGTATCCTCCATAGCCTGGAAGAGCATCGGACGCTGCCACATCCAGGCATCGGCACCGGGACGGAAATAACGGCCATGTGAAGCCCATAGCGCCAGGATATCACCGGGCATACCCTTCTTGGCGTTAGAGACGGGATTTACTTCGGTAACGAACGGAATATTTTTACGATACTTCTCGGGGAGTTTGTCCACACGGGTGATATAATAAGCGAGAGGCTTATTATTCACCGAAAGGCTAACGCGACAACCTGACAGGGAATCAGGCAACGCATCCTTAATGGTGATCGACAAAGAATCGATCAAATTACGGGTTACGGGGAGATAGGTAAAATTCTCGT
This sequence comes from Bacteroidales bacterium, assembly GCA_014800525.1. Classification (GTDB taxonomy): domain Bacteria; phylum Bacteroidota; class Bacteroidia; order Bacteroidales; family Muribaculaceae; genus Lepagella. The sequence continues at coordinate 53,036 of JAAVFV010000030.1, read as the reverse complement.
TCAGACGTACATTGGCGATACGGCCTGTGGCATCGGGACGCACGCTGTTGACACGAAGCCCCCCGGGATTAAGTTGCTTCGGAATCCAGCTGAGCACTGCCTGATTCACACGCAAAGTGAGCGAATCATTGGAAGCCACCTCCTTGGGAGGAGCGGGAGTTTTCACCACACGCGGGGCACGGCGCACGCCGTTATCTTTTCTTGTATTCTTGGAAGAGCTTTTCCTTCGGGAACTCTTCCTCTCATTGGCAGCCTTCTTCCCTTTGGACGACTTTGAATTTGTCTTGGATTTTGACGAATTTTTAGAAGATCCACCCGAAGACTTGGAAGAAGATCTGGAAGACTTCGAACCCGACTTCGACTTCGATTTGGAGGATTTTGAAGAGCTCTTCTTGGAAGACTGGGAAGAAGAGACTTTTTTCTTAGCCGCGCCATCAGCGGGGACTGTCACCGCAGCGCAACAAAGCGCCACCATCAGGATTGAAAAATAATATTTTAAGCGATGGAATATCATAATCAGCAGAGAATAGACGGCACGATTGCCGCGTAATGGTATTGACTTGCAAAGTTAACAAAAATAGCAATACCAAAACTAAGACCCCATCCTACAAAAAATGTTAATGCAGGGTTATAACCGGGTGAAGGAAGAAGACAAAGTGAGGAGGAGGGAAATCGGGGGAATTATTTGGAGATATTGAAATTAGTTGGTAAATTTGGAAATGGAGTCTAAAAGGAAATCAACTTCGAATTAGAAATCAACTTCGAAAAAGAAATATATGGCAACCAAACCTTTTCATTACCAGGAAATGTTTCCGCTCGGTCCGGATACCACGGAATACGAGCTTATTACCAAAGACTACGTAAAGGTAGAAGACTGGAACGGCCACGAAATGCTGGTGGTCGATCCCGAGGCTCTTACCGTAATTGCTAATGTAGCTTCCCATAACTGCTCTTTCATGCTTCGTCGCGAGCATAATGAGATGGTGGCAAAGATTCTGAACGACCCCGAAGCTTCAGAAAACGACAAGTTTGTCGCGCTCACCATGCTCCGCAATGCGGAGGTGGCAGCCAAGGGAGTGCTTCCCTTCTGTCAGGATACAGGTACATCCATCTGCTCAGCCTATAAGGGTCAGCAGGTATGGACAGGTTGCGATGATGAGGAGAAGATCTCCGAAGGCGTCTACAAAACCTACACTGAGAATAATCTCCGTTATTCTCAGAATGCACCCCTGACCATGTATGAGGAGGTGAATACAGGATGTAACCTTCCGGCTCAGATTGAGATTCATGCCACAGAAGGCGATGAATACAAATTCCTCTTTGTAGCGAAAGGTGGTGGTTCGGCCAATAAGACATATCTCTATCAGGAGACAAAAGCTATTCTCAATAAAAAGACTCTCGTGCCTTTCCTTATCGAGAAGATGAAGACCCTCGGCACAGCAGCCTGTCCTCCTTATCATATTGCATTTGTGATTGGCGGCACATCAGCAGAGGCTAATCTCGCAGCCGTGAAGAAAGCATCTGTGAAGTATTACGACAATCTTCCCGATCACGGTAACGAATATGGTCATGCCTTCCGCGACCGCGAACTGGAGAAAGAACTCCTTGAAGCAGCTCAGAACCTCGGCCTGGGCGCACAGTTCGGCGGTAAATATTTCGCTCACGACATCCGTGTGATCCGTATGCCCCGTCACGGTGCATCGTGCCCTGTCGGTATGGGTGTGAGCTGTTCGGCCGACCGTAACGTTAAAGCCAAGATCAATCGCGACGGTCTTTGGATTGAAAAGCTTGATGAATTCCCCGGCGAACTCATCCCGGAAGAATACCGCAATGCCGGCGAAGGAGAGGTGGTGAATATCGACCTCAACCGTCCGATGGAGGAGATTCTTGAGACTCTCAACAAATATCCCGTAAGCACACGTCTCTCGCTTAAAGGCACAATCATCGTGGGTCGCGACATAGCTCATGCCAAGATTAAGGAGCGTCTTGATGCCGGCGAGCCTATGCCGCAGTATCTTAAGGATCACCCGATCTACTATGCAGGTCCGGCAAAGAAACCGGAGGGTATGCCCTCGGGTTCATTCGGCCCCACTACTGCAGGACGTATGGACTCCTATGTCGACCAGTTCCAGGAAGCAGGCGGCTCTATGGTGATGATTGCTAAGGGTAACCGCAGCCAGCAGGTGACCGACGCTTGTAAGAAGCATGGTGGTTTCTACCTCGGATCTATCGGCGGACCGGCCGCTATCCTTGCCAAGAACTCAATCAAGAATGTGGAGCTTCTTGAATATCCCGAGCTCGGAATGGAGGCAATCTGGAAAATTGAAGTAGAAGACTTCCCCGCATTCATCCTCGTAGACAACAAGGGTAACGACTTCTTCAAACAGATCAAACCGCGTTGTCCGATGGATTGCAAATAAAAATAAGCGACTCTGATCAATATTATTGCTGTCCGATAAAATTTTTTAGAATGATAAAAAATTTTATTGGACAGCAATAATTTATTATGATTAATAAAACTTAGATTTATTCAAATTTTATTTGTTACGATTAATAAAACTTAGATTTATTAAAATTTTATTTGTTACGATTAATAAAAAGTTTTATATTTGTGGGTAAAAAAGAGAGATGGAGATAAAAGAGAGATCCTCATATACCAATCATATTCTAAAATATATAGATAAGGGCATCATGATTGCCTTGACGGGCCAGCGAAGGGTTGGGAAAAGCTACATTATGGTTCAATTGGTAGATATTATAGCCAAAAATAATCCTGATGCAAACATTATATATATCAATAAGGAGAAGAGTAAGTTTGGCGATATACGGGATTATAAAGACCTTTCAAAATATGTAGAGGAGAGACTATCCACCGATAAGCACAATTATCTTCTTATTGATGAGGTGCAAGACATAGATGGTTTTGAGCATACCTTGCGAAGTTTAAATGCCGATGAGGCATGTCAGATAATCGTTACCGGAAGCAACGCTAAGATGCTTTCTTCGGAATTATCCACCTATCTTGCCGGGCGTTATGTGGATATACATGTCAACAGCTTGTCGTACAAGGAATTTCTCCGGTTTCATAATCTGGAAGATTCGCAAGAAAGTTTAGAGAAGTATCTTTCTGTGGGAGGGTTGCCACATCTATACAGGTTAGGCCTTGAGAATGAAGATATGATCTGGGAGTATCTTCAAAATATCTATAACACTATAGTGCTCAAGGATGTGGTTCAACGAGAAAATCTGCGGAATGTCACTCTGTTTGAGAACCTCATGAAATTTTTAAGTGATAATGCCGGACAACTGGTTTCAGCTAATTCATTGTCGAAATACCTTAAGTCGCAGAAAGTTGAACTTACGCCTCTGACGGCAATTAACTATATAAAGTCAGCTTCTAATGCCTATATCGTGAATAAGGTTCCACGCTATGATATGCATGGAAAAAAACTTCTTGAGAGTAATGACAAGTATTACTTTGAGGATCTCGGCTTGCGAAATCTATTGGTTGGCGTTGACCGCGCGCAGGATATTGAAAAAGTGATGGAAAATGCTGTTTATTTGCATCTTAAACAGTTGGGATATAAATTATCGGTTGGGACAATGCCTAATGGAGAGATTGATTTTGTGGCCGAAAAGAATGGGAAGACAGTATATTTCCAGGTTGCTTATCTTTTGGCCGAACAAGCCACGGTTGATCGTGAATTTGGCAATCTTGCCAAAATAGAGGATAACTATCCTAAATATGTGATTTCGATGGATCCGCTATCACGTCCTAAGGATTATGCCGGGATAACTCACCTCTCTTTGCGCCAATTCTTAATGACAGAAAAGTTTTTATAATATACGGATGGCTTGTGCCGGAAGCCCAGTGTGTGATAGACCGGCTTCTGTTTCTCTTGTTTTTTCATCATTCCTGTTTCTATTGTCAGTGCTATTTTTTTCAATCCCTTCCTATGAAGCTAATTATGGATTGTGAAGAATCCGTACGCAGGATTTTTTATCCTTTAAAGGATTTTGTAAAGGATTTTGGCAGATTCTACTTCCGTTGGAAGTCGGTGCAGATTGCCGTCGGCTCACGAGATATGGTTGGAGGCAGGGGTAGGGGAGAGCGTTTTGTCGTTGCAGGGAAAAATTGTAAATTTGCAGGATAAACTGACAGCAATGAAAAATATTCGTAATTTCTGCATCATCGCCCATATCGACCATGGAAAATCCACGGTGGCCGACCGTCTTCTTGAACGGACCGGAACCGTGACCGGGAAAGATATGGAAGCGCAGGTGCTCGATGATATGGAACTGGAGAAAGAGCGCGGTATCACGATCAAGAGCCATGCCATCCAGATGAATTACAAGCACGACGGCGAAGATTATACCCTCAATCTTATCGATACTCCGGGACACGTGGACTTTTCTTATGAAGTATCCCGGTCGATTGCCGCTTGCGAAGGCGCGCTCCTTATCGTGGATGCCTCTCAGGGAATCCAGGCCCAGACCATCTCCAATCTCTATATGGCGATTGAAAACGACCTGGAGATTATCCCGGTGCTCAATAAATGTGATCTTGACAGCGCCAATCCTGATGAAGTGTCCGATCAGATTGTGGATCTGTTGGGATGCAGTCATGACGATATAATCCGGGCCTCGGGTAAGACGGGCATGGGCATGGATGAGATTCTGGAAGCCATCGTGAAGCGTATCCCCGCTCCCAAGGGAGATCCTGACGCACCGTTGCAGGCACTTATTTTCGACTCCGTATTTAATCCCTTCCGCGGTATAATCGCATACTACAAGATAGTGAATGGCACGATCCGGACCAACGACTTTGTAAAATTCGTGGCCACCGGTAAGGAATATCATGCAGATGAAATCGGAGTCCTCAAACTCGATATGTCGCCCCGGAAGGAACTCTCGGCCGGAAATGTGGGATATATCATCTCCGGAATCAAGAACTCTCGCGAGGTGAAGGTGGGAGATACGATCACTCATGTCGACAATCCCTGCAAGGAGGCGATTGCCGGGTTTGAGGAAGTGAAACCTATGGTGTTTGCAGGAGTCTATCCGATAGACACGGAAGATTTTGAGAATCTGCGGGCAGCGCTTGAGAAACTGCAGCTTAACGACGCCTCACTCACATTCCAGCCCGAATCTTCGGCAGCCCTGGGTTTCGGCTTCCGTTGCGGCTTCCTTGGTCTGCTCCATATGGAGATTGTGCAGGAACGTCTCGGACGCGAATTCGATATGGATGTGATCACCACCGTGCCAAACGTATCCTATATGGTATACGACAAGAAAGGGAATAAAATGGAAGTGCATAACCCTTCCGGACTTCCCGAACCCACACTTATCGACCATATCGAGGAGCCATATATCCGGGCCACTGTGATCACGGCCGCCGAATTCATCGGACCCATCATGACCCTCTGCCTTTCAAAGCGAGGCGAACTCGTGAAGCAGGAATATATCTCCGGCAATCGCATGGAAATCACCTTTGATATGCCGTTGGGAGAAATCGTGATCGACTTCTACGATAAGCTGAAGAGTATATCGAAGGGATATGCATCGTTCGACTATCATATCCACGACTTCCGCGAATCCAAACTTGTGAAACTCGATATCCTGCTAAACGGAGAAAGTGTCGATGCCCTGTCCACCCTCACTCACGAAGCCAATGCCGTGAAATTCGGGCGGCGGATGTGTGAGAAACTTAAGGAATTGATTCCGCGTCAGCAATTTGATATCGCCATCCAGGCAGCTATCGGAGCAAAGATCATTGCTCGCGAAACAATCAAGGCAGTCCGTAAGGATGTGACAGCCAAATGTTACGGCGGTGATATATCAAGAAAGAGAAAGCTGCTCGAAAAGCAGAAAGCCGGAAAGAAGCGGATGAAGCAGATCGGCTCTGTGGAGGTACCGCAGAAAGCATTCCTCGCCGTTTTGAAACTCGACTGATGCTTAGTGTGAACATTTTATGTGAACATTTTAAGAGAAGATACGTAATAATAAGTAGATAACCTATCGGGGTTGTCTACTTATTTTTTTACCCCTATGGAAGAGGAAATGGTAGAGGTCTTAAATAAGGGGATTATCCTACGGTAGGATTCCTGAAAACGAAAAAAATTATCTACAGATAACGAAAGTTATCTACAGTTGAAGGAAGTTATCTACAAGTTATCTACAGGCTATCTACAGGCTAAATCATGTTTGGGCGATTCTCTCAAATAAAAAACTATAACTAAAACACCAAAATATATGAATATCGGAGATAAATTCCCTGATCTTCTGGGAGTGGACCAGAACGGGAAAGAGATTAAATTGTCGGATTATCCGGTTAAAAACTTTGTAATCTACTTTTATCCCAAAGACTCAACGCCGGGATGTACGGCAGAGGCCTGCAATTTTCAGGCAAACCTTGATGTGTTCAATCAGATGGGGTATCAGGTGATTGGAGTGAGCCGCGACTCTGAAGCCAGCCATCAGAAATTTGCCGGCAAGAACGGACTGACATTTCCTTTGGTGAGCGATACCGAAGGAAAACTCTGCGAATTGGCCGGTGTATGGCAGCTAAAGAAAATGGCAGGTAAGGAATACTGGGGGATAGTACGCACCACATTTGTAACCGATTCCACCGGCACTGTGACTGATAAGGTGGAGAAAGTAAAGACCAAAACCGCCTCCGAACAGCTTTTTGAGCTTCTTGATGGCCGTAACGACATCAATCCCGCTTAGACCAATCCGGATAAAACCGGAAGTCGAAGGGGAATACTGTATATGTGCTCCCCGAAATAGCGATTCCAAAGGGGAGTATTGTATATGTACTCCCCGAAATAGCGATTCCAAAATTCCTGTTGCTTATGTCAGTATTTTATACAGCCCGGAAGACCATTAAGAATTATGCCAACGGTGGCAATGTTCTGATCTTTGCCACCGCCTTGGCACTATTGGTGGTGAATCTTCCCTTTACACGCGATTTCTACAACGGATTGTGGGAACATGAGATCGCCTTACAGGTGGGAAACTTCAATCTGTTCAGTCATCAGGGGCATCCGATGTCGATAATGGCATTCATAAACGATGCGTTGATGGCACTCTTCTTTTTCTCTGTAGGACTCGAAATCAAGAGAGAGGTATTGGTCGGAGAGCTTTCCTCTTTCCGGAACGCCCTTTTACCGATAGTCGGAGCGATCGGCGGCATGGCAGTTCCTGTTCTGATATATTGGCTCATGTCGGCCGGAACGCCCTATCAGGGAGGGGCTGCCATACCGATGGCCACGGATATAGCATTCTCACTCGGAGTGCTGGCAATGCTTGGAAACAGAGTGCCGATCGGATTGAAGGTGTTTCTGACCACACTCGCCGTTGTGGATGATATCGGGGGAATCCTTGTGATAGCCATATTCTATAGCTCACATATAGAATATATGCTGTTACTTTATGCCGCCATAGCATTAGTGGTGCTGTATATCGGCGGAAAGATAGGTATTCAGTCGAAACTCTTTTATATAATAATAGGAGCGGGAGTATGGTTCTGTTTCCTGAACGCCGGTATTCATCCGACGATAGCAGGAGTGCTTGTGGCCTTCTGCGTACCGGCCACACCGGTATACGCACCTAAGAAATATGTTCAGAACATCCGAAAGAACATAGGCTACTTCGCCCATGAAGATGACGACAGGCTGAACTCGCGGACAATTCTTAACAAAGACCAGCTCAACTGGCTCAAGGAGATAGAGAGTTCATCGGATAAAGTGATATCTCCCCTTCAGGATATGGAGGATACGCTCCATCCTCTGGTGAACTATCTGATAGTCCCCATCTTCGCCTTTGCGAATGCAGGCATCTACTTTGGTGATATGTCAGTGGGTCAGCTCTTCCATGGAATCGCTCCGGCGATTATCGTATCGCTCATAGGGGGGAAATTCCTTGGAATCTTCCTATTCTCCTCGATTGCGATTCTATTGAAATGGGCTCCGATGCCGGAAGGAACCAACTGGGCACGGCTTGCTTCAGTATCATTATTGGGTGGTATCGGATTCACCGTCTCCTTATTTATAGCCAACCTCAGTTTCGGGGGAGGCGACCCGATACTGTCGCAACTGCTCAACGACTCCAAATTAGGAATATTGGTCGGATCGCTGTTAGCGGGCATCTTAGGCTGGGCCATCCTCCATGTCACTCTTCCCAAGACCCCGCAGGATCAGGGAGAATAAAGATTGTAGCAGGATCAGGGAGAATAAAGATTGCATGGGAATGTGTGGAATGAAAAAGAACTTTCAATAAAGAAAGGAAAATAAAAATAAAGCTACCAACGGTAGATAAGAAAACGGGTGCACTCTTGCAGTTCGCCCGTTTTTATTTAAGGAATATAAAAAATATAATCTGAAAATTTGGAGATATAAGTTAAATAAATTAAATTTGTGAATCTTTAGAATGGTACAAAGATTTTAACACTCTCTGATCACCCGCCTGGGAGACTATAAAAAGACACGAACTCAACCGGCAAATCTTGGTCGATGACGGTTGGAAAGAAAATCGGAAACGCAATAAGACAGTGCGGGAGAAAGGGGATGCTAAAGAGCCATAATACAGATTGACATCAAACCGAAGTGTTTTCCTAAACCTATTTGATATCGCTGCTCCGTCTAAGGGACGGAATAGAGAAAAAGACAGATGTAGACCGCCACATTAGGATCGGACAAAGCCGAGAAGGCCGTAAGGAAGAGAAGGATGTGAAGGAAACGGATGTCGTAATCGGTAGGGGCTACAGCAAGAAAGACAGAAACAACAATAACTTATCTCTAAATTAATCAAGTATGAGAAAACTGTTTTTAATCATTATGACGCTAATGTCGTGCAGCTGGGCGATAGCTCAGACCACGATTAGCGGCACAGTGGTTGACGCGGCCAACAACGAACCGTTGGTCGGCGCCACGATCATGCCGATTGGTGGAGGCAATGGAGCCGCCACCGATATTGACGGTAAATTCTCAATCACCGTACCGGCTTCGGTGAAGCAGGCCAAGGTGAGCTACATCGGCTACAAGGAGCAGACAGTAGCGCTTAGCAACGGCATGACCGTTCGTCTGGCTTCTACCGACACCAATCTTGATGATCTGGTGGTTGTGGCATACGGTACCGGTACAAAAGAGTCTCTTACCGGTTCAGTAGCAGTGGTAGGTGCTAAAGAAATCGAGGATCGTCCGATCGGCAGTGTAACAGCAGCACTTGAGGGTAACGCTCCCGGTGTGTTGGTGGATAACTCCACTACTCGTCCCGGTCAGTCTCCTTCGATCCGTATCCGCGGTTTCAACTCCTTCTCCAACAATACTCCTCTGTATGTTGTGGATGGTGTTGTATATCAGGGTGACATCGCAGATATCAACCCTGCTGATATCGAATCCATGTCAGTGTTGAAGGATGCTGCATCCTGTGCCCTCTATGGTAACCGAGGTGCCAACGGTGTAATCCTTATCAATACAAAGAGAGCTAAGAATCAGGGTAATGTTAATGTAACCCTTCAGGTTCGTCAGGGTTTCATCAACCGTGGACTTCCTTACTATAATACCCTTGAGGGAGATGAGTGGATGGAGACTTCACTTCTCGGTTATACCCGTGGCCGTATGTCATCCGGTGTATATACCGGTACATTGGCTGACGCTCTTGCACAGGCAGGCCCCGGCTTCATCAACGACTACGCACAGGGTACAAATATCTACGACCTTCCCGCAGATGAGGTGTTCAATGCAGCCGGTAAGGTTGTGGCTAAGCGCCTCCCCGGTTATACTGACCTCGATTGGTGGGATGTAATCTCCCGTCAGGGCTATCGTCAGGAATACAATGTGAATGCAACCGGTGCTACAGATAAATTTGATGTGTTCGCATCAGCCGGTTATCTTAAGGAGAGCGGCTACATGCTTCAGACAGACTTCGAACGTTTCAACGGTCGTGTTGTGGCAAACTTCCAGCCGGTATCTTATTTCAAGACAGGAGTTAACCTTGCAGCTTCACACACTAACTCTGAAGCCGGTATGGTTGACGACGATAATATGAGCACTACGGTCAATCCGTTCCTTGTTAATAACTACGCTCCTATCCGTCCTTACTATGAGCATGATGAGAACGGTAATATCGTTTATGACGAGAATGGAAATCCCGTATGGAACACTGGTGGACTGAACGGTGGTGAGAACATCGCATGGTTGATGCGCGAGAACAAGAATAACTGGAAAGCTACTTCAGTCAACGCATCTCTTTACGGAACAGTGTTCATTCCTTACGGTTTCGATCTCACAGTCCGTGGCAATATCTACCGCAGCCATAACCGCGGAATGGAATATAGCAGCAACAAGATCGGTTCGCTGAAAGGTGATGGTGGTATCGACCTTACTAATGAATTGATTTTCTCTCATACTTTCATGCAGACTCTTAACTGGGCTCATGACTATGGTATGCATCATGTAGACGTTCTTCTCGACCATGAGAATTATGAATATGGATATGAGACGACCTTCCTCCGTAAGCAGGGTCAGATGCTTCCCGATAATATCACTCTGAGCTATTTTGAGAATAACGTGGATTCATCACAGTCGAATCTGAAGATCCGCACTGAGTCTTATCTTGGTCGTGCCCGCTATAACTATGATCAGAAATACTTCGGAGAGTTTTCTCTCCGTCGCGATGGAACATCACGCTTTGCAAAGGATAATCGTTGGGGTACATTCTGGTCGATAGGTGCCAGCTGGATCATTACTAAAGAGAAATTCATGGAGTCGACACAGGATTGGCTCAATTATTTGAAGTTCCGTGCTGCATATGGTTCTGTAGGTAACGACGCAGCTGCAAGTGCATATGCATCCTGGTCAACATACTTCGCCTATAATTATGACAATGTAGGAACTTTCGCCCCGGGCACCATCGCAGGTAGCAACCTGAAGTGGGAGTCAACAAAGACACTTGACCTTGCATTGGAAGGATCATTGTTCAATGATCGTTTTACATTCAGCATCGGTTATTTCGACAAGCGTAACGCCGACCTTCTCTATAAAGTTCGTCAGCCGCTTTCTGCCGGTGGTGTAATCGCCGCTAACTCAGTTGGTAATGCAATCAGCGTGCTCCAGAATATCGGTACAATGGCCAACCGCGGATGGGAGCTTCAGTTCGGTTATGACATCCTTCGTGGTGGCGACTGGAACTGGTCAGTGAATCTCGATGCATCATTCGTAAAGAACAAGATCATCAGTCTTCCTTTCGGTCGTGATATTCCGGGGTCTGCTCTCTTCCAGGGCAAGTCTCTCTATGAGCAGTACACTTACGAATGGGCAGGTGTAGACCGCGTTACCGGTAATTCTCTCTACTATATGAACCCTCAGTCGCCTGATTACTATAAGTATGACGACAATGGTGTTCTTTACTATGATCAGGATGAATACGATTCGAATGTAGCGAGCGCAAAGAGTGACGGAAGCTACTATGAACTCAATGGTGTTCCGATGACCAGCAAGGTCACCTATGCTAAGCGTAAAATCATGGGATCTGCGCTTCCTACAGTATATGGTTCATTCGGAACAGCCCTCAGCTGGAAGGGTATCAACCTTAATCTTCTGTTCACATACAGCTTAGGCGGTAAGTCGAACAACAGTGTATACTCATCTTTGATGAAGATTCAGGCTAACCCGAGCGCACTCCACAAAGACCTTCTCAAGGCATGGACAGAGGAGCAGGCAATCCCCGGTTACTTCGAGAACGGCGAGGCTGTTTATGGTGCTCATATGGTGGTTGACAATGTTAATATCCTTAACCCCGGTGATGTTGATCCCAATGGTGTCCCTGTACTCAACACTGTAATGTCTGAGTATAACGATGCCGCATCAAGCCGCTGGCTGGTGAGCAACAATTATCTGAGCATGAAGAACCTGAATATCTCATACGACTTCCCTAAAAAGTGGGCACAGGCTATGATGCTTCAGGGTATCAATGTCGGTTTCTCGGTTGATAACCTCTTCCTGATCACTCGTCAGAAGGGTCTTAACCCGCAGTATAGCTTCAATGGCGGTCAGGGTAACTACTATGTTCCGTCAAGAACTTTCTCTTTCCAGCTTAATGTTAAATTCTAAGCTAAACCGAGTAAAATGAAAATAAACAATATATTCAAAGGAGCGGCCATCATGGCTGCAGGCGCTCTTCTGACCGGATGTAATTCCGATTATCTGGAGCTTGCCCCTGAGACCTCCATCAGTAACAATGAGATTACTGCGAATGTAGAGAATGCACGTAAGGCTATCCTCGGTATCTGTATGACCATGCAGTTCCAGTACAGTGGTACTACCTTGAACAACTTCCTCTGCAACGGTGAGTCGAATATCGATATGTTCTTTGGTGAGAGCACAGGTCAGGACCTTATCAGCCCGATCTGTATCGGCCGCCAGTTCCCCAAGGACTTCACCATGTACAATAACTGGAACAACCAGAGCAGCTTCCCGAACTATATTCCCTGGGAATATTACTATCAGATTATTGCTCAGGCCAACCTGATTCTTGACGGAATAGATGGTGCAGAGGGTACAGAATCTGAAGTCAACTTTGTAAAGGCTCAGGCGCTTACCTTCCGTGCCCATGCCTATAACAAGTTGATGGAGTTCTATGGTCCTCGCTGGCAGGATAGCAATAACGGGGGCAAATACGCTCTTGTAATGCGTCTGCACTCAGGAACAGAGCCTGTACCTCTGTCGACTGTGAACGATACATATAAGCAGATCTATGAGGATCTTGATACGGCTATCGAATGCTATAAGAATTCTGAGGAGAGCCGCGAGTATAAGTGGGAACCCGATCTGTCAGTAGCCTATGGTACATATGCCCGTGCCGCGCTCAATAAACAGGACTGGAGCAAAGCAAAGGAAATGGCCAAGAATGCCCGTGCAGATTATAGGGTGATGGATAATGATACCTATCACGCCGGTTTCTTCAAGGATAATGATGATTTCATGTGGCGTACAGGTGATGAGCCCTCAGACATCTATTATTATTCATGGGGTTCACTTTGGGCTGCCAATGGAGCTTATACATCTGTCTGGAACTGGGGTGGAAACTCTATCGACCTTTCTTTGTATAATCAGCTCGATCCCAAGGATACCCGTCGCAAGTGCTTCCTTACTCCGGATAAGATCGACGAACTCTCTCTTTCTTCAACATTGAAGAAAGCGAATATCACTCGTGAGTCGTTCTGGGAGCCTGAGCTTGTAGGTGTAGGTTCGGCTTGCATCGACCTTGCAGCCGGTCCGACTAAGGCAGACAAGAACAAACCGAATCAGAAATGGGGTCTCTATAATGTGGCTCTCCGCATATGCGAGTACTATGTGAATAATGTTTTCACCGGAAATAAGGCAGATATCCTTAATGAAGGTAACAGTGGCATTATCAACTACTATGCGGAGGGTGCAACCGGAGTTGAGCTCCTTTCAAAGGGTGTATACGGTAGTTTCCCTCAGAAGGCTCCTTTCGGCGCGCAGTTCAAATTTATGGCTAATGTTCCTTACGGTAACTCATGCTATCCCTTCATGCGTGCATCAGAGATGTGCCTGATCGAAGCAGAGGCAGCTTATATGGATAACGACCGCGATCGTGCGCTCGCTTGTCTGAAAGAGATCAACGATCAGCGAATCGAAGGCTATTCTTTCAATAGCAAGGATGAGTCGCTCCTTAATGAGATTAAGCTTTGCCGCCGTATCGAACTCTGGGGTGAGGGACGTCAATGGAACGACCTCAAGCGCTGGAATCAGTCGATCAATCGTGTGAAGTGGGATAAGGAGACCAAGACAGGTAACTGGATTCCTGACGTAGCAGGAACAATCGCACCGAGTGCAGCCAACGGCTGGCGTTTCACAATTCCATTGTCTGAGACACAGTATAACACTGCAATCAATATCTCTCTTCTTAACTAAAAAAGTTAATATATAAGGATAGGCGCCGCGGATTTTTCCGTGGCGCCTTTTTTGTTAATGATCTTATATATCATATTTGGGTCGTAATTTATTATTAAAAATGATTAAGACTCTTGTTTCTTCAGATTAAAATTCTTTAATTTGTAAAGAAGACTGTATCTATGATGCAAAATATTGTATGAATGCGGTCTCAGTACTACCCTGAAAAATCAGGAAACGAATCAAATTCCATATACTTATGAGAAAACAACTTGTATTAATGGCGATAGCAGGAATAGGCCTGACAGCCTATTCGGCTACACTGACTCCCGAACAGGCGCTGCAGCGCCTTGATGCAGGAGCCGCGAGAATGGGTGTGAAGAGCATCCGGAACGCTGATGTCACTCCGGCCTATGTATCCCGTTCGGAGAAAGGGAATCCGGTGGCGTATGTGTTCAATACAGCCTCGGAAGGTTTTGTAGTGGTCTCCGCAAATGACGTGGCCGTTCCAATGCTGGGATATTCAGAAGGCACGTTTGATTCCACAAACCCCTCCCCGGAATTCCTATGGTGGATGGAGGAATATGGACGTCAGATAGAATGGGCCGAATCCAGAGGAGTCTCGGGGACAGGCGTATCGAAGACCCTTCCTCAGTTGGCTCCGGTGGCTCCATTGGTAAAGACGAAATGGGATCAGAGCGCTCCGTATAATAATGATTGTCCAATGGGCAAAGGCGAAGATAGGAGATGTGTTACGGGATGCGTAGCGACAGCCATGGCTCAGATGATGAACTATTTCAAATATCCTGAGGTCGGAACCGGTAAAATTAATTATTCCACCCCCGGAGTAGCAAATAAGGCTCTTCTTCTGGATTTGGCAAAGCAGCCGTTCGATTGGAAGAATATGTTGGACATATATGAGCCGGGAGCGTATACTGATGTAGAGGCTGCCGCTGTGGCCAACCTGATGCGTTGTTGTGGCTATTCGGTGAAGATGAAATACACCACATCTGCATCCGGCGCTTACGGTAATGATATAGCCAATTCCCTGAGGACCTATTTCTATTATGACGAGGGATGTTATGATGCCCGCCGGGAATTCTATTCTTCAGATGAGTGGGCGATGTTGATTTACGACAATCTTAAGAATGTAGGTCCCGTAGTGATGAACGGTCAGTCGGGAGAAGGTGGCCATTCCTTCATCTGCGACGGATATGATGGCAACGGGTATTTCCATTTCAACTGGGGTTGGTCGGGAATGTCTGATGGCTATTATCTGCTTCAGGCCCTTAATCCTGATGCACAGGGCATAGGCGGATACTCGGGTGGATATAATTTCTCACAGAACGCCATTATCGGTGCCCAGCCCAAAAAGGATGGAATCAAGAGAGTGGATGGTGTACTGGCACAGTATGGATCTTCGACAGCTACCGTTAACGGATCCACTCTTATATGGGGAGTGAAAGATTACCGTCAGCTCGGCTGGGGCAATCCCTACGATATACCCATGAAATCCGAGATTGGAATTATAATCACTAAATCAGGGGATTCCAACAGCAGTCAGACAGTAAAAGGAAATCTGGTTAATACGAGAGGAGAAAAGATAGAGAGTCTCGACTTTACCGGATATACCTATTTCGAAGCTACAAATTGGCATCCTGAGTTTACGCTTCCTACACTTGCGGATGGAAAATATATCATCACCCTTGGATGTAATGTTACCGAGGGATCCACTCCGGGATGGAAGCCTGTGAAGACCATCTGGGGCTATCCGAATTATGTAGAGCTGACAGTGAATGGTTCTCAGAAGACCGTCAAGGAATTCGGAGTATCGGAATTGAAGTTAGAGAAAGCTGAGATTCTTACGGATGTATATTACGGTAAGAATTTCAAGATCAAAGCGCAGCTGAAGAATTCATCAGATATTCAGCTTACGGGAGCATATGTGCCGGCATTGTATCAGGATGGAGATTTGAAATTTGCCGGAGAGAGTATCCTTATATCTGTGGATCCGGGCGAGACTTATGATTTTGAATGGATCACTTCCTTCTCAGCAGTGAACGGAGCAAAAGCACCCACCACCCCCACCGAATATACGCTTGGATTTTATGAGCCCGATATCTATGCATCAGGAAAAGTGGGACAGCTTTATGGATACTATGGCACGGTGACTATGAATCCAGCCGCAGCTAAGCCCTCTATTTCCGTATATGAATTCGGCATTGATAATGCTCAGGCAATCACTGCCGAGATTGATGGGAAAGAATATAATACTCAGAAGTTGGCCGATAAGGATGATATCAAGGTATCCTTTGAATATTATATACGTACGGGATACTTCGATGGCATAATGAGAATGTCGGTATTAAAATTGACAGAATCAGGAGCTCGGGTGCCTGTGCTTGATGAAGTGTACAAAGCACAACCATTCCTCAAATCGGGATCCACGGAAAAGGTTAATTTCAGCTTCGCATTCCCCGATGCAGAAGAAGGAGTGTTATATTATCTGCGTGCCTCCTATACATCAGGTTCATCCTCTACCAATCTGCAGGATGTATCGTTCATAGTCGGAGAATCGAGTGGTGTGACCGAGATCTCAACCGATGAAGAAGGAGAAGAGACCTACTATAATCTTCAGGGAATGCAGATAAAAGAGCCGGTGAAGGGGGAAATGGTAATTGTGAAAAAAGGCACCATTACCACCAAGAAGATCTGGGAATAAAAGAATTTCTGTCCTAAAACTTATAATGAAAAATGGAGCATCATATGATGCTCCATTTTTCATTATAACCAAGGCACTCAATCGCCTGTTTCAATAAATTGAAAAAATTTTTTTAAAATATATTGCGATTTTAAAAGATTGTATTAAATTTGTAATTGGAAACACTCTTGAAAGAAAAGGTATCAGACCTACTAAAGAAGAGAAAATAAAACCAATAATAATTAACTCGTACAGGTATGAAGAAATTCTACTCCGTATTGGCAATGGCAGCCGCAATTGTCGGCACAGCAGCCGCCGGCACTGTGAACACAACCACAGTTGCAAAGAATTCGAATCTTGCTACACAGGCAATTGAGGCAGTCGAATTAGAGGGCAATCTGGCAGTATCGTCAAAGTCAGAAGTAGCTCCCAAAGAGCTTTCCAGCGTAGATCAGGTATGCAATGTATATAGCTTCTCTGATTACCAATGGATGCTTAAAGGTGATGATCCCGGTATTGGTACTGCGGTTATCGCTCCCGTTGAGGGTAATACTGTTGAGGTGATTTTCGGTAGCTACAGCCACTTCCCCATCACATCAACAGTAGACTTAGCCAACTCTACCCTTACAATGAAGACTGCAGATAATAAGAATGTGTATTATGCAGAATCATTGGATAAGTATCTTTCACTCGAGCTTCGCGTTCCTGATAAGGATAACAAATATACACAGAATGTAGACGAGGCAACCTTCAAGATCCAGGCTGACGGAACTATCAATCTTGGAGCCGTTGCCATTATGGGTACCTGGGGTGGAGATTCTTACAACTTCGGCTTTGCTGAAGGCGTGATGCATCCTTATAACAAGTGGACATACAAGGCTTCAGAGTGGGAGACCCTTGCAGATAAGGCAGTGGTAGATGAATTCGTATTCAATCCTGCTTACAGTGCTCCGGTTGAGCCTCAGCCCACTACACTGATGGTGAACAAGACTGAGCCCAACATCTTCCTTCTCTATAAGCCTTATACTGTAGGAGGCTGGGCACAGCGCAACGCCACTGTAAATGATGAAGGTTTCCTTTATGTTGATATGACTAATAAGGATTGTGTTCTTCTTCGCCCGCTCGTATGGTGTGGCTTCACACTCAGATATTCCGGCGGTGAAACAGAGGCTATGTATCCCTATAACAATGAGGGTTACCGCGTATACCTCGAGGATTGGACTCAGGATGAGCTGATTGAAGAGGCAGAACTTGTAATGGAGGACGGTGAGTCTCTTCAGGACTACCTCTCATACTATGATTCCAAGAACAATGAGGTTGTTGTCAAGAATGTAGTATTCGGTAATGCACAGAATCCTGTAGCTAACCTGATCTGGACAGCGCAGAAGAATCTCTGGTATAAGATCGCTCTTCCCGAAAGCTATGGTGCAGGCGTAGCTGACATCACAGTTGACGATAACGCTCCCGTTAAGTATTACAATCTCCAGGGTGTTGAGATCAGCAACCCCGCAGCCGGTGAACTCGTAATCGTTAAGCAGGGTGCTAAGGTTAGCAAGTCTATTGTAAAATAATAGAGTATAGCTCAGAAGAGAAATAGTCCCCGAAATATATAAGAGGCCTTCGATTTTCGGAGGCCTCTTTGAGTATAATGAAGTTGCGATCAATCCTACAATATCGGGATTATTTAGATTCAACATAATCACGGATAAAAATTTGAATTACATGAAAAAATCTAATTTGATAATATCAGGAGCATTATTGGGTAGCATAGCAATGACAGCCGCTCCCATCTCTCCTGAGCAGGCTTTGAAAAGAGCTACCGGAGAATTATCATCCTTAGGACTTAACAGCAGATCCGCAGTGCTTGTTATGGAGGAGAAAGCCGGAACGGAGCCGGGAGTCTATGTATTCAATAAGCAGGATGGATTCCTCGTCCTTTCGGCCGATGATGAGGCTATTCCTGTGTTAGGATATGCGGATGAAGGAACTATTCCGACCAATTCAAACGACCTGCCGGATGGATTTCGTTACTGGATTTCAAAACTCGCAGAGAGAATTGAATATCTGCGGAATAATCCTTCTCATGAAGGCCGGGTGATTCCTAAGATGAAACGTCCTGATAGAGCTCCAATAGGAGTGTTATGCGCCACCCGCTGGAATCAGGATGCTCCCTATAATAATTCGTGTCCTATATCGGGAAGCGGAAACAACCGTAGAAGGACTTATACAGGCTGCGTGGCAACGGCCATGGCTCAAGCCATGAAATATCATAACTGGCCTGTTACAGGAGAGGGAAGTAATTCCTATCAGTGGACTACATATACATTAAAGCAGGATTTTTCAGCTCAGACCTGGGATTGGGCTAATATGCTCGATGTCTATAAAGAGGGGGAATATAATGATACCCAGGCTTCGGCGGTGGCTAAGATTATGAGAAGCTGCGGTATTTCAGTCGATATGAGCTACAGCACCTCCGGCTCCGGGGCTATCTCAATGCGAATCGCACCCGCTTTGGGCAACTTCTTCAAATATGATAAATCGACAATCTCGTTCTATCAGAGAGATTACTATGGCCTGATTGAATGGGAGGATATGATTTACAATTCCCTGAAGACGTATGGGCCCGTGATTTATGATGGTCAGAGTTATGCCGGCGGTCACAGCTTCATATGTGATGGTTATGATAAGGATGGCTATTTCCATTTTAATTGGGGATGGGGAGGAGTTTCCGATGGCTATTTCCTTCTTGATGCCCTTGATCCTTACAGTCAGGGAATCGGTGGATCAGCATCGAATTCAGGATTTAATTTCAATCAGGATGTAATCCTTGGAATGCAGCCTGACAAGAGCGGAAACACTGCATCGAAATCTATGAATGGACTGTTGGTCTGCTCCAACGCACCGGACATTGATACTGATATTACTTATTCGGGCGGAGAAAATATCACTTTCGATTTTGGAGAAGGCATGATATATAATATAGGACCCGGTACACTCCCTACAAGCTCACAGGTCGGAGCATTGTTCACAACAGTGGATGGTAACAAACAGTATGTCACCGGACTTGGAGTAGGTGCCGACGGACTCCCCATCATGTATGGCTGGCACTCTCTTCCGTTGCCGGTTCCTGCCAATCTCCCTGATGGGAAATATTATCTCAATTTCGGTTTTAAAAATGGAGATAAATGGCAGGCTGCGTTGATTCCATTATATGAATCTCAGCATTATCTTGCAACGGTTTCGAATGGTAAGATCACTCTGGCAAAAGAAGCTGCGGTAACACTGGAAGGAAAGGATATAGAAGTGGCCGATGAAATGGTGATTAAGGAAATGAAAGATTCCAAGAATTCTTATTCCTGTAAGGTTACCGCTACCAATCCGTCTTCCTCACCCTATTACAGTAATGTGTCGGCGTTGCTCACCACTGAAGAAGATATGATTGGTGTTGGCCTTCGCATGCCGGTCGATTTTGAGCCGAATGAGACAAAGGTGATTGAATATTCATCACCCTGGAGTCAGCTGGATACGTCGATTCAACCCGGGAAGTATTATTATACGCTGTGCGCGGAGGATGCAATGTATTATGTTCCTATTGCAGAGACAGAGGTCAATGTAGTGAAGAATGCATCCGGTGTCACAGAAGTTCTGATTGGGGAAGATGCCTCGGAAGCGGAGCCGGAGTATTATGATCTTCAGGGCCGGCGGGTGACCTCGGCTTCGGATGGTGCGGTGGTGATCGTGAAACGCGGCACTAAGTTTAAGAAGGTAGTGATCAAGTGATGAATCGCCGATAAGCGTAAGGCCTGAAGAAATATAGTATTTCCGAAGAGCGTAATATTTAGAAAATCGAATAATCGGGATTAATCGGGAATAAATTATTCTCCCGATTAATCCCGATTTGGATATTAGGATAAAAAGTGGTAACTTTGCAGATGGATTTGCAATCTCTGGTAAGAGGTCGTATGCCCTGACGGGTATAAAAGGAGCGGAGGGATAATCAATTATCGTTCTGCAGAAGGCGACTGAGGAAACTTATTTATATTGCAAAGAAACTCAAAAATACATTTTTACAATGGATTTAATCAAAATCGCAGAGGAGGCATTCGCAACTCCTGAGAAAGAGATCGATGCATTCGGTCCCGGCGACACAGTAAATGTGGCATACCGTATCAAAGAGGGTAACAAAGAGCGTATTCAGCAGTATCGCGGTGTTGTGATCAAGATTTCAGGTCACGGCGACAAGAAGCGTTTCACTGTACGCAAGATTTCTGACGGCATCGGCGTAGAGCGTATCTTCCCGATGGAGTCTCCCTTCATCGAGTCGGTGAAAGTGATGAAATATGGTAAGGTGCGTCGCGCTAAGCTTTATTACCTCCGCAACCTCACCGGTAAGAAGGCTCGTATCAAAGAGCGCTATGTCAAGAAGGCAAAATAAGATTTTGCATGAAGAAATAGCTACACCCCGATCTGTCATGCAGGTCGGGGTGTTATTATTATAAAGTCGCCTCAATCCCTTTCAGGGCTTGCACAGAACGAGCTTCGCGCCGATGGGGCGGTGAAAGGCAATATCATTCTGCTTCAATCCCTTTCAGGGCTTGCACAGAACGAGCTTCGCGCCGATGGGGGAGAACCGACAGAGTCGGGACGGCAACCGCTTCGCGCCGGATTTTATTTATTGGAAAATAAATTATATATAAAAATATGTCAAAGAAAGCATTATTGATTATCCTTGATGGATATGGAATCGGCGATCATCAGAAGGATGACGCTATCTTCAATACGCCTACTCCTTATATGGATAAGCTGCTGGCGGAGTATCCTCATTCCAAGCTGCAGGCAAGCGGCGAGAATGTCGGACTGCCTGATGGCCAGATGGGTAACTCTGAGGTGGGTCACCTCAATATCGGAGCCGGCCGTGTAGTATATCAGGATCTGGTGAAGATCAACCGTGCGATCGCTGATGGCAGCTTCGTGGAGAATCCTGAAATCAAATCTGCATTCTCTTATGCTAAGGAGCATAATGTGCCTATCCATTTTATGGGCCTGACTTCTGCCGGAGGTGTGCATAGCTCTCTCGATCATCTCTATGCCCTGTGTGATACAGCCCGTCATTACGAGCTCGACAAGGTATATATCCACGCATTCATGGATGGCCGCGACACTGACCCGAAGAGCGGTGCCGGTTTCCTTCAGGAGATAGAGGCTCATTGTGCTGAGAGCGCAGGTAAGATTGCAAGCGTTATCGGCCGTTACTATGCTATGGACCGCGACAAACGCTGGGAGCGTCTGAAAGAGGCTTATGATCTTCTTGTGAAAGGGGAAGGAAAGAAGGCGGATAACATGGTTAAGGCTGTGGAGGAATCCTATGCTGAGGGAGTGACTGATGAGTTTATCAAGCCTATCGTGAATGATACTGTGGATGGCCGGATCGGTGAGGGCCATGTGGTGGTTTTCTTCAACTATCGTAACGACCGTGCCAAAGAGCTGACCACCGTGCTTACACAGCATGAGGAGGATGGCATGAAGCCTATTGCGGATCTGCAGTTCTATTGCATGACCCCCTATGATGCATCGTTCAAGGGAGTGCATATCCTTTTCGATAAGCAGGATGTGCCCGACACTCTTGGGGAGTATCTGTCGGTGAATGGTAAGAAGCAGCTCCATATTGCCGAGACCGAGAAGTATGCCCATGTCACATTCTTCTTCAACGGCGGTAAGGAAGCTCCGTTCGAGGGTGAGGAGCGAATCCTCGTACCCTCCCCGAAGGTGGCCACTTACGATCTTAAGCCGGAGATGAGCGCACCGGAGGTGACTGAGAAACTTGTTGAGGCTATCGACTCCGAGAAATTTGATTTCATTGTGGTGAATTTCGCCAATGGTGATATGGTGGGTCATACAGGCGTGTATCCTGCTATCCAGAAGGCAGTGGAGACGCTTGATAAATGTGTTGAGAAGACTGTCGAGGCAGCAAAGGCTCACGGTTACGAGACGATCATCATCGCCGACCATGGTAACGCCGACCATGCCCTCAATGAAGACGGCACTCCGAATACGGCCCATTCGCTGAATCCGGTTCCGTTCATGTATATAGGGTCCATGAAGAATGCCAAGCTGAAAGATGGCCGTCTGGCTGACGTGGCTCCCTCGCTGCTTTATCTGATGGGTATGAAGCAGCCTAAGGATATGACCGGTGAGATTCTTATCAGTGAATAAGACCCCAACCCTCAAAAAATGTAAATCCGGTTAATCAATCCGACTATAAAGGATGAGGCTTATGGCTTGGAGGCCATGAGTCTCATCTTTTTTGTATATATTTGCATCATGAAACGAATACAAAGAATACTATCCGTATTTCTCTTTGCGACAGCTATCGCAACCGGAGCTTCGGGGGAGAAAATAGTGATATTACATACGAATGATACTCATTCCGATATTGATTCATCAAAAGGCGGAATCGGGGGAATACTTCCGAGAAAGGCCATAGTGGATTCAATCCGAGGCGCTGAGAAGAATGTATTGCTGGTGGATGCCGGCGATATGGTGCAGGGTACACTCTACTTCAATCTTTATCGGGGGGATGTGGAATATCCGCTGTTTAATATGATGGGATATGATGTGCGTATCTTGGGTAATCATGAGTTTGATAATGGTCTTGAGGAGCTGGCGCGCCATTGGCGTGGGGTTAAGGCAGATGCCTTGTCGGCTAATTATGATTTTTCTGATACTCCGGTCAAAGGAATCTTCAAGCCTTATACGATAAAGAAAATCGGGGGAAAGAAAATAGGATTTGTCGGAATCAATATTAATCCGGCCCGGCTGATCAGCGGACAGAATTATGAGGGAGTAAATTTTGCTGACCCGATTGAGACGGCCAACCGCGTGGCTGCGGAACTGAAACATAAGAAAGGCTGCGATCTGGTGGTAGCTGTCACCCATATAGGTTATGATGCAGAGGGCACAAATCTTCCGACAGATCCTGATCTGGCCCGCAGCAGTCGCGATATCGATATCATTATCGGAGGCCATTCCCATACATTCGTCGACCCTGCAAAGCCTGAGAAGACGCCTTATCTGATTCCGAATGCGGAGGGGCGCGATGTGCTGGTGGTGCAGACAGGAAAATCAGGGCGCAATTTGGGTTATATCAAGATCGATACCGATAAGCCCGGAGCTGCGAATTATGTGTATGCTCCGATACCGGTGACCGACCGTTTTGAAAAATATGATTCCCGGATGGTGGAATTCCTCCAGCCTTATAAGGCTAAGGTGGACTCGATCAATAATCGTCGGATAGGGTATTCCTCGATGGCTATGGAGAATATGCGTCGCACCGGGGCTTATCCCAACTGGGCGGCCGATTTCGCCTTATGGATGGGAAACCATATCGCGGATAGCCTGAGGATGGAGAAGCCGGATTTCCCGGAGGTGGAAATAGGGTTTATGAATGTAGGGGGCATCCGCCAGCCGATGAGTGAGGGAGTGATCACTCAGGGGGAGATGGAGGCCACATTCCCATTCTCCAATGATCTGGAGATAATCCGGATAAAGGGAAGCGAATTTATCGCTACTATGGAGAAGGCCGCCGCCAAGGGAGGCGAGGGAGTGAGTCGGGATATAAGAGTGGTCACCAATCCCGATGGGAATGTGAGCGTGCTTTACCGTAATGAGCCGATGGATCCTGAAAAGGAATATACCGTCTGCACGATATCCTATCTCTCGCAGGGTAACGATGGCTATGAGCAAATGGCTAACCATGAGAAGTTATGGGTGGATTCCGATAAAGTGAGCAAGCGTATATTGGAATATATCGAGATCCTGGATCGGAATGGGCTGGCTGTGGATGCCGACTCCAGAGATCGATTTATATTCAGAAGATGATTGTCCGGAGGCTTGAGGGCTTCAGCAGCTTGCTGGCGGGAGAGAGGCTTCGGGGCTTGCTGCTTCAATCCCTTTCAGGGCTTGCACATAACGAGCTTCGCGCCGGCGGGGGAGGATTTCTTTGGGAGGATTTCTTTGGGAGGAATTTTTTGGGAGGAATTTTTTATGTTTGAGAGATGAGAGGAATTGGCTTTCTGATTTTTTTGATGGTCCCGTTGATGTTATTGACGGAAGGATGCGGCATGCGCGGATCAGAGGGAAAGGCGGTGGCGAAGGAGGTGCCTGCTGATACAATTCCTGAAGCGGATTTCACTCCGAATGCAGCTGCTATGGCAGATTCCATTCTAAAGACCATGACATTGGAGGAGAAGGCGGCTCAGGTGCTGATACCGGCGTTGTATGCTTCGGATGATTTCTTCACATTACGTGCTGTGGGTCAATATGCGCGGGAGGGAATCGGGGGTATAATGTTGCTGAAGGGGGATACGGCTTCAGCCAAGCAGATATCGGATTCTCTGCGGTTATTGTCGCGTGTGCGTCCGTTTGTGGCCATAGATGCTGAATGGGGGTTGGGAATGCGGCTGAAGGATGCTCCGCGTTATCCTTTTAATTCTGAATTAGGGGCCGAGGCCACGGAAGAGGGGATGTTTGGCAATGGTGCCACGGTGGGGGCACAATGTCGGGAGTTGGGAATTGATATGGTGTTGGGGCCGGTGGTGGACGTAGCGACGCGCGACAGCTATATGGGGAAGCGTTCCTATGGGGATAATCCGGAGAGGGTATCCGATCTGGCGATTGCGTATGCGAAGGGATTGGAGAGTCAGGGGGTGATAAGCGTGGCGAAGCATTTCCCGGGCCATGGGGCGGCTGTGGGAGATAGCCATAGGGGGAAGCCTGTGATCTATCGGAATCTGCATGAACTGGATTCTATAGATCTGTATCCATTCCGGAGGTATATTGCTGAGGGGCTAACGGCAGTGATGGTGGGTCATCTGGGGGTTGCGGCTGTGGATCCGGAGTTGCGACCTGCGGCTGTGTCGGCGCCTGTGATACGCGATCTGTTGCGGGGAGATCTTGGCTTTGAGGGACTTGTGCTTACGGATGCCATGGGGATGGAGGGCTCTGAGCGGAGTGGGGCTGTGGAGGCTCTGAAGGCGGGGACGGATGTGGTGTTGGCTCCGGTCAATACCCGGAAGGAGCTTGAGGCGATAGTCGCGGCGGTAAGGGCCGGGGAACTTGATGAGGCGGAGTTAGACCGGCATGTCTATAGGATCTTGCTCTGCAAGATGCTGAGGGAGGCATAGCTGAGGAGGCATTAGCTGCTTCAATCCCCTTCGGGGCTTGCACAGAACGAGCTTCGCGCTGACGGGAGCAATGGCTGCTTCAATCCCTTTCAGGGCTTGCACAGAACGAGCTTCGCGCTGACGGGGACTTTGCTGCTTCAATCCCCTTCGGGGCTTGCACAGAACGAGCTTCGCGCTGACGGGAGCAATGGCTGCTTCAATCCCCTTCGGGGCTTGCACAGAACGAGCTTCGCGCTGAGGAATTAGAGCAGGGAGAGCGAATAAAGGCTGGGATAAAAACAAATACCCCGCCGGAGGGCGGGGTAGTATGATTGAGTCAAAGCGAATCGTCGGTCGTCGGATTACTTACCAGCGATGTGGTCGGAAACGGTTAACGAAGCGCGACCTTTAGCGCGGCGGCGGGAGAGGACTTTACGGCCGTCTTTTGTGGCCATTCTCTCGCGGAAGCCGTGCTTGTTGACTCTTCTGCGATTGGAAGGTTGAAAAGTTCTTTTCATTTTATTATATTTATTATTGTATACAACAACAATGCCGCTGTATGGCTATAGGTCGGCATTCGGACTGCAAAATTAATCATTCATTTTTGAATTGGCAAATTTTCTTAGTGTAAATTTTTTTTAGTAATTTTGCAGAGGCTAAGTGTAGCCCTGTATCCCAGGCTGTCGGGTAGGATTGCCGGAGATGAGAAGGGAAAGCTTAGAATATCATTAGAATATCACCATATAGAAAAAATTAACACCATATATACGTTTAAACGTTATGATGAACGCTCAAGACATTAAGAACGGCACCTGCATCCGTCTGGACGGCCGTTTATATTTCTGCGTGGAGTTCCTCCACGTAAAGCCCGGAAAAGGTAACACATTCATGCGTACCAAGCTTAAGGATGTGGTTGATGGCCGCGTGATCGAGCGCCGCTTCAACATCGGTGAGAAGCTTGAGGATGTACGCGTGGAGCGTCGCCCGTATCAGTATCTCTATTCTGATGGTGAGGACGATATCTTCATGAATAACGAGACTTTCGAGCAGATTCCTATCAACAAGGAGGTGGTGACAGGTGCTGCCTACATGAAGGAGGGCGACACTGTGGAGGTGGTTTCTGATGCATCCACCAATACTGTGCTCTACGCCGAGATGCCCGTCAAGACCACACTTAAGATCACATATACTGAGCCGGGTCTGAAGGGTGATACCGCTACCAACACATTGAAGCCCGCTACTGTAGAGACCGGCGCAACTGTAAAGGTGCCTCTCTTCATCAACGAGGGTGAGCTTATTGAGGTTGATACCCGCGATGGAAGCTATGTAGGCCGTGTTAAGGCATAATTCTCCGCGGAGATAGAAAGATAATTAGTTGAAGGTGTTTCAGAGTCCGGAAATTGTTTCCGGGTTCGGAGACACCTTCTTAATTTTTACAAGGATTCAGTATTCTATACAAGGATGAAGTTTTCGATAATAGTTCCGGTATATAACCGCCCTGAGGAAGTGGCTGATCTTTTGGCCAGTCTGAAGACACAGACCGATAAGGGGTTTGAAATCATCTTGGTGGAGGATGGCTCCACAATTCCGTGTATTCCTGAAAATTATGATGCCGGAGTATTGGATCTTAAATATTACACCAAGAGTAACGAGGGCCGGAGCATTGCCCGGAATTATGGTCTTGAGCGGGCTGAGGGCGATTATTTCATCTTTGTGGATTCAGATTGTATTCTTCCATCGGATTACATCGAATCGTTGCGTACATCCTTGCAAAGGGATTATTCAGATTGTTTCGGAGGGCCGGATGCGGCTCATGAATCGTTTAGCAATACACAGAAGGCGATTAATTATTCGATGACCTCTTTTCTTACCACAGGGGGAATAAGAGGCGGTAAAGTATCGATGGAGAAATTCACACCCCGCACTTTCAATATGGGTTTTTCGCGGGAGGTATATGAGAAGACCGGAGGATTTCGTGAGATGTTCAGTGAGGATATCGATATGAGTATGCGGATTCGCAACAACGGATTCCGATTGACTCTCTATCCGGAGGTGAAGGTGTATCATAAGCGGAGGGTGGATTTCAAGAAATTCTGGAAGCAGGTGCATGTGTTCGGTCAATCGCGTATCACGCTTGAATTGCTTTATCCCGGATCGATGAAGCTGGTGCATTGGCTTCCGGCGGTGTTCACGGTCGGAGCTGTCGGTTTACTGATCGGTTCGATATGGGTGCATTGGCTATGGATTCTTCTTGCAGTCTATCTGCTTGCGTTATGGATCGGGGGACTGCTCTCAACCAGGAGCGTTGATATTGCTACGCGTGGGGTGGTGGCCGGAGTGGTACAGCTTACGGGTTATGGCACAGGATTCCTTAAAGCCTATGTAAGTAAGATTTTATTAGGAAAGGGACGTGACGAGGCAAAGGAGAAGGAGATTCGGAAAGGTAAAAATGAGGGATTATAATGGCAGAGGAGAAAGAAGAGGGCTTGATGGAGGATGCCGGCGAATATAACGGCCGCATTGGAAATACGCCTGCGCTTACGGTAAAGGAATGGCATGAAGATGATCAGCCCCGCGAAAGGGCGATTAAATATGGAATCGGCACCTTGTCGACACCGGATTTGTGGGCGCTGATATTGCGTGCGGGATTGAGGGGAATGCCGATCACACAGATTTGCCGGATGATGATGGAGGAGAATGGGAATTCGCTTTTTCAGCTTGAGCGCCGGACCCTCAATGAGCTTACCCAGCTGCCGGGGATGGGGCCGGTAAAGGCATTGCAGGTGATGGCCGTGATGGAGATCATGAGGAGGTATAACCGTGAGAGTTTAGGGGAGAAGATAATCATAAAAGACTCCCGCACGATATATGAATTGATGCGACCGCAAATCGGGAATCTAGGGCATGAGGAGATATGGGTTTTGTATCTGGGGAGAAAGAACGACGTGATGTCGATGAAGCGGATCAGTTCGGGGAGTGCGGTGGCATCGGTGTTTGATCTTAAGGGAATTCTAAAGGAGGCGTTATTGATTTCGGCCCAAGGGTTGGTGATGTGTCATAATCATCCTTCGGGGACTCTTATTCCAAGTCATGAAGATGATAATATTACGCGCCGACTTCGCGAGGCTTCTAAAACGATGGATCTCCGGATGCTTGATCATTTGATTGTGACCTCCTCGGGCTATTATTCCTATTGCGATTCAGGCCGGATGTAATTGGGGTGAATATAAAATCCACGATTCCGATTTTCGGATATTTTGAAGATATAAAAGTAAAGCCGCTGAAGAGTGCTCTCATCAGCGGCTTTTATCCCGGTATTAAATTGCTAAGTAAATAACCCTTTATAAGGACTTTGAATAGCCGGGAGTATCTTTACTGCTATGCAGTGGATGTTTTAATTAGGAAACGCGCCAATATTAATAATGGTTCATTATTCAGCGCGAAAATTCAGAGAATAATCCTGAGATAGGATTAACCGTTGGCAGTTCCGACGATATCCTCAGCTGTGCCGATGCTGAAAATCCACCAGAAGAGGATAAAGATAAGGATAATCACTCCGAGCCATAGCCAGATACGGTTAGAGCGGAAAATGCCTTGGTTTTTTTTCTTCTTACCATTAGCCTTAAGGCCATTAGCAATCTGGTCGAGATAAGCGTCATCGCGATGCGGTTCGTTCTCTCTTACATGTTTTTCTTTGTTATCCATAATTCTGCGTCTTTATAGTTTATCTGGAATTTTCTTGACGTATCGGACTCTAAGAATCGCGGCCGAATAGTCAAAGGTTGTCTGATAGTCTTTGATTATATAACGCGATGGAGTTAAGAAAGGTTTTCCGCCATCGGAATATCTTTAGGTCATCGGAATATCTTTAGAAGGGAACCTGAAGTTCATTGGGGCCGGGGCTGAGATCGATATCGCTGCCGAATGGATCATGCAGACCCATACCTTGCACAGATTCTCTGAATGATAAGGCTCCATTCATATCGGCTGAATCGGAGGGCTGGCTGAAATTCCCTCCATTTGAATTGCTTGGACTCTGCACTCTCATCGTATCTCCGAGAGAGACCACACTCTGAACGCTGTTAAAGCCCTCATCCCAGTTTTCGAATCGGGCGAATTTAGATACGAAGCGTAGCTTGACGTCTCCCACGGCACCGCTACGATGTTTGGCCACGATTAGTTCGGCCAATCCACGGATATCGTTCCCCTGGGCATCTTCGGTGCTCTTAGTATAATATTCGGGGCGATGTATAAAGCAGACTATATCCGCATCCTGCTCGATTGCTCCTGATTCGCGGAGGTCGGATAGGACGGGGCGCTTATCCTCGCGTGTTTCAGTGCTTCGGTTAAGCTGTGAGAGGGCGATGATGGGAATGTTGAGTTCCTTGGCCAGACCTTTGAGCGAGCGTGAGATTGTGGAGACCTCCTGCTCACGTGAACCGAGTTTCATACCGGAGGCGGTCATAAGCTGAAGGTAATCGATCATAATCATCTTTACACCACGTTCACGCACAAGGCGACGTGCTTTGGTGCGCAGTTCGGTGATGGAGAGACCGGGAGTCTCATCGAGATATAGAGGAGCGCCGTAGACGCTTCTAAGACGTGAATTGAGGCGGTCTTCCTCATCGGGTGTAAGTTTACCGCTCTTGATTTGCTCACCATTAAGATCGGCTACATTGGAGATAAGACGTTTCACAAGCTGAACGTTAGCCATCTCAAGTGTGAAGATAGCGATGGGGGTGTTGTAATCAATTGCCATATTCTTGGCCATGGATAGCACGAAAGCGGTCTTACCCATGGCCGGACGCGCGGCGATGATGATGAGATCGGAAGGCTGCCAACCGGAGGTCATGCGGTCGAGGTCGGTATAACCTGTGCGAAGGCCTGAGAGACCGGTCTGGCTATTGGCAGCGGCCTGGATTTGCTCGAGGGCGAGGTTGAGGACGGGGTCAATCTGCGTAACCTCCCTCTTCAGGTGCATCTGGGATATCTCGAAGAGCTGGCCTTCAGCAGCCTGGAGGAGATCGTCGACATCATTGGTCTCATCGAACGCATCTGTCTCTATTTTGGATGCGAAGGTTATGAGTCGGCGCGCGAGATATTTTTGGGCTATGATCTTGGCATGGAATTCGACATTTGCGGCCGAGAACACCTTTCCGGTGAGTTCGGCGATGCGGACCGCTCCACCGATTTCGGCGAGAGTTCCGTTATGGCGAAGCTGTTCGGTGACGGTGCGCATATCGATTGGACGCTGATTGAAACCAAGGGAGCTTATGGCCTCATATATTTTCTGATGCTTGGGATCATAGAATGCATCGGGAGTCAGGATATCGCTGACATTCATGTATGCATCCTTCTCAAGCATAAGGGCGCCGAGCACCACTTCTTCGAGCTCGATGTCATTGGGCTGCATTTTGCCGCTTGTATCCTGAAGGATGGGCTGATTATATGGTTTCTTTGCTGCTGGCATATTCTTAATTTTTGGAAGGCCTGAAGGCTGATCTTGGGAGAGGCTAATTTGGGGAGAGGCTAATTTGGGGAGGACCGACAGAGTCGGGACGGAAACGGCTTCGCGCCGACGGAAGAGGGCGGGAGAGGACCGGGGAGAACCGACAGAGTCGGGGCGGAAACGGCTTCGCGCCGACGGGAGAAGGCGAAGAGGGGGAGAGGGAGAGAGGATGAGGAGGATCAATTGAGGGATAGAAGGAGGAGGAGCCAGAGTGAGACACCGAAGAGGAGCATCGCGGTCTTTCCGAGGATGGGATTGAGCTGTGAGCCCAATGAATATTTTATCTTTGTCCAAAGAATGAAATGAATATTGGCGTAGAGAAGGGATCCGGCTTGCCAAATCAGGGATGCCCGGCCGATAGTGACCCAGATAATAATGCCGATGGCTATGATGCCATTGATGAAATAAAGGGTGCGGATTGCCGAGGGTCCGAAAATTACAGCAGTGGTGCGTTTATTCACAGCCCGGTCCTCGTCAATGTCGCGATAATTATTTACGATGAGCACATTTACACCCATCAGGCCGATGGCGACGGAAAGAGGAAATGTGAGTTGCCATAGAAGGTCGGTTGAGCCGGAGGATAGCCATGATGTAAGACACACCGGAATGATTCCGAAGAATATAAGGACGGCAATATCACCGAGGCCATGGTGAGAGAGGGGATAAGGGCCGGCGGAATATGCGAGTGCGAAAACGGCTACAGCAAGCCCGATGAGCATCAACCACCATCCACCCCAGAATATCAGACAGCATCCGACGATGCAGGCGAGGATGAGGGTGAGGATCACAGCGCGTAACATTGCGGAAGCTGAGATATCTCCTTCAGCGACTCCACGTCGGAACCCTTCGCGCCCTTTGCGGTCGAGTCCATTCTTAAAATCGAAGTATTCATTGGCGAGATTGGATACGATCTGAGCCAAGAGCGCAAAGAGGAGACAGAGGCAGAACGGGAGCCAGCGGAAGCCCCCGATATAGGCCGCACAACCGGCGCCTGTGAGGACGCCGGCTGCGGACACCGGAAGAGTGCGAAGCCTAAGGGCTTCAATCCATGGATTCATATCTTAAGTAGTTACTGAAAATTAAACGATATATGTATCTCAAGTAGTTGGAATATCTTGAACCATAAAACTTGTTATTTGACTCGTCATTGTTTTCTTTAAAAAGGAAACTCGTCGATTTTCAATTGGGGCATCTTTTACCTTATCAGTCAGTCGCATACGAAAGTATGCTCCTTCCTTCTGCGGCAAAATCTGCACCAAAATAACTGCGTTTTATGTGTTCATTAATTTTTAGTAACTACTTACATATTATGGCTCTTTCCATAGCCACGGATGGAAATAAGTTGGTCGATCGCTTTGTCGAGGCGATCGCGATTAAGAATCTTATCTTTAAGAGGAGGAAGGGCATCATAGCCATATTTGGCACCGGCACACATCACGGCCAGAGAGGCGTTAGTGTTAGCATCCCCACCTGCATGAACAATTTCGCGAAGAATAGCCTCCGGGGAATCGAGATGCCAGATGGCCCATAGAGCGGAAGCCATGCTCTTCCGGGTGTACCAGTAGGTGTCTTCATCATCGAGGTGAAGATTGGAGAGGTCTCCGTCGCCCGCAGCCTTGATATATATCAGGGTACGGGAGTCGATCTGGCGGCAAAATTGCTCAAGATCCTCACGAGAAGCTTCCTTTCCTTCGATAATCACGGAATGGAGCCATTTTGCGATAACGGCAGTGGAGGCCATACAGCGGATGTCATCATGTGTGAGGCTGACAAGACGATGACACCAGCGGTGTATGTCGGTATCAGACTCTGAAATCACAGCTATTATCAGAGCGCGATGGATGGCTTCGTTGGTGGCCTCTGTGATGTTGCGTTCGCGCCATGTGCTATGACATTCGGTGATCGGATTATCTTCCCAGCGAGGATTCCCGATTACTGCGCGATAAACGGGCATGACATCTTCGGGGGATTCGAGGTACCATTCACGTAAAGTATGGGCCACGTCCTTAAGGCGGATATCCTTATGATTGGCAATAGTCTCGATCAGACGGAGCACAACCTCGGTATTAGCAGACCAGGACCCTTTCTGGAAAGTGGCCCGGTGAGCATCGCGGATAAACTGGGTGAAATCAGTCAGACCATCGGGGTAATAGTTATGGATTTCATCTACGGTCATAAATTCAGTGCCGATTCCCAGGGCATCGCCGAGCGCTAAACCATATAATGCGCCCTTAATTTTGTCAGAAGCATTCATGATGTGTCAGTTAGAAAAGAAAGATAGATAGATTGGAGGGAGAGCATTATTCCCGATCGACTTTGCAGGAGCTCCTCCTTATGAAGTTGTCTAAACTTATTTACGAATGTTAAACGAAGCTACTCATACATTCTTTTATTAACCCTTGCGGATCTTTTTGGCTGCTTTCGCCCCTCTCATCGGTACCAACCGAAAGGTTGCTACCTCTTCGAGTGACTAAATCAGCTCAAAAATCTCTCGCAATTGTTAATAAAAAATAAGTTTAGATAACTTCAATAGTTTCCACAAAATTACAAAAAACTTTTGTCACCGCCGGAGTTTTCTGAAAAAATCTTGCATGATTCTCCTGCATTCCTCCTCGAGGACACCGGATTTTACGATTGTCTTGGGATGCAGGGGAGAGCGCATTGGAGTGAAGAAAGAGAAGCAACCGCGCTTTTGGTCGGAAGCACCATAGACAAGGCGTCCCATCTGGCTCCATCCTATGGCTCCGGCACACATTGCACATGGCTCTACAGTGACATAAAGAGTGCAGTCGGGAAGATATTTTCCGCCGAGATGTTCGCTGGCCGATGTGATGGCTATCATTTCGGCGTGTGCCGTCACATCGTGAAGAATCTCTGTGAGATTATGGCCGCGGGCTATAATCCGGCCATTAAGTGTGATTACCGCTCCGATAGGGACCTCCCCCTTATCGGCGGCAATTTTAGCCTCTTCGAGAGCCGCTTCCATGAAGCGGCGGTCGAGAGCTTCGATTTTATCAATTCTATCCATTATCAGTTCTATCCATTATCTTTTTTATCACGGATTATATCCGCAATGCGGGTCATGAGCCAGCGTGGAGTGGAGGTGGCTCCGCATATTCCGATCGAGGCGACATCGGTGAGCGCGTCAAGATCGAGATCCTTGACATCGCTGACAAGATATGTGCGCGGATTCACTTTCCGGCATTCCTCGAAGAGCACCTTACCGTTTGAACTTTTCGCACCGCTTACGAAAACCACTGCATCATGACCTGCGGCAAAATTGCGGAGACCTTCAAGGCGGTTTGCCACCTGTCGGCAGATTGTGTCGGAATATTCGAATTCCCCGGTCTTCTTACGTTGCCGTATGGCTTCAATCATACGATGGAATCCATCGAGTGATTGAGTGGTCTGCGAATAGAGCAGCACGTCCCCGTCAAGGTCCAGACCATCGAGATCCTCAGGAGATTGGACCACGATCGCCGTGCCATCAGTCTGCCCTACAAGCCCGTTAACCTCGGCGTGTCCCTCTTTACCATAAATCAGAATCAGGGGCATTCGCGAAGCTTGGCCTGATTCCATCCGGAGGCGTCCTTCATCATAGGCACGTTTGATTCGCTTCTGGAGCTGAAGTACGACAGGACAGGTGGCATCCACTATAGAGATGTTATTCCGGCGTGCTGTCTCATATGTGGATGGGGGTTCGCCATGAGCCCGAAGGAGCACTGTGGCGTCATGCAGGTTTTCGAGGTCGGAATGAGTGATTGTATTCAGGCCCCGGAGGCGGAGGCGTTCCACTTCCGAAGCATTATGGACAATATCTCCAAGGCAGTGTAACTCACCGCTTCGGCCGAGCTCGGCCTCGGCTTTTTCAATGGCGGTGACCACACCGAAGCAGAAACCGGAATTCTCATCGATTTCCACTACCTGATTCCTATTAGAGGCGTGGGTCATTTGTTGCTATAAGTAAGTATTCAAAATTAAACGATATCAAGTAAGAGCATTATCTTTTATACTATCTACGGCTTCTTTTGGGCCGCTTGTGGCTTATCACTCAGTCGAATACGAAAGTATTCTCCTTCGTTCTGCGCCCCAATCGCCTCCAAAATAAGCTCGTATATAGTATAAATTAATTTTGAACACTTACTTAATTGAATTATAAAGATTCAGGAGCCAATCCATCTGCTGAGGGATTGTCATGGAGTCGTTATCGAGCACATGGGCATCGGCAGCCTGCACGAGAGGGGATTCCTTACGGGTGGTATCGATATGGTCGCGTTCGCGGATATTATCCAAAACCTCCTCGAAATTCACATTCTCACCCTTAGCCCGGAGTTCGAGCACTCTTCTTTTGGCCCTGACTTCCGGAGAGGCATTGACAAAGACTTTCATCTCGGCATCGGGAAAGACAGTGGTGCCGATGTCGCGGCCGTCCATCACGATTCCACGCCGCCGACCGAACTCGCGCTGGAGCTCTGTAAGACGGTGGCGTACCTCAGGAAGGGCCGCTACAGGGCTGACCATACCGCTTACTTCCATGGAGCGGATTTCCTTTTCCACGTCCTCCCCATTGAGGAGAGTATGCTGACGCCCGTCGGCTCCGGCCGGAGAGAAGGAGATGGAGATATCGGGGAGAGCGGCATTGAGAGCTTCCGCATCGAGATTTCCCTCAGGAGTGGCCATCCCGTGGCGTAGGGCATATAGAGTAACAGCACGATACATAGCACCGGAATCGACATAGATATATCCGATGCGGGCGGCCAGATCTCGTGCCATAGTGGATTTGCCGGAAGATGAATAACCATCTACGGCTATGATGATGGGATTGGAATTCATAATTCGAAAATCAATTTGGATTATCAAGTGTCTATGAATCGGACTCAATATCTGATTATGATTCATAGTCGACCCGGCGAAACGAAGATTCCGCCGGGTCGGGTGTATGGATTATACGGTATTACTCCACAGAATCAGACTTTTTGGAAGCCGTCTTCTTTGTGGTTGTCTTCTTTGCAGAGGTCTTAGCAGCAGATTTTGTGGCTGTTGTTTTCTTGGCTGTGGATTTCTTCGCAGTCGGTTTTTTCTCAGCAGTCTCCTTTGCGGGCGTCTTCTTGGTTGTGGTCTTTTTCGCAGTGGTTTTCTTGGCCGGAGCCTTCACCTCCGCATCTGCGGTGACCGTTACCACTACTTCCGGTGCCTCTTGGGCTGCGGCGCTCTTCTTCGCCGCACGCTTAGGGGCAGCCTTGACCTTTCTGAGAATCATGGCAGTGCGGGCAGGGAGATAAAGTTTCAGCCAACCCTTACCGGCCGGAGAGTAAAGAGGATCGGGAGAAGTGAAATGATTCACGGAATCATCAATATTTCCATATCCTCCGAACTCCGGATTATCGGAATCGAGCACCACCTCATATTCTCCGGCGGGAGCCAGGAAGCCATAATCAGTGAATGATTTATTCGGACTCCAGTTGAAGACAAATACAAGGTCGCCACGCATGAATGCCAACACCTGATCATCATCTTTCTCCCAAAGCTTCTCTACGGGAAGCGACTGGAAATTGTATTTTCCGGAAACCACTTCGACCATAGCATTATCGAAGGCATTCAGGAAGCGATACTTAAGATCCTGACGGTCGACAAGATCCCACTGGCGACGGGCATACTTATAGCTCCAGCTGTTTCCTTCGCGAGGAAAATCGATCCATTCGGGATGACCGAACTCATTGCCCATGAAGTTAAGATATCCGCCATTGATTGTGGCAAGAGTCACGAGCCGGATCATCTTGTGGAGGGCCATACCGCGGTCGACAGTAAAATTATGGTCGTCGACCATCATATGCCAGTACATCTCTTTATCTATCAGACGGAAGATGATGGTCTTATCTCCCACGAGGGCCTGGTCGTGGCTTTCGCAGTAAGATATTGTCTTCTCGTCAGCGCGACGATTGGTGAGTTCCCAGAATATGGAGGTCGGATGCCAATCCTCATCCTTCTTCTCCTTAATCATCTTGATCCAATAGTCGGGGATACCCATAGCCATACGGTAATCAAAACCGATGCCGCCTTCGTCAAACTTAAGTGCCAGACCGGGCATACCGCTCATCTCCTCTGCGATGGTGATGGCCTTGGGATTCACTTCGTGGATAAGAATATTAGCCAGCGAAAGATATACAAGGGCGT
Source organism: Bacteroidales bacterium (assembly GCA_014800525.1). Taxonomy (GTDB): domain Bacteria; phylum Bacteroidota; class Bacteroidia; order Bacteroidales; family Muribaculaceae; genus Lepagella. Next base: position 15,572 of record JAAVFV010000030.1, on the reverse strand, counting down.
TTGTGTCCTGCCCTCCGTCGTAATAATCATCATACCCTCCGAAAGCCTTGCCGAGACCATGATCGTAATAGAGCATCGAGGTCACACCATCGAAACGGAAACCATCGAATTTATACTCCTCAAGCCAGAACTTGCAGTTGGACAGAAGGAAATGGAGCACTGAATTCTTGCCATAATCGAAGCAAAGGGAATCCCATGCCGGATGTTCGCGGCGATGATCACCATAGAAATAGAGATCATAGGAGCCGTCAAGACGTCCGAGACCTTCCACTTCATTCTTCACGGCATGAGAATGCACGATATCCATAATAACGGCTATGCCGCGTTCGTGGGCATCGTCAATGAGACGCTTGAGATCGTCGGGAGTGCCGAACCGCGAGGAAGCCGCATAGAAACTGCTGACATGGTAGCCGAACGAACCGTAATAGGGATGTTCCTGGATTGCCATGATCTGAATGGCGTTGTAGCCGTCGGCGGCGATACGGGGCAGCGTCTTGGTACGGAATTCCTCGTAGGTGCCTACACCTTCCTCATCCTGTGCCATACCGATATGGCATTCGTAGATGAGAAGAGGTTTGGTATCGGGAGTGAACTTTGTGATCTTGAATTCGTATGGGTGTTCGGGAACATATACCTCGGCTGAGAAAATATGGGTATTAGGATCCTGCACCACTCGACGGGCATAGGCCGGGATGCGTTCTCCCTCGCCGCCGTTCCATTCCACGAACATTTTGAAGAGATCGCCGTTATGGATGGCGTCTTCAGTGAAATGACCCTCCCAGGAGCCGTCTTCAAGGCGTGTGAGAGCGTAGTGTGGATCACGAGGGTTCCAGTCGTTGAACGTACCGAAGAGATAGACGGCAGTGGCATTAGGAGCAAATTCGCGGAATACCCAGCTGTCTTTCTCCTTGTGAAGGCCAAACCAATTGTAGGCATTGGCAAAGCGCTTGAGAGAGCCGCGGGTATTGGCGGTGAGTTCCTCTTTTTTTCTGATCACATCCTGATGACGACCCTCTATGGCTGCCGCGAAAGGCTCGAGCCATGGATCATCGCGAAGGATTCCTAATTGTTTTTCCATATTTTATCTTGAGTTATATTCTTGTTTTTATCTTGAGCTACATTCTTGTTTTGAGGATTGTCCGGGGTATAACGGGCTATCTTTTTAACATCCGGGAGGGAGGCTTTGTTAGCGGGAGCGAAGGAAGAAATATCGGGGTCGGTGACAAGAAGAATTGACCTTATGGCCTGTCGGAGATCCCGGCTTTCCGGAGATTCCCGAGCCATTATTTCGAGTACGGCGTGTATGTATGCATCGACCGAACCGAAACCGAGCATCGGAGCTATATTTGAAGCCGAAAGCATCGGCTTATGATTGAATACTCTGAGCACTCCTTCATAATCCTTTTCAGATACCATTCTGCGGAATTGCTTGCGGAGTTCCTCATATTGTTTCCGGGGCTGGAGTCGGTTATGGAGGGTCTTGAGATGGGTTTCGAGGGCCGTGATACAGGAGAATCGGGAATCTATATTTATCTCCGCTTCCCGTTTGATACGATGGCGCACATGTTCAAGGGCCTGAGCATCAATATTGGCGGCAAACAGATTAAGAATTGTCTTTGTCACTTTCCGAATCACCTTCTCTTCCTGACGCCCGCGCAGACGGGCCATTACCCGTAAAATCCCGGGGTGGAGAAACATATTCTCAATTTCGGCCACTTCCGGCACCATGATATTCTTCCGGCGGAGATAATTCACCTCCTGGTCTGTACGCCGGTCGCGATCGACAATTCCGGCTGCGTTCAGGCGATGTATGGCGTTGAGATCATTAAAAGCCCGTGTGGCTTCGATCACCTTATTGCAGGAACCGAGGGGGCGGACTGTATAATTGTGAAAAACTGCGGCATAGAGTCTGGCATCAATGCTATGCTCGCGGTCACCTTCAATGAACAGTACCGGCCGGCGCGCTCCGGCGATATCGCGGAGTATATTATCGGAGATATCCGCAGAATCCACCAACTCATAATCCCAGGCTTTTTGGTCGGCATCGTAACCTTTCACCCATATGAGGGGTTCTCCATGACGGGGCGAGATAAAGTCGGGATTTATGGCATTGTATATGAAAACGCAGTCGGGGCGCAGGGCTTCCAAAGCAGGCCATAGCCTCTGATAGACGGAATAGTGGAGGAAGAGGGTGGGGGCATCAATGAATACGACTCCATTCTCAGGCGCATAATGGATGGCGATGGAATAATATAGAGCCGCCTGTTCTCCTCTACTCAGTCTGCCGACAGGAATAAAATCCTCAGAACCGGCGGGTCGGAACCTCAACGCCCCGCTCAACGCCGATATGGACGTGCCGGGAAAGATATCTTTCCAGATGTTGCGAAGATGATCCAGGGGTGTAGGGGAGGGAAAAGAAATTTCGGAAGAATGCTCTCCATTAATTATAGTCGGGGCATCCACCAGGGATTCCTTGAAGCGAAGGAGAGCCTTCAGTTCATCAGCCATAAGGAGAGCCTCAAGCCGGTCAAGCTCGCTCAGGGCCTCCGGTCTGAAATGACCATTGGCTGAGATATTCCGCCGGTACAGATCATCAATGGAGCCGGTCATAGTGGATTCCTCCCGCGAGGGGAAGATGCCTGAAACGGCGGAGAGCCGAAAAGAAGCCGGGGCTGTGAGACGAGCCGTCTCTTCCATGAACCGTGATTTACCCACGCCATTGCCTCCAATCACCGTGATACGACGCGACCCCGGGGGCAACATCGGAACAGATCCCGACAAGCGGGCCGGAAGAGGAATTCGGGTTTGGAGAGCCATGGTTGTTATTCTTTTGGGTAAAATTACCCAAAAATTCTTATATTTGCAATATAAAATATAGCAACAAAGAATATGTTTTCAGGAATTGTTGAGGAAGCTGCCGAAGTGGTGGCTGTCCTGGAGGATAAAGGGAATCTTCATATCACGATGAAAAGTTCCTTTACCGATGAATTGAATATTGATCAGAGTGTATCGCATAACGGAGTGTGTCTCACTGTGGTGGCTCTACCGGGGGATGGCACATACACGGTGACAGCCATTAAGGAAACCCTTGATCGTTCAAATCTTGGCGGATTGAAGCCCGGAGACCTTGTGAATCTTGAACGGAGCATGAAGATTGATGGTCGGCTTGACGGACATATTGTGCAGGGCCATGTGGATACCACAGCAATCTGTACTGATGTCCGAGAGGCAGATGGAAGCTGGTATTATACGTTTGAATATGATGTGGCTCCTGAATTGGCAAAGCGTGGGTATATTACAGTGGATAAGGGATCGGTGACAGTGAATGGCGTTAGTCTGACAGTGGTGGAGCCGACAAATAATAGCTTTAAAGTGGCGATTATTCCTTATACGCACGACCACACCAATTTCTGCCGCATTGAGAAAGGCACGAAAGTGAATCTGGAATTTGATATTCTGGGAAAGTATATAGCCCGGATTGCGGCAGTGTAATTGTAGGCAAGATATGAAAATATAGAAGCGCCTTCCATTCGGAATTCCGAATGGAAGGCGCTTCTATTGGGGAGAACCGGCAGAGCCGGGACGGAAACAGCTTCGCGCTGACGAATTACTTCTGACTCACCATCTTGAAGCCTACGTTAAGGCCATCATATGAAGTGAGGAGGGATGTAAGGGCCTGGATTGATGACTGGCCGCTAACTTTGCCTACCACCGATACAATTTTGATCAGGAAAGTGGCATCGAACATTACATCAAGGCTATTGATGGATTTTGAAACGTAGGTAGTGACGCTGCCGAGACCGACCTTCCCGAAGGCCTGGAATTTGAATTCGAACACACCATTATCTGAACCCTCCTTACGTGCGATGGTACCTTTAAGTTTGATACCCTTTATTGCAAGCACGAAATTATTATTCTGGTCCACTTCAAGAGTAGCACCATTAAGGCCGAACTGGGAATAGTAGGGTTCGAGTTTTGACTCGATCGCAGCAGCTGCCGCCACGCCTCCGGCCTTTTTAAGGAGGTTGTCGGATTTGAAACCGACAGCCGGGCCCTGGGATTCCCATTTACCCTGAAGATCTTTTTCAGAGAGATTGGAAGTGGAGAGCACGCCACCGATGAGATTACCGAGTGTGCCGCCGATACCGGAGTTGGAGCCGGAATTGGAAGAAGAATCGTTGGTCTGTTTGCCGGCTCCTATTTTAGAAAGGATATCGGAGAGCGATTGAGCCTGGACTGAGGAAGCCCCTAAAAAGAGGGCGGCACTCAGGAGGATTGCGTATTTCTTTTTCATTTGAATTTTAGGATCAATATTTATAATTAACGAATCGGGTGTATAATAACCGGACCTCTCATATCTATCAAGAATAGATCGAGGAACCTATTAAAAATAGATAAAGAAATAAGGATAAGGATTAATCTATCTGAGTTATTAACGCAATAAAAAGGGAAAAGTTGAACCGAGCCGGATAGGGTGTTAAGGGAATAAAAGGGAGAGGAAAGAGTAAAAATAACCTAAAAGAAGGGTTAAAATTGGTCAAAAAGGGGAAATGTTGGTCAAAAGGGTCAAAAAATTGGTTAATAGAAATTAAAGGATTAATTTTGTTGCCGATAAATCGGATTGTCTCACATAAGATCCGAAATAAGTAAGTGTTCAAAATTAATTTATACTATATACGAGTCAAAAGAGGCCGTAGATAGTATAAAAGATAATTTAATTACTTGGTATCGTTTAATTTTGAATACTTACTTATGATTTCCATAGATAAAATCAGCGGACCGGAGGGACGCTATATATAGACTAACATATGAATAAACTAACTAACGGATTCCTCATCGGAGCAATGGTGGCTTGCATGGTTTCGTGTTCATCCGATGACGGTATCGAAAGTTTAAGCGGAGAGAAAGGAAGTATATCGCTTAGCCTGTCCACAGACGGTAGGGTGATGAATATGACCCGGGCCGATGATGGAATGTCTCCGATAGTTCCGGATGTGGCGACATTCGGAATCGGACTTCACAAAAATGATGGCAGCTATTCCAAGACATGGGATACTCTCGATCACTTTCATAGTGAGCATGAGTTTCCAATCGGAGATTATGATATCGAGGCTTCATACGGCGATATAGAACAGGAAGGCTTCGAACACCCGTATTATTATGGTGTGAATCAGGTCCATGTGGGGCCGAACGCCAAGACTGATGTAGCTGTGGTTGCCACATTGGCCAATTCGATGGTATCGTTCCGATATACGGATGCATTCAAAAATTATTTCACAGCATATAATGGCGCTGTGCAGACCCCGGGTCATCAGTATGTCACCTTTTCTCAGGAGGAGGAGCGTCCGGCGTATATAAAACCGTCGGAGGTGAATGTAACTCTTTCCCTCACCAACGGTCAGGGTAAGACCGTGACAATTCAGCCGGCCGGATTCACAGCCGAACCACGTCATCATTATGTAGTGACATTCAATGTCAATGCAGATGCTCAAGGGAATATGGCTCTCGATGTGCAGTTTGATGATAATGTGGTTTCTGAGACTGTGGATGTATCGTTAGGAGATCAGCTGTGGAATTCGCCTGCACCTACAGTGACTCCTCAGGGATTTACCTCAGGTCAGGAGAACAAGGCATTCGAATACGCCCACTATTCTAATGAGGCAAAATTCGCGGTATTTGCGCTTGGAGGGTTGACTTCTGCAAATCTAAATATTGTCTCATCGGCTCAGTATGTGCCTGCGTTTGGCGAGCGTATCGACCTCATGAAGGCCAGTGAGCTTCAGCAACAGCAGCTTGAGGAGTCCGGTCTGGGATGCTATGGGTTCTATCGCAATCCTGATAAATTGGCAGTGCTCGACCTTGAGGGTTTTATCGGTAATCTTCCGGTCGGACGCCACACTATATCGCTTCAGGTGAAGGATGCGCAGACCCGACTTTCCGATGAGATTCAGTTTGTAGTGGAGATCACACCTGTGACCGTAGAGATTAAAGCACCCCGTACGGCATCATTCTTAGCTACAGAAGCCACAGTAGACGTCTATACAGACTGCATTGATATCAGAAATGAGCTTTCATTTGAAGCTCCTGATGAGAACAACCGTATGGTACAGGCGGATGTGATCAGATCGCAGGTGATTTCGGTTCCGGCGGGAAGCCAGCTTCCTTATGCCATCAGATATGTGCTTGAGGTGAGTCCACTGAATAATCCGATAATCGATGTCAGAGCCATGTTAGGTACGAAGACATTCGATGTTAATGTGCCGGTGGCGGAGCCTGACTATACACTTGATATTGATGCCTACGCCACAAAGGCGGAAATTAAAATCAACAGCGCGGATCAGAAGGTGATTGATTATGTGATCAGCAATACTAAGGTGTATAATGGTGAAAATATCCTGACGCGCGAAATTGTGAATGATACGGAGCGTGGAATGTTTATCGTAACCGGCCTTTCACCCTCCACCACCTATTCAGATCTGAAATTCACTGTAACGGGATTTGATAAGAATGTGCCGGAGTTTACAACGGAAGCAAAGGCGGATGTTCCTAACGGCGACTTCCAGAATCTTGTAAACACGATCAATTTCAGTCATATCGACACCGGAGGGGCCTGGAAGTATGGACTTTATAAAGCCTATGTAAATTATACTTCCATATATGTGAACGAGCCTGCCGACTGGTGTTCCGTAAATGCAAAGACATGTTATGAAGATGCGAATACATTGAACACATGGTTTGTGGTTCCATCTACAATGGCATCCAACGGGGAGGTGACCTTAAGAAGTGTGGCCTATGATCATAATGGAGTGATGCCGCCACAGGATAACCATGGACTCTCCGTAATAAGTAGATGTTCGAGAAATGCACCTGAAAATATTGCCAGTCGTGCTGCGGGCGAACTCTTCCTCGGGAAATATATCTATAACGGAACGGAAACCCGTGAAAATGGAATAGCCTTCACCTCCCGTCCCAGTACGATTTCATTTGAATATCTGGCAAATCCGATTAATGGAGAACATGGGGCCGTAGAGGTGACTGTGTATGGAGATAATGATGAAAAATTGAGTACAACAGGCGTTTATTCTCTCACGGTCAGCGGTCAATGGGAATCGAAGGAGATTCAGCTCCCACAATATCCTTTCGGCAAGAAGGCTAAAAAATTGTATGTACGTTTCGTGTCATCGGCAGCAGAACCTGTGGAAGTGCATATTCCAACAGGCAGCGAACTGGATGATGTGAATACACCGACCGGAGAAAACCGTACACATCAGATTGCCACCAATGAATATAAAGCATTGGCTACGGGTTCGGAGCTCAAGATTAAGAATGTTCACTTAGGTTATGAAGTATCAAGCCTGACTGGAAAATCAACAAGAAATAACAAGAAAAAATGAAACGATCATATATATATTCTCTATTAGGGGGATGTCTGCTGATGGTAAGCTGTCAGAAGGAACAGCCTTTCAGTCCGGATCCGATCTCGGAAGAGGGTCAGCTTGTGAAATCAGCATTAGCAGTAAGTCTTACTGATGAGTCACTGGTACGCACTCGCAGTAATACTTTGCTCAGCGATTTTGATGTGATGTTCACTAAGAAGGGTGACTCGCAGCCTATGGCCAAATATAAGTATTCGGAAATGCCCGATGTCGTGACACTACCGGCCGGCACCTATACCTGTACAGCCACATATGGCGAGTTGTATCCTGTGGCATGGGAAGCCCCGTATATGGTCGGAGAGTCGAGCGAGTTCGAAGTAAAACCGATGGAGATCACAAGCTATATCGAGCCTATCGTATGTAAGCTTGAGAATATCATGGTAACCGTGACTTTCGATCCGACGTTGACAAACCGTATGGGTGATGATGTGTTCGTGGATGTAAAGGTCGGAGCGAGCGAAGCATTGCGATTCACAAAAGCTGAGGTTGAAGCCGGGAAAGCGGGCTATTTCATGTATTCCAATGAGAATACTATGGTAGCTGTGTTCGAGGGCACCGTGGACGGCTCAAAGACTTCGGAAACGAAGACTCTTAAGAATGAGGTGAAGAAGGGATATCATTATATTCTGAATTTCCATCCTCATCCAGGCTCCGACCCGAATATGGGAGGAGATATGGAGGCCGACCTCAGAGTAGAGGCATCTGTGCAGAAAATTGATATCAACTGCGATGTCCCTACTATCGAGGATGAAATCCTTGATGATAATGAGCGGCCGCGCGAGGGAGATGATGAAGGCGATGATCCGACTCCACCGACTCAGGAATTACCGACAATCACGGCTGATAGCCCGATCGACCTGGATAAGGTGAATCCGGTGGATCCGGAAACTTCAAAGGTGGTATTGCATATGAAGAGTAATGCGGAGGGCGGTTTCACAAAATTTGAATGTGTGATAGTCTCCGATAATCTTACACCGGCTGAATTGGAAAGTGTCGGTCTGTCGGATAGGCTCGACTTGGTCAATAACACGAGGTTCGTGGATGGCAAGACCGAAGATGTGAAGGAGATACTTGAAGCCCTTGGCTTGCCGGTCAGTACCGGAGGAAAGTCAAGTGTAGATTTTGATCTGACCGGCTTCCTTCCCATGATAGCTATATTCGGTTCTGCGGAGCATCATTTCGTGATCACCGTAGGGGATGCCAATGGAGAAGTAACGAAGACATTGAAATTGAAATTATAATAAGCAACAGCCATGAACTTTATAGAGAAATTAATAGCTGGTTCGGCTGTGATTCTGGCCGGCAGTGTGCTGTTCTCCTCTTGTGCCAAGGATAATCCATTTGATGGATCGGCCGAAGGCACTCTTGAGCTAAGTACAGCTGTCAAGGGAGAACTTCAAGTCGATACACGGGCTATAGGAAACGATGAAATGAAGTCGCTTCGTGATAATTGCGTGATATATATCGAGAATGCGAAAGGCGTGATCCGTAAATATAAGGGTGTGGAAAACGTTCCGTCCCAGATTAAGCTGACCGTAGGTGAATATGTGGTGGAAGGATGGACAGGAGATTCCGTATCAGCTTCTTATGATAAGAAGTTTTATAGAGGATACCGTAAATTCCAGCTCTCTGAAGGCACCACTCCTTTGACACTGAATTGCAATATTGCCAATGTGGTCACTTCTGTGGATCCTGTTTCCCTGAATGTGGATCTTAAGAATCTGAAGGTGACATTCAGTCATTCGCGTGGCAGTCTGGAATTCGATAACTCCAACATCCCCACATCTAAAGGATATTTCATGATGCCCAATGCTGACAAGGATTTGTCTTATGAGATTGAGGGCATATTGTCCGATGGCTCACCCTATCATAAAGAGGGTAAGATTGAGGGCGTGAAGAGAGCTCACGAATATGTTGTCAGACTCTCCGCTGATCAGCCTCCCGTGACCCAGGGCGGAGCGTTGATCCGTATAGAAATAGAAGATATCCCAATTATTCAGGAGGATATAGAAATCTTCCCGGCTCCTGCATTGATCGGATCGGAATTTGATATCCGCGACCAAGTGGTGTCTACTCCGGGTAACTTTACGGATATAAACGTTGTAATGCGGGGTTATTTTGGCTTTGATAAGGGATCAGTGATAATGGATTTCAGTTCGAATTTCACCGGAATTGAGTCAGGACTCAATATCACGCAGGGAGACGTGCAGGATCAGCTTCGTGCCTTAGGAATAGTGGTTGAGGAAGAGGAAACGTATGACGATGCTCCTTCTCTTGATGAAGGCAAGGTGAAAGTGGAGCGTTTTCATATCACATTCACCAAGGCTTTCCTCGATGCCCTTCCGGAAAGTGATGAAGAATATTGTGTCACTGTCACCGGAACCGACGATCGCCATAATGTGGGTTCAGGAACGTTACATGTCGCTAATACGGAAGCGGCTATCGTACGTAAATCCCCTGTAGGAGTTGATGAAAGCGATCTTAAGAAGAACCTTCTTTCAGTCGGAGCCACCACAGCCACTCTGACCGGATATATCTATGATAACTCCGCTGCGAATTATGGTATCAAGTATCGCGAAGCAGGAACAGAAACCTGGCAGCGTGTCTATCCGGCTGGAAACACCAGAGCCACGGGATACTATCGTGTGTCACTCAGTGGCCTGAAGCAGAATACGAAGTATGAGTATGCTCCCTTCTGTGATGGATATGATGAAGCCCAGCCTGTATCGTTCACCACTGAGGCAATGTTTACAATTCCAAATGCCTCGATGGAGGAGTGGAGCACATACTCAGCCAGTACAATGTTAGGCACCCGAACTGTGACATTACCCGGAGCAGGAGGTAATAAGAGTCAGTCGTTCTGGGGATCCGGCAATGAGGGCGCGGCTACAGCAAGTAAGACTCTGACCACACGATCCACCGATATGTTTAATAGCGGGGAGAGCTCGGCTCGTCTTGCATCAGCCGAGGCTGTGGGTATATTGGCTGCCGGAAACCTGTTCGTCGGAGAGTATGTGAAGACGGATGGTACGGATGGTGTTCTCTCAATTGGCCGTTCCTATAATGGATCTCATCCCAAGAAGCTTTCTGTGTGGGTGAATTATCGTCCGGGAGCGGGAGTGAAAGTGAAGGATGGCAATGATGAGTTTGTTCCGGCGGGCTTTAAAGGAGGAAACGATCATGGTCAGATTTATGTGGCTCTTCTTAGCGGAGCGATGGAGATCCGCACCAAGGCATCCAATCGCCAGGTGTTTGACCCTAACGGACAGAATGTATTGGCTTATGGACAGGTGACCTGGACTGAGGCATTCGGACCTGACGGAGGTTTGGCTAAAGTAGAGATTCCGATTGAGTATAAGGAAGCGGCTAAGACAAGAAAACCGACTCATCTGGCGATTGTGGTTACGGCTTCCAAATATGGCGACTATTTCTCCGGGTCGAGCCAGTCGGTGATGTATGTAGACGATTTTGAACTTGTTTACGAGTAATAGTTGAATGCAGTGAACAAAAAAATTATAATCAGTATATGTCTGGCTCTGTGCGCACTATGCGCGCAGGGTCAGACTGCATTTTCAGCGGATAGCATGAATTTGCCCTCTGAGATAGCTGAGGCGGATACGCTTCATGTCACTCCTGCGATGATAGATTCAATCGTAAAGAAAAAAACATTGGAGGAATATCGACGTGAAATGGAGAGTGTGGTGTTTGTGCCTAAAGGTCAATGGCTCACTGGAGTCTCCATCTCCTATTCCCAGAGTAATCAGAATAAATATCAGTTTTTAATTCTTGACGGGGTATCGGGAGATACCTATACCTTCAAGGTTACTCCCATGTTGGGATATATGATTGCTGATGATATGGGATTGGGTCTTAAATTCGGATACCAGCGGTCGCTGACCAAGCTCGAGGAAGCAAGTATTGTGCTGGATACCGATATGGACTATTCAATGGATCATATATATTCGCTGGCGCATAATTACTATGCCACGATGTTCTTCCGGAATTATTTTTCAATCGGAAGATCAAAGCGATTCGGATTCTTTAATGAGGTGCAGTGTCAGTTGGGCGGAGGCCAGTCGAAATTTACCACCGGAGTGGGTGATAACATTACGGGAACCTATGAGAAAAATTTTCAGCTGAGTGTCGGTATTGTGCCCGGCCTGTGTATGTTCCTCAACAATTACTCGGCTCTGGAAGTGAATATCGGCGTGCTGGGATTTAGTTATACATCCACTAAATCCACAACGGATCGTATCTATGTTTCGCGACGCAAGTCGAAACTGGCCAATTTCCATATCAATCTTTTCTCGATCACATTCGGAATGTCGTTCTATCTCTAATCCCCAAACAGAAAGAAAATGAAAAAGAGAATAATTCTTCGATTAAGCTTGCTGGTATTGGCGGTGATAATCGGGCCAAAAGCATGGGCCTCTGAGATGGATAGCGTTTCCAAATCGGAGCCGGCAGGAAAGTATATCTATGTTCCCGATTCTTTGGAAAATGATGTATTGAAATTGCTTACAGGTCATATGAGGGTAGTGGATGATGAGAGCAATATAGATATGAATGAGAAGGCCCTCTGGAAGGGTGATACTGTTCCGATGATATTACGCACACGTAATTTCGGACGCTTCGATAGAGGTCTGTTTAATCATCTATTCATTCCCAAGGGACAATGGGCATTTGGATTGACAGCATCGTATGGAGAATTCACCACTGATGATCTGGGAATTATGGATCTTATGTCGGATATAGATATCCGCGCTCATGCTTTTTCCATCCGTCCTTCCGTATCATATTTTATAAGTAATAATGTTTCCCTTGGTTTGCGGTTGGGCTACACCTCAATGAAAGGTGCCATAGATTCCTTTAATGTGGATATTATGGAAGATATGAATTTCAATCTTCATGATATAATGTATAGGAATGAGGCCTATACAGCCGCCCTTACGCTTCAGCAGTATGTGGGATTGACGCGTAGAGGCCGGTTCGGAATCTTTAATGAAGTGGAATTAGCCTTTTCTTCCGGGAATTCGGATTTTCAACGACCATTTGACGGGAATCTGCGTACCACTCACACTACATATATGCAGGCAGCCCTGAATTTTTCTCCGGGAGTGTGCGTGTTCATTATGGATAATGTGAGCTTCAATGTCTCATTCGGCGTATTCGGATTCAACCTGAAGAATGAGAAGCAGACAGAGAATGGAGAAGACCTTGGAAATAGAGTCACTTCCGGAGCAAATTTCCGTTTCAATATCTTTAATATAAATTTTGGTATCGGAATTCATATCTGATTGAATAAAAGAATATGAAAAGAAAAAATAAAGAAATAGGCGGAAGGGTCTTATCTTCATTCGTTCTCTTGGGTGCAGTGTTTGTATTGCTGACGGTAATGGGATCGTGTATCAAGGATGATATCCCTTATCCCCGAATCGCTCAGAATATCAGGGCGTTGGTGGCCGAAGGGGAGTCGAGACCCACTATTTTGGATTCAGTCACGTGTCAGGCTGACGTTTATCTGAGTGAGGCAGTGGACATAATGGCTGTAAGATTCAGTGAATATGTAATCACGGAGGGTGGCACATCGGATCCGAATCTTCTGGAGGGAACCTATGATCTGTCTTCCCCCCTTGAGGTGACTTTGAAACGCTATCAGGAATATCCCTGGAAAGTTATCGGCCATCAGGAAATAGAAAGATATTTTGAGGTTGAGGGTCAGGTAGGTGAGAGTGTGATAGATGTGGTAGCCCGAAGAGTGATTGTTTCTGTTACCAATAGGGTAGACCTCTCAAAAGTCAGGATTGTAAATGCCAAACTCGGAGCTGCCAAAGTGTCAGAAACAGTTCCGGATCTTCGTCCGGGCTGGGATATTGATTTGTCACATCCGTTTAAGGTGGTGGTGACTGCATTCGGACGCTCCGAGGTATGGACCATTTATGCTGAAGTAGTGGAGTCATTGGCCAATACCACGAGTGTGGATGCATGGTCGGAGGTGATATGGGCTTACGGCACTTGTCCCGAAGATATGACAGGAGGGTTTGAATACCGGGAATCTGGATCAGAAGAATGGATAACGCTCGACCAGAAATATGTGAGTCAGACAGGAGGTTCGTTCTACGCATATATTCCGCATCTTACCCCTCTTACCGAATACTCCGTGCGTGCCGTTGTGCCGACACAAAAGGGAAATGAGATAAAGGTCACCACTGCAGGCACAGCTGATATTCCGGATGGAGATTTCGATCAATGGTGGAAAGATGGTAATGTCTGGAATCCATATCCTGAAGGTGGAGATCAGTTCTGGGATACGGGTAATACAGGAGCCGCTACATTGGGTCAGAGTAATGTGGTACCGACGGATCATACTGTTACCGGAACCGGTCAGGCCGCACAACTTGAAACCCGATTTGTGGGTTTATTCGGATTAGGAAAGTTAGCTGCCGGATCGATCTATACCGGTAAATTTGTTGAAGTAGACGGTTCAAATGGTATTCTTGATTTCGGACGCCCCTGGACGTTACGTCCCACACGTCTAAAAGGTTACTATCAGTATTCTGCAGCTGATATCAATTACGCGGATAAGCAACTCGATTTTATGAAGGGCCAGCCGGATACCTGCCATATCTATGTGGCTCTTACTGATTGGGCCGGACCTTTCGAGATTCGAACTAATCCTGCAAAGAGACAGTTGTTCGATCCTAATTCACCCTCAGTGATAGGCTATGGCGAATTGATTTATAGCGGTAAAATGTCGGAATATAAGGAATTCGTAATAGATATAAAGTATCGGGATACGGCGAAAGTTCCAACTTACCTTTTGATCACATGTGCCGCGTCTAAATATGGAGATTACTTCACTGGAGGAGCCGGCTCCATACTGTATGTTGACCAGTTCTCGTTTGATTGGGATTATCCGGAAGGAATGAGTCCATTGAAACTATTATCTGGTAAAAACCACATTCAGTCACGAAATTCAAAGGCTCAGTATAAGAAATGAAAAGGTTTGTAATTATACTCATGGCGATGCTGAGTCTGAATCTCAGCATGAAAGGAGAAACCCCGTTTGTGCCGAGCCAGAGTCAGAAGGCTGTGGCCAAGACCACTGATGCCCTTGTAATAGCTCTTCCTGTGGCGGCGTTAACCGGGGTATTGGTGGAGCGTGACTGGAAAGGACTAATTCAAGGTATGGAGACGGCAGGGGCTACGGCTGCAATTACGCTTATTCTGAAATATGGAGTAAAGGAACTTCGTCCGGATGGATCAAACTACCATAGTTTTCCGTCGGGGCATAGTTCCATAAGCTTCGCAACGGCTGCCTTCCTTCAGCGTCGATATGGATGGTGGTATGGAGGGCCGGCCTATGCTTTAGCTGCATATGTCGGTTGGGGACGAGTGTTTGCCAAGAAACATCATGTCTGGGATGTAGTGGCAGGCGGAACATTAGGAGCGATGAGTGCCTACTTCTTCACCACGCCTTTCGCACGTAAACATAATTTGCAAATAAGTCCTGTCGCGGATGCACATTCGGTAGGTATCTACACATCCTTTGAATTTTAAACGAAGATCAAATCCTTTATCTGCTGAATAGAATATTAGGGCTCTACGGCAGATTGAAGGTAATTAATATGCCAAACCTATGGGATATTGGAACAAGAGAAAGAAAGCGTTCGGCTATGCATTCCAGGGCATAGCCGAACTTTTTAAGAAAGAATCGCATGCACAGATAGATTTCATAGCGACAGTGTGTGTGATACTCGCCGGTCTGCTCCTCAACTTGGAGAGATGGGAATGGTGTGCAATAATTGTTTGTATAGGAGGAGTATTAATGGGGGAGGGGATGAATACGGCTATCGAACGCCTCTGCGACCGAGTAAGTATGGAGCGCCATCCGCTTATAAAAGCTGCAAAAGATATCGCTGCGGGCGCCGTTCTGCTCTTTGTAATTGCGGCTATCATCGTAGGAAGCCTTATTTTTATTCCTCATATAATATCTTTATTTGTTGAAATTAACTAATCGAAAGAGATTTTAACATTTATTGAATTAATTGAGTATCAAACACTTGAAACTTTAAAATATGTTTTTAAGCATTATTTTTGTGAAAAGTCTTGACAAGGGGATTTGAAACATATAAC
>JAAVFV010000029.1 GCA_014800525.1 Bacteroidales bacterium | reverse complement strand
GATGAGTTCCTGAACTGGTTCGGGTATTCCCCGCACTGATCTACTGCTCCGATTCCCCTCTAAAAAATACCCGTTGCCCTACTAAAAGTCCTCATTCGTCGGAAAAACATTTGATATCTGAACGCCACATGCTATTTTGCGGTGAAATCAGATAAAATGTGGTGTGCTGACAATACATACATTATAGTTGACGACTCCTATTTTTCACAATTGTTCCTTATGCAGACCATTGACAGGATTAAGCCTGACTTTACATTGATAGGGTGTGCCGATGATACAATGACTATGAAAGAGCTAATCGATGGTAATAAAATAGACCTGATCATAACAAAGGATATCGTCAGCGATGGGAGTGTAGTGGAGGTACTTAAATCCAACAGTGTTAGAATACCCACTATTCTGATTTCCCAATCTAACGAGAAACGGGCGGCGGGGAAGGAAATCAATATGGTGCAGTTCATTCTCGAACCAGTAGCTGTCTCGGAATTGTCAGATGCATTAGGACGCGTTTAGCCGACAATTAGGACGAATTGTATAATTAACTCTTTATATTATGAACAGGTTTAATATTTTACGTAATATTATGGTTGTTATTGCCATCTTTTTGACATCCATACAAGTTGCGGCGGAGGTTAAATTCCTGGTCGTGAATCTGAATGATGGGTCAACAGCGTCTTTCGCGTTGGCAGACGACCCAGTGATTACAAACACTTCTTCCGAAGTTCAGGTGACAACCCCGGAAAAAAGTATCACGGTTGCTTTTGCTGATTTAAAGAATTACCAATTGACATCCGAGGTATCGGGGACATCAGAAGTGGTAATGCCCAATGACGCCTATAGGGTGGACTGCAATGTAGTTTATATCGACAGCCTAAAGCCGGAAACAATAGTGAGAGTCTTTTCTTTAGACGGGAAATATGTGACCGAAGGGAAAACTGATGAAGATGGCCACGCAATTATTGATCTTTCTACATTCTCTTCTGGCGTTTATATGATTTCTTATAACAACAAGGGAATTAAAATTCTCATACAATAATTTAGGTTTATAATATTCTAAAATATACGGAAATGAAACATCTCGTACTATTAATTCTGACCGTGACAGCAGGCCTCACTGCCCTGGCCCAGAACTATAACATGGAGATTACGCTCTCCGATGGTACAAAACAATATATCCCAGCCGATAAAGTGTCAGAAGTGCGCTTCGTGACTGACTCCGAGACACCGGGACAGACATTTAATATTCTTACCGAGGAATATATCCCCGATGGCATGTTGCGCAATGCGATCAAGGAGCAGGTGGCCAGAGGAAGCGAGACCCTCACTAATGTGGAGGCCGCAGCTTATACCGGTGAACTTATTCTTACCGATAACCGTGTCCAGAAATTTACAGGTATTGAATATCTCACCTCACTTTCATCATTAGTTGCCGAGGGGGTCTTCGCTAAATCCCTTGATGTGTCCAAGCTCACAAACCTGCAGCTGCTTGACATCAACCGGTCTGAGGTTGAAAGCCTGGATCTTGGAACGCCCACAAAACTTATGAGCCTTAACATCGGGGGGACAAAGTTGACACAGTTTGATCTTTCTCCACTCCCCGTATGTCTGGCTCAACTCAACGTTGACAATTTGAAATATGAAAGTCTTGACCTCGGCCGCTTCTCGAATCTTATTGAATTGAGTTGTACGCAGAATGGTTTGACAAGCCTCAATGTAGCGGGTCTTTCTAAGCTTAATAAAATAATCTTTACCACTAACGATCTTAAAAAGGTATCTTTTGCAGGTTGTTCAAATCTTGAATTTGTTGCCGGATCCTATAATCTTGAATTGTCAGAAGTTGATTTGACAGGTTGTACGAAAATAAAGAACTTTATGTTCATGTACACCGCCCTTAAATCTTTCGACGCAGCTTCTTTCGCTTCAACCATCGAAGAGATCAACTTGGGCTGGACAAAGGTTAATTCAGTGAATATTTCCAACTGCACCAATCTTACATACCTCGCGTTAGATAACTGTGGTATGACTGAAGACCTTGACTTTTCATCTTGTACTAAACTTGATGTTTTAAGAGTTGACGGTAATGAAATCCCCAGAATAGATCTCACTATGTGCCCCGACATTGCTGAAATACAGTGCTCCGGCAACAACAGTTTGAAATCTTTCAAGCTCGCTGACCGCCTGACAACGCTTCATCAGTTGAATATCGATAATGTTCCCGCTCTTGAAACCTTCGAATGGGGCGCAACTGAAAAGCTGCAGTATGCAAATATCTACATGACTCCTCTTAAACGCATTGATATCAGCAAAGTTAACCACGACTACCGTAATCTCTACTTTGATTACAACGATAACCTTACTGAGATAAAAGTTTGGCCCGGCTTTGATATCGAGAATCCCCCGGCATCAGTTCAGAAGCCTGCCAACGCAAAATTCGTATATGAGTTTACAACCGACTAGTACATTCATCCAGTTACGTTAAGGTTATTAATTATTACTGTTCGCTAAAAATTTTGAGTGAATAAAAATTAGGGCTGATTCCATTGCAGGAGTCAGCCCTTTGTGGTTATTTTGAGTTCACCACAACTTAAAAATAACCATGAGTAAAAGTAGATGGGGATTGTCTTTTATAAAAAACATTAGACCAATTTACCGGACTCCCATAATTAAAAATTAATCGATTTTACTTAATTTTGCAAATCTCAAATCGAATTTGAGATTTGCAAAGTTTAAGTTAGATAACTATATATCAAATGATTACACGCGAGATAACATCCAAGATACGAGAACTAACCACAAAATTCCCGGTAATTCGAATTCTTTAAGGGACTTGATAAATGGGGAAAACTATCCTCTACTCCTATTGAACGACTGAACGTGATTTACGCCGGAGACAGAAGCATGACTACAGAGCATGGTAATGTAATTGCATTCCCCGATTGGTTTTAGATAATATTCCCTAATACATTCTTTCCGGTGTATCTTCCATTATTGCTCATAAGAGAGTAGCCACTTGGCGAGTGGCACGACATGTATGGTCAGATCATCCGCTGTAATTGTATCCATCTCGGAATAAGTTACAATCACCGCTTCCTTCAACCCATATTTCTTATGAAATTCTATCAGAGCTCGCGTCTCCCTCTCGTATGTAGATGTATCTGCAAGAGAATAAGAAGCCTGAATTCCTTTCTTCAACTCGGGAATATAAAAGTCTATTTCCCACTCCTTATTGTAATAATAGAATTTTTCATCCTGATTTTCAACACTTCGCTTATAGAGGGTTATTGCGCAGATATTCTCTAATAAAGTTGTCTCGCTATTTGTAAGGAAGATATTAAGCAGACCGTTATCAGTAAAATAATGTTTTTTTACACTGACTCTCTCTGCAAATTTAGAGGCAAAGTTTTCTACATCGAAAAGCAGGCACGACTCCTTACACATCGCCAGATAATCCATTACCGATGTCGCGGTAGTTGACACTCCGGCAGCTCGCACTATATTCGCAAGGCGATTATATGAAGTCGGAGTCTTGATATTTTCCGCAAGCCGGCGTAGAGTGAGGCGCAGCCCATATTCATTGCGAACTCCATTGCGTTGAATAATGTCTGCCAGGATTATTTTCTCGAATAGCTGATTGAGCCATTTCCGTTTATCAGTAAATAGGGTTAGTTCTGGAAAACCGCCCCATTGAAAGTATGACAGCAGCAAGCGGTCTACTGTGCCCTTTAATTGTCCGAAGATACCATGAGCCGGAATCTCCACTCCGTTAGCCTTTAGAAATTCCTTGAAAGAGAATGGGAAGACGCGCTGTTCAAGGAATCGGTGTCCTAAGGTGGTGGCGATATCTCGGCTGAGCATCTTGGCATTGCTTCCTGTGATATATACCTGATATTTTGAGTTGGCTAATCTTCGGGCGAAGTGTTCCCAACCCTCGATGTTCTGAATCTCATCTAAGAACAGGATGGGGCGATATGGAAAGAGAGATGAATAGGCTTGGAGAATCATATCCAAATCTTCAGCCCGGAAACCTAATAGACGTTCGTCATCAAAGTTTATGAAGAGCATTTCTTCCTGCAGATGTCCTTCCTCGATTAAAGCGTCAGCCCGCTGATAAAGCAGATAGCTTTTTCCAGCTTGGCGGATGCCGACAAATACATATCTCGCCTGAGCTTCAAAGGTAAAGCGTCGCTTTATCAGGGAAATTTGCGATAAAAGCTCCTGATTCTCAATAATAATCTCTTTTAATAATTCAATATTCATTGGTGAAATATATAAATAATAAGGTTATCTGTAATCCTTACGGCAGGATACTGCCTATAAATTTTCTACATGTTGTAGTCTGCCTCCCCAAAGCAACCGGAGGTGGCATCTATCCTGACGTAGCCTTATCGGAAACCTTAAGGCTACAAAAGTAATATAATCTTCTATTGAAACAAAGCGAATTCAGAGTTTTATTTATTAGTGATAGATAAAAATACTTAACTTTATTTATTTATAATAGATAAAAACAGCTGATTTTATTTATTAGTAATAGATGAGTTTTGGATTACGAGTTGTACGATTGGCAAAAGGTGTAAACTCCGGATGCCGGGAGTTGTCGTGACGGTGCTTCCGGATCGGTCATTCCCATACAGGATTGATACGCGATTTGCCGATCCGTATTTCTCAGAAATACGCAATCTGGAAAATTTCTCTGTAAATAACAACGCCGGAATCGTTTCTGATAAACGATGCCGGCGTTATCTTTGCCTGTAGATTCAATTGGATTGGATTATTTTACCATCCTTTTACCATTGAAGATATAGACTCCTTTGGGAAGATCTTCCAGAGGATTTGAAGCATCCACATTCTGTTTTACTAATGTGCCGTCAATGGAGTATACATTATTACCTGATGCGGAGAGATTATCAGCTGA
Organism: Bacteroidales bacterium; assembly: GCA_014800525.1. GTDB lineage: Bacteria > Bacteroidota > Bacteroidia > Bacteroidales > Muribaculaceae > Lepagella. Next base: position 41,756 of record JAAVFV010000029.1, on the reverse strand, counting down.
GATAATATCCGGTATACCGGCAGTTGACTTGCTGTCTAACGTCCAGGCTTCAAGACTCTTCACAGCAGTGGGAGTGGTGGAGAATGCTTCAATGCCGTCGGCATCTACTTCAGTGGGGAATACCCGAATTGATGTAGCCCATTTATCATTGATGAAGATATCGAGGATGGATCCATCAATGAATAAATGCAGAGTCACTTCTTCTCCTTTCTTCAAGAGCTGGGGGAGGGTGGTGGAATATACACTGCCATAGCTCCAGCCATCATTATCGTAGCGTTTTAAATTAGTTAAGTCAACGTGGAACTCAGAGGTTGTCCCGTTAATGCTTACCTTTGCTTCACCGTTATGATTCTTGAAGATATTGAAGCCGAATTCCGCACTATCAGGAGTAGCAGTCAATTTCAGTTCGGCTTGTCGTCCGGACACCGGTGCAAGCTCCTCAGACCCATTAAGGGTGAATGCCTGTTTAGTTATGGCAACATTAGTGCGCATAGCTTTCAATCCCTCATAGGGTTTCTGGATCAGATCCCCCTCGGCATCAATGCTCCATTCGCGAGGCAGGGAGTATAAATGGGCCCAGCCAAGCTGATGATTGATACTACCGGGTAATTTATCAGGCACGATACCCATGGCGATAGTCTTTCCCTCCTCCTGATAGATAGAAGGCGACAGAAGACCATAACCCTCCTTGCTTATCAGCTCCACGCCTCGGGGGGTAGCTGATTTCGCATCGGGAGCAAATGTGCCGTCAGCATTAATATCGCCTGTCCAATATAGAAGACGCACACCACCATTCATATCGAGCGGAGTGGCTGTAAATAGCCATTTACCATCTGCCATCTTAGTGACATTCGGCATCTCCCAGAATCGACCTTCTGTGGCTTTATCTTTAGCGGCAAAGAAAACGGAACCGTCATTCGTCCAATTACCATTAGAATAGCGATGAAGAGTGGTGACACCTTTATCATTCTTGGAGGAGCCAACAATGATATAAGCCTTATCTCCATTTCGGAAGAAGAAACAATCGCGGAAATCATCGGAGAGACCCTGCGGACGGCCGGCAATCAAAGGATTCTTATTATTCTTCTTCCAGTTAAGCAACTGATCATCCTCGGGAGATGCCATTGCAATTGTGGCCCGGCCATAGTCAACTGCCGTATAAATAGCAGCAGGTTTTCCTCCTGTGATTTCATCATCACTGAACACCGCTCCACTCCAGCATCCCTTAAAGTCGTAGTCCTCATCCGGACCGAACGCTATTTTATCCTCGCGCCAATCATAAAGGTTATCGCTGGAAATATGTCCCCAATGCAGACGAGCCATGTACGGCCCATTGGCATTCTTCTGGAAGAAGACATGATAGCGACCACCTGACTTTATCAGACCATGGCTTTCATTGGTCCAGCCTGCTCCGGGCATCCCATGGAAACGGGGACGAAGTTTTTGTTCCGCAAAACGAGATTCGGGAATAGAGAGGTCGCATTCACTCTCAGCTTTCATCCCGGCAATTGCAGATGGAGATAGAGGCTCATCCCACACTTTGAATTCATCAATGATTCCGGCAAACGACTGAAGATTGAAGAGATTGTTCATCTTATTATCCGAAGGTCCGAAGCCGAAGCGAAGCTGACCGGTAAACGGATCCATAGTGCCGTTACAACGTGTTGAACCCACTTCCTCGCCATTGAAGTAGAGCTTAAGGGTCTTATCGGCACCATTAAGTACTGCAGTAAGATTTGTAAAGGAATATGTTGGAAGGGAGCGATTGCTTTCCACGCTCACGGGCCATCCACCCGCGAATAGTTTGAATTCCACTTTTCCATCCATGCCTACATAGAATCCGAAACCTTTTTTATCGGATTCATCGAGACAAGAGACGATTGTGGATTTCTCTTTAGTACGTTCATCGAGTTTAACGATCGGATAGCAAGGGAGAGCCACCCAGACGGAAGCTGTCATCGAAGGAGAACCCTTTTCGAAGATGTTATTGAATTTGGCATCGATGTAGGTGCTGTAGCCGTCCATCATCAGACCTTGACCAATTGCACCGGTGCATACCTCACCGAATTGACCTTTTACTAAGTAATCTTTATTAGAGATGACTTCTTTTATAAGTTTCCCATTCAGTTCCATGGGGAAATGAGCCACAACACCAGCCATAGAGGGAAGCGCACCGGCCAAAGCAAGGGAATATATAAATTTTCTAAGTTTGTAGTAGTTAGTTTTCATTTCCTTTGATTAAGGTGTAAGAGATTATAAGATAGTGTGTTACGGTAAGTAGAAAGCTATATTGGTAACTATCTTTCCGCAAAGATATTGTATTCAACTTAAGAATTATATAACCCCGGGAAGCATACCCAATGGATGCGTCCCGGGGCTTATTATATTCACGCTTTAATATAGAATACCTACTTATTTGAGATAATTCAGGATATTCTCAGTGAGTTTCTCTACATTCTTCTGGTAGATATTTACACCCGAATTCTGATTCCATTCGTAGGCTGCCAGACCCATAGCCACAACATGACCATGGTTAGGACCCTGGTAGAAGTCAACCAAACCGGCCACGCAGTGGTCGCGGACGTGCCCCCAAGTGGCGAGTACTAATGAATTGGTGGTCACCTCAAAGTTACGGATAACATCACGTTCAGAACCGCGGCCGTAGATATTGCAATCCCATAGGCAGTTATGGTCTTCACGCTGGCCGGGACCAATCAACGGCAGATTCATGTATCCATAATTATTCGGATCCTCGAGAGTGAGCCCCTGGAACACGGCATGATCAGTGCGGTCATAGAATCCCTGATCGGCTCCATCCTTGAAATCCCAGCCGAGATAAGGATTGATCACCCAGACATCATCGCCCGAACCACCTTCGCCATTACCATAAACGGTCGGAGCCATATTATCAGGCACTACATTGAGAGGAACAGTGAGCTGTGTAGCCATATTTGAGAGATAGATACTACCACCCTCATTGGAGTATTTCTGAAGAGCAGAGATAGTGGAAGCCTCAGCAAACCCACCGGGGAGATTCTGCCATCCCATCTCCAGACCAACACGATCCACCATAATCCACATTACCGTATATGTAGAGGCATCATAATTATTGATTTCAGAAGGATGGAGGAACTCGGCATTCTCAAGATTAGCAAACCAGCTTGCTGCAGCCAATTCATCATCATCCTTAAGGTCGGCGTAAGAAGCACAGTCTTCAGGGAGGAGGAAGAGCATCTTGGGAGCTACATAGCCGATTGTGCCTTTCACACTCTCCGCCGGAGAATAGTAGTAGGTGTCATAGATAGCTTCGACACTATAGGTATGAGTGGATTCCATTGCCTGAGCCTTCAATACTATGGAAGTGGCATCAGCATCAAGTACTTTAGCTTCATTCTCATTACCATCTGTAATTACGCGGATACCAGTGCGATATTGCTGGGTGGGGAGATTCCAGGTCAGGGTTACAGTTCGGCCATCTACATCTCCCTTAAGATTGGAGACACCGGCAAAAGTTTCCGAAGGAAGATTCACCACAACAGATTTGCCAGTAGAGATACTTCCGTTATCATAGCGTACCTTCACAGTATAGACCACATCCTCTCCGAGTGGTGTACCCAACACATTATAATTGTATTTACGATCTGAGTTGAGATCAAAAGACTCAATTTCCTGCGCATTACGGTAGAGAATACATCCCGTAACGTCTTTATCGGAGGGGAGTGACCATGTGATGTTAACGTCATGATTTGCCATGCCGCCAACGGTATATTCCATTGTAGTGGCTGTCGGAAGAGAGGGCTCTTCAGTATAGCCGGTAGGGGTGAATTCCGAACAGCCGGTGAGCATCATTCCGATTCCGACTGCCAGATATGTGATTTTTGGAAATTTCATTTCTTTGATGTTTTTGTATAGTTTTTCAGGGCTCCGAGTCCTTGCGATCCAAGTGGCAAGGACTCGGAAAAAGATTATTTATAGAGATCACCAGCATCATCCACCTGACCAAGAGGAATCGGGCTGTATAGATCAGCCTCATTGAGATGAGCATTATTATACTGAGGATAAAGCTTAGCTTCCTTGAGGTAGTAGGCATTCACTGTCTCCACTGCGTTACCCCAGCGGAGAAGGTCGAACCATCTGTGTCCTTCCATAGCGAGTTCAAGACGACGTTCCATGCGGACAGCCCTACGGGCATAATCCTGAGTCCAGCCTTGAGCTCCATATTCGCGCACGAGATAAGTGGCGATGTTAGGATTAATATCCACCGGAGCATACGAAGGATTGACAGAACGATTGGCTTTCTGACGGATCTTATTGATAAGATCGCGAGCCTCATTAAGATTCTTATTCTGCTCTATGAGAGCTTCGGCTTTCATCAGGAGTACATCCGCATAACGGATGATGATATAGTTAAGAGAACTTGCACCCCAGGGAACGATACCCACCTCAACGAAGGGTGAATCAGGGGAGGGGTAAGGTTTCTTACCGGAGAACTGAGTATAGTTCTGAAGATTACGACACCACTGTTCGTTGTAGGTATATCCTCTCCAAGGCATACCGATACGTCCAAAAGTGAAGTCTACGCGAGGATCGACATTGCCTGCATAGTCAGCCTTGTCGAGATTTCCGACCGGAGCCTTGGATTCATCAAGATAGGGAAGACCAGTCTCATCTGTGCGGAAGGCATTTACCAGATTCTGGGAGCCAACATAGAAGTCGTCACCATTTCCGTAGAGGTTACCCTCTGAGAGCGTACAGTTCAGACAGTTGTTGTAGTTGTACTGGTCGGGAGAGTTGGCAGAAGAGAACTGCACGGCCATAACTGATTCATACTGATTGTTCATCTCCGGTTTTGAGATATCGAGGAAGTTGGGATATAGATTATACTGACCACTCTTGATCACCTCGTCGGCGTATTTTTCAGCTGTGGCATAATCATGGTTGAAGAGGGCCACACGGGCAAGGATTGCAGCAGCAACATATTTGTTGAAACGTCCCGGATCGGTCTGTTTCTCCACATTGTTGTCAAAAGCATCCTTGAGGTCAGAATAGATGAAATCCATTATCTGAGCCTTTGTGAACTCACGCGGGCTACATGCGGAAGGATCGGCTGTCTCATCTGTAAAATAGGGGAATTCACGGAAGATGCGATAGAGATCGAAGTAGTAATATGCGCGAAGGGTCTTCATCTCGGCGATGTAAGCCTTGCGATTCTCATCTGAGAGATTACCGGCATTCTTCAGACCGCGGATTGCAGTGTTGCAACGAGAAATAGAGAAGAAGTCGTTACGCCATTTAAAGTCGAGAATCGGGTTATTGCTCTGCACATTACCGATAGAGAACTCATGCATATAGCTTTCGAAACCGAGTTCGCCACCACCCTTCTGGGCATCATCGGAACGGATATCGAATACCCAGTTATTGATCGGGCCGGCAAATGATTCATTATTGCCGAAGTAGTGGCAGAGGAGGGTTGCGTAGGCAGATGTCATGAGGTCGACTGCCTCATCGTCGCCAATCTGAGCTTCAGTGAACGATCCCTGAGGCTTAGTGTCCAGCAGGCTATCACAAGATGTGAAACCAAGTCCGCTTGCAGCGATAACAAGAGCGAGTGCCGAACCTTTTATGATAGTTTTAAATGTTTTCATTGTGTGGATTAGAATTGGAAGTTAACACCTAAAGTGAAAGTGCGAGGACGCGGGTAGGCACCATTATCCCAGAGACCGCCGTATTCACCAGGGAGAAGCTCGGGATCCAGACCTTTATACTTGGTCATTGTGAATACATTCTCCACTTGGAAATAAACGTTCAGATTATCGCAAGCGAATTTCTCTGTGATGTGGTGAGGAAGTTGATATGAAAGCTTGATGTATTTCATCTTCATATAAGAGCCGTTTTCCACATAATAAGTAGAGAAGCGCGCCTCATTGTTAGCATCGGTAAGCGAGAGTGCGGGGATATCTGATCCGGGATTCTGAGGAGTCCAGGCATTGAGGATATCGGCTGCATGGTTGGTCCAGAGGTTGGCACGACCGAAGCTATAGAGCTGACCCTTCATGGAATTGATGATGTCCTGACCGAAGTCACCGGCAAAGAACATATCAAGAGTGAAGGCCTTATACTTGAAAGCAAGGTTGAGGCCCAAGGAAACATCCGGGTTCGGATCACCGATATAGCAACGGTCCTGATCATTGACCACACCATCGCCGTTGAGATCGCGATACATCAGACGGCCGGGAGCGGCTCCCACCTGAGTGGCATGATTAGCCACCTGCTCAACGTTCTGGAAGATACCGTCGCAGACATAACCGTAGTAGATACCCATCGGCTTACCGGGAACGAGACGTGCGTCACCACCGATATGGTCTTCCTGATTGTTGAGCTTGATGAGCTTATTCTTATACTGGGAGATATTGAACGAACCATTCCAGGAGAAATCACCGTATGTGGGAGAATTGTAAGCAAGAGTGATTTCCCAGCCGTTATTTCTCATTGTACCGGTATTGAGCCATTTTGCGGCATTCTCACCTGCCACAGCCAATGCCGGGGGGATGGTGAGCATATCATGAGTCTTCTTGATATAGTAATCGGCAGAAAGAGCCAGAGCACCATTGAAGAACATCATATCGATACCGATATTGTTCTGTACGGTTGTTTCCCAAGTCAAATCAGGATTTCCGGAAGCTGCGAGAGTGATACCGGAAGTGGTGGAAGAGTTTGTTCCTGCGATATCGTATGCACCATTTCCGGTGTTGAATACGTATGTGGAATATGCGGGATAGAGGGGAGGAATGTTGGCATTACCGTTCTGGCCCCATGAATAGCGGATCTTAAGGTCGGTCAGGATATCGTTGGCTTTCCAGAAAGGCTCCGCAGAAGGACGCCATGCCAGAGAGAAAGCGGGGAATACGCCCGCGCGGTGACCTTTTGCGAAACGGGAGTTCTCATCACGACGGATAGTGAATGAAGCGAGATAGCGGTCGGCATAGTTATAGTCGGCCTTTGCGAAGAGGGAGAAGACGCTCCACTGTGATTTGCCGCCCCAGTTGTTACGTTCGCCTGTACCGGCACCGATCTGCATATAGTTCGCATCCTCGAAAGCATACCCATTGCGTGAAGCACCTAAATCCTTGAAAGTATAGCCGATTGCTTCTGTACCGATAAGGGCAGAGAGATGATGGTCATCTTTGAAAGTCTTGTTGTAGAAAGCAGTGTTGGTCCAAGTCCAGGTATCGCCCTGACCGTAGGATTCGGAAACTGAATTGACATCAGTCTCGGCCACACGGCGTCCGAGGGTCTGGTTGAGGTACTGCGAATGCTCGATACCGATATTGCTCTTAAGAGTAAGGCCCTCGATTGGTTTTACTTCAAGGAACGCATTTCCCAGAATTCTCCAGCTTACAGAAGAATTATCCGAAGAGTTAGCGATAAGCTGAGCGGGATTGGCAAGGTCAGATTTGAAGAGGGCCATAGGATTAGTCCAAGAACCGTCAAGACCCTTTACTGGAATACAGGGCATCTGAGAAAGGGCTGTGAAGGGAATACCGCGATCGCCAGCAACATCCACACCACGATTGCTCCAGCGTGCCACTACGAGGTTCTCGCCTATTGATACATATTTGTTGACATCAAATCGAGAGTTGACACGAGCTGAGAAACGCTCATAGAATGTGTCTTTTATATTACCATTCTGATTGATATAGTTGGCGGAGAAAAGGACAGATCCCTTATCAGTATTGTTAGCCACGGAAGCTGTGAGGTTGTTGGTCCATGCGGTGTGGTACACCTCATCCTGCCAGTCGGTGTTAGTGGAAGGATAGTTGGGGTTGCCATCGATAAATTCCACAAGCTGAGGCTGGCTTCCACTTCCATAGAGAGCATTATTAGCGGGGATTCCCGAATTTGCCGCAGCCTGCCAGTAGGCCTGACCCCACTGAGTGGCATCCATCACCTTATAGCGCTTTGCAATAGTCTGAGCGGAGACAGCATAGTTAACGTTTACAGTCAGCCGGTCGCCTTTACCATGTTTGGTAGTGATGATCACAACGCCATTAGCAGCGCGCGAACCATAAATAGACGCGGAGGCAGCATCCTTGAGCACCTGCATTGACTCAATGTCGGAGGGGTTGATCATATTGATATTGTCGGTAGGAACGCCATCAACAATATAAAGAGGATCATTGCTTGAATTCGCAGTAGACATACCGCGGACGCGGATCGAACCTGTACCACCGGGGGCTGCATCAGGAACTACATTCACACCGGGAAGTTTACCTGCCATTGAGTTCATGATATTACCGGAGTTTTCCGAGAGGGGCTCCTTCATATTCATCACAGCTACGGCACCGGTAAGGTCGGCTTTGCGCTGCACGGTATAACCCGTCACTACCAATTCATCGAGGAGGTCGCTAAGCTCGTCCATATAAACGGTCATCTTGGGTTCGGCTTTTAGTGTAGTTCCCTGATAGCCGATATAAGAGAAGGTTAACGTTGAGTTTTGTGGCACGGTGATAGTGAAGTTACCGTCAAGGTCAGTGGCTACACCATTCTTTGTAGCATCCGACAAAACAGTAGCACCGATGAGGGGCTCGCCGTCATTACGGGAGATCACTGTTCCATGCACAGTCAGATCCTGAGCCTGAGCTATGAAAGCTGCGAACAGCATCAGGATAGCAGTGAGCATACTTTTTTTCATGATCTATTGGTTGGTTGGTTTTAAATGTTTCTGCCGCAAAGTTATAGCAATATCTATAATGGGGCTATCACAAATGTTGCCAATACTGATAATAATGGGGAATGCACCAATTTTTACCTATAGATGCTACAAATCTTATACACCTCCCATCTCCCTGATTTAGTGAAGAGTAGGGAGGCTATGTCGTTGATACAATTACGACATAGCCTCCCGGTTATAAATTCTAAGCATTTTATTATCACAACTATCCTCCGGTCAGGGCTAATAGTTGGAGTAGAGGTAATTGGGATCGCTGTTCAATATGATATCGGCAGTCTGGCCGGCGGGAGTTCCATCGAGAGACTGTACGCATACGAACAGGCAATGCGTGGCGGAGTCGGGAATGTCGGCATACCATATCTTGTCGTCATATCCTGCTACCGGTGTCATCTTCGGGACGCCGCTGCCATCTCCCCACTGATTACCGAAGGAGTCGGAGTTTCCATTGATATACTTCCAATACCAGATTCTGACCATCGGCCACCCCTTGGCATTCTCCATATAGACGCGTCTCATGCCGGCTGGGATCGGATTGGTGATATTATTCTGAGTCATCACGCTTTCAGGAACGGTCTTCTTAACAAAATTAAGATAGTAATCGAGATATGCGCTGTTTACGGATTGTGAACTTGATCCGAATAATTCGCTTAATGATCCGGTGATATTGAAGGATGTGTTGCGAATCTTAATATTCACCGCTGCATTGGGACGTGTGGAAGAGAATGTGAACCGATACCAGCCGGGGATGATACGGTTGGCAGTCTCATCAAACTCAAATATCGACTTTCCATCCACTGTGATCTCCGGACTGTTTCCCATATATGAGGGCCAATAGAACGCATAGTTATATTCCGTAGGAATCCCGCGCTTATAATCTTTCACCGACGGTGTACCGGATTTATAATTCTGACATAGCCACCAGTTTCCGAGTGCCGACACCGAAGCCGGGTCGAGCGCGATATCGTCCATAGTGGTGAGGCCGGAAGAGGGGATGATGGCCGGAGAGGTATCGCCCACCACATTCCAGCCGATACACTGATCGGGGGAGAGGGTGGTGGTGCATTGCGTGGTTCCATCACTCTTTCTGCTGAAGGAATAGATCACACCCTTCTCATCGATGTAATTGAATATCACCTTGAGCTGGCTGGGTGAGAATTGGGATGAAGAATATGAGAAACCCATCCATACGCCATCGGTCATAGTGGCATAATTGCCGACGGAATGTCCTGGCCATGTGGTAGTGGCCGTGCGGACACCATTGCCGTCCTCTGAATATAGATAGACATGAGTGGCTCCGGAGACATTGAAATGTGTGCGTTGCACCACGCGTTCTTCATCAACATCATTCAGACAGCGGATCGAGGCGCCGAACGCTTCCGCCCTATTTCCACCGACAAGCACCTTGCCGTTGCTGAACGACGTGGCGCTACCGGTCAGGACAAACATATTCAGCCAGCGGCCGATTTCTTCTTTCTCAGCACCGGTAGCTGCCGTAGTGGTCCAATAATAGCCGGAGCGGTCTTCACCGGTGATGTTTCCGTTGAGCCACATCATCGACTTCGGGAAATAGACATTCCCTATCTTCGGATTGCCTGTCTCATAATAGACCGTAAAATTCCGGTTGTCACCATCCGTGTGAAATGATGAAGAATGCCGAAGGGCGTCCCAGTCATTTTTATCGGGTATGCGATAGCCGGGGGGAGCTATTCCGGGGAATAATGTGGGATCGGTATAAAGAGTAGTCTGCTCGGCGATCATATAATAACCACCCCGGGCGCTCAGGCTACCGGTGACCAACTGGTTGGCTCCCTCTATGATGCAATTCTGAGCTGATCTGGCTGCTAAGTCGCGGTCGAGCATATAGCGGGTCTTCCCATCAAGTTGAACGGGAATCACCTCATAGTAGTAATAATTTCCAGAGTCCTGAGCATCCAGACGGTATTGCTGGCTATCCTTATGGAAGAAGCCGGTGTGGTAGAGGTCGAAAGAATAAATTTCCGAACCTCCGGAATCAAATTTAATTATCACCACCATATTCCCGGTAGCGTAACTATAATCATTGGCATTGACTCTTCCGGGACGCTCCAGCTTAATGGTGAGTGGAGATTTAGACGTAATCTCGCATTTGCATTGATTGGTAATTGCCGCATCTCCAGTCAACGACAAAGAGACGAGCGCATTAAATCCCCCGTTCGCGTCGTTGAAGCGATCAGTCTTATCAAATTTTATTTCGTATGAATACTTCGCATAATCAGAGTCGGAATTCCCATCACCATACATCACCGGGAAGTGGAAGCCACGGTTGCGGATCTTTCCATTGTTCGCCACGGGCTGCACACCCCAGAGATTATTGACCCCTGTGACCGCGCCTCCTTCATAATAAGGATCCGCACTCTTAAGGAATCCCCAGTAATCATCAATCACCTCGACACCTCCTGCAATGGGAGAGCCGCTCATGGTCAGTTTTACGGAAGTGAGATTCTCGGCGTTGAAGCCACGCTCCCAGATTACGGGCACATCGCGCTCGAGACCGAGCCAACGGACCTTGATATTATTTGTCATCGCGCCCCATTGCAGGATATTTTTGAAGCGCAGTCTGAGAGCATACACCGTCCCGGCATCATTCGGGTCGTCGGCGGAGGTGATACCGGTCTGTTCCGGGTCAGTTACCTTCTCAGCCGCAGATAGTTCAAGCCAGGAATCATCCTCGATCGTAATCAGACCATTGACTTCCGCAGCGGAGGAGGGCACATCATCGGGATACCTTGAGAATAACTTCACATAGAGAGTGAGATCACTCCATTCCCCATCGGCATTTATATCACCGGAATAGATGAGGGTGTGGCTGACACCCAACTCCCGGATGCCATCGGAAATCATATTATAAGACACGGGGGAATGGTCGTGAATCACATACTTGATACCGTTGGCCGGATGTTTCGCCGCCTCGGCCGGAGAAGCGTAGCCACGACCGGTAACCTCCGTGATAACGAATTGATACCAATGATTGCAGAGAGCGTTCAGATAATCATAGACCGTAGAGCCATCCTCAGCTGTCGACTCCCGACAGAAGTCAAGACGATAGAAATAATCGGTGCCGTCATAGTTGGCTTTAGTGATTAGATATAGATTTCGGCCCGGCCCTTCAGACACGGCATCATTCTTGGTCTGAGGGAAATAGAGCGGGTCGGTAGATGTGATATCTGTGGGAAATGATGCCGGTGCCACACCGGGGCAGAAAAACTCGTCTCCGGAAAACCCCGGGGCGGTGAGCACTGCCTCATCAGCGGCTCCAAAAAGAGCAATAGGAAAATATGTCAGGGATCCTGAGCCCGGCTGCTTATCTGAAATCGAGACTTTGGCTGATACACGTGAAAGGGATGCCTCATTGGCTGAGGCACTGAGGTCCTCCTTGGTGATATAAGAAAACATGGGAATGTCAACTCCGGACTGACCCCAATCCCGGCTCTTAACTGCTTTTAAATCATTTACAGTGAGATTGGAGAGGGAGGCAGAGGAGGGCTTGTTGGCGAATATGAACATCTGGAAGCTTCCCGAGCGCAGGCTATTGTCTAATCTGAACGATAGGCGGAGTTGGGTATCGTTTATCTGCTCGAGTTTGCTGTGGTCGCTGTTAACGGAATTATTGGAGACAGTAAATGTCTGGCGGGGGAAGACGTTACCGCTTGCATCCGAAGGATAGATCACCAATGTGAGATCGTTAACCTGAAATTCCGGGTCAACCGCACGGCTGGTATATTGACGCATTCCGGGAACGTTAAGAGTCATTTCCACTGTGCCGTCAGGGGCCACCACATCATGACTGCGGAAATCAAATTCGTCGGAACAGCCGGTAATCCCCAACAGGAGGATGAGTAATATATATGTGAATACATTGCTTCTCATATGACTCTTAAATAGGAAGTAGTTGCTAAGTATTACTAAAGTTAAGTATTGAAGTTGTTTAAACTAATTTACGAATGTTAAAATTAGGAATATTCTTCATTCTTTTATTCCCCTTTGCGGACCTTTTTGGCAGCTTCCGCCCCTCTCATCGTTACCAACCGAGAGGTTGCTACCTCTTCGAGTGACGAAATCTGCTCAAAAATCTCTCGCAAATGTGAATAAAAAATAAGTTTAAACAACTTCATTACTAAATAGGTAGTAAAAACGATCGATGTTTTATTTTTTTACAGTAGTCGGTTTCTGAGGGAGGAACTGGTTGTTTACACGATCGTTGACATTACCGTTATATAGAAACCAACCTTCATGCGAGGGATAGTCGAAGAGGGGCATACCTACGGCATGATCGCCGGGGAAACGAAGAGATGTTGAGCCCTGGTGTGTATCAGCAAACATAATGAGGGTCCGGCCGGGTTCGGCGATGCCGGTGAGCTCGAACTCGAACCAGCCATCCTCCTCAGGGCGCATCATTATGCCGGGCCATAGACGGTTCATCTTCATGCCATCGCTATCATACAGCCAGGCACAATAGGGGCAGTAAGGCTCCGAGCCATGTGGAACCGTGACATAATCACGATGCTCACGGCAGAAGTCCATCGTAGTATTATAGCGGGCTTCAGCCTGCTGGGGATAATCCCTGAAATTCCAGGATTGGTTTTCATTATCGAAAATAAAGAATCCCTGATCCATCACTCCGGATACGGCATGTGTGGTGCCGTTCTGATTATAGAGCAAAGAATAATTCACCGGATATTCCCATCCTCGGAAACCCAATGCTCCGGAGAAGGAGTATTCAAGGGCTGCTTCTGTGGTATTTTTTGAGTCATTAGGATAATAACCGATGGGCTTTGAAGCCAGAGGGGTTCCGTTGAACGACTGATCGTAGTCGGCCGGGAACTCGAGACACTGGTAGACATAGATGTGGGGCAACGACCAATTGTTGGCGGCGGGCCGGAAATGAATCTTATAGTTGAGAATGGAGGGAACGATATTGATGGTGCAATATTGAGCGGAGCCGGCCACCGTATTGCCATTCTCGTCAATACCCTCTACCATGAATCTTACGTTGCGGGAGGATTTCCAGATTTCCAGGCCGGAATTGAGACCGGAGAAAGAGACCCCGTAATATATCCGGCCTCCGTTGATATCCACCGTCTGGGGCGCGGAGGAGGTAACCTGAGTTCCCACTACCGGATTCCCCTCCGCATCATAGGAAAGTGCCGATACCTTCAGAGGATACCCGGAAGGAGGGATCCCGGTGCCGAATTCCGAAGCCGGAAGAGAGGCCCAGTCGTCGGACAGCGACACCCTCACCTGAGGATAATTCGAACGGATGCTCACGGGGAGCACTCCGGCATATTCACCCGAAGCAATGCGGAGCTTGACATCAATCGTGAGCACTTCGGGATTCAGTATGAGATAATAGTCGAGATTCAGAGGAGAGATGGAGATACGTTTATGTATATTCCCGGCTACGATATGCACAAAATTGTAGCGATTTTCCCCGGCTTCCAGACTCTGCTTGATTCTCCAGTATTCATCAGAAGGAATCTGGGGATTGACACTCAGCCGGATAGTGTCCTGAGTGGCATCAACCGAATAATTAAAAAGATCGAGCGTCAGATTCTCCTCCGTAGTATATTTGGGCGATTCCACACGCACATCCGACACATTTGAATTAAACCAGATGGGGGTTTCCTCGCCGGCTCTCACCTCATATTGCTGCTGCTCGATATGTAGGAATACAGGGCCCGACAGCGAAGCGGCCACCATCTCAGGAGTCCAGTCGCTCACGGTAAGCGTGATCTTATCCTGAGTGAAGAGAGTGTATTGATACTCTTTCCCGCGCTTGATTTCCCGATAATCTCCGGCTTCAGGCACAGAATTGATGGAATCGGAATAGACCCTCGGAGCGCCCAAGGGAAGAGTGATTGCCTTCTCTCCGATCTTGAGATCCAGGGAAGATTGAGAGGAGGGATCGGCGGAGGCTCCGATATATCGCTCGGGGATATAGAACGAGATGGTATCGTGGAGCGCTTCATCAAAAGCCGGAACTGCCTTGGCAATCCGGCCATAATCGTATCCGGCACGGAACATCACGGGTTCGCTCCCGGAGAGGTCGGAGAATATGATATCGGATACTTTTACCGGTTCTCCTGCCGCGTCCTGAGGAATGATGGTGATTTTGGCAAACATGAATGTAAGCACCGCATATAGTTCGCCACCCTTCCCATCGTAGTGGAACCATTCGGAAGACATTGAGGATCTGATACCGGCATTATCCTTAAATGAGAAATCGCCATGAGGGGCCGACATCGGGAGTCCGGAAGAAGGGATGGAGCAAGCGTGGTCGGAGAATGTATAATTCAATTGGTTGATTTCTTCTTCCGACTGCGGAAGATCGGCCACGGGTGTGCCCGCATTCCATACGTTGGCCACAAGATAGAACCGGTAATCACCGGCAGCGAGGTTGAGAGGATATGAGCGATAGATATCCTTGAAATCGAGGGGACTATTGTCGGTGGTGAGATCCAATATCACAGGCGCCACATCCTCCGCATTGGAGAAGGCGAAGAAGAAGAGGGAGGAATATTCAAGTTCCGCAGCATTTTGACCATCGGCACGCGAAGAGAATCCCGGGAGTACGGGCACTTTCAGCGTGAGCTGTTCTTTGCCATCGCCACCCTGGCGGAACTGATCGTGATCATCTGTACATGATGAAAGCGAGCATCCGATAATGGCGATAATCAGCGCTATGATATGCAGGAATCTAATATTCATATATAAAACGGATAGTGTCCCAGTGATTGACAGTGATGTTAAGAGTCAGATTCTGTAGGGTGACATGATCCACCGACAGAGTATAGATATGATTGCGGAGAATATTGCCGCCGAAGCCCGGAAAGCGAGACATCGGAACAAGATATTCCTCTGTGATTTCTGTGCCGTCCACCGATTTTGAGAGAGCCATCGTGATACGGAAAGCCGGAAGACCGCCTAAGTTTTCATTCAAAGTTGGGAGAATCTTCATCTCGGGGACATATCCCACTCTCACATCCCCCTTTCGTTGTGATGACGGAACATCTGTAATAGAAGCCGGCATGCGGCCGAGACAATAGATGAATCCGGGGCCGGAGGCCGAATCATAATCAGGATCAGCAAAATATGGAGAATGGACCTGATTGCCGTTGACATATGTAGCCGCTCCGAAAGGAAGCTGGTGGATTGCATTCTGAGTGCCCACTAATTGAGCGGCCACCACTTTGGGATAACCGTCGGCACCCTTATTATCGATATTATCAATCAGCCGCACCTTAGCCAGCGACCTCAGCATATCCATATCCGGAAGCATTGCCCGATGGAGTGGGGTGCTGTTGAGGAGAATCTGTTGGGAGAGTCGGGTCTCAATGGTTCCGAACATCGGCATACAGGTACGCGAGCCGGGGTAAAAGCCGGACACTGTATTGTCGCCGTAATCGGTCGGTATTGAATAATCGCAATTGAAATTGCAGAGGAGAGACATGGGGAATGTAGGGAGATTATCCAGCTGACTGATAACGTCAGGGAAAGTGGTGGCAGTGATAGCGTCCCATTGGGAAGCATCCCCGGAAGTACCGGCCGAACTGTTGGCCACCATCAGGACGCGGAAAAACACCTCCTCGTAGCTGTTGGCATCGATTTCACGCCCTAAAAAAGTCTGGAGTTGGGTTTGGGGAATTGTGAGATTGACAATATAGGAGCCTGGAATTCCCAATACCTCGATATCGGAAGGCTGAGAAGCGGCGGAAAGGTCGGTCACCTTCAGCAGCAGACGTGCTTCGTCGGTAGAATCGGCCATCCCGGCAAAAATGAAGAGAGCGACATCACTCATGTCCAGACCATCCTCGAAGCGGCGATATTCACTGCCGACCTCATCATGGCCATGGTCGTCGGCACGAGAGGCAACCTCGGTCACGGGGGTGATCATCCGGAAGCTTATCAGCACATCTCCGGAGCCATCAGGCGGAGGACACTCATCCGGCGACTCATAAATCGCGGAGCAGGAGGCGCCCAGCAACGCCAATAACATGATGATGATGTATATTGTAAATTTCATTTCGTTTCAAATTGAATAGAGAGGAGGAGAGGAGGAGAGGAGGAGAGGAGGAGAGGAGGAATATGCCGTATTTCCCCATGCTCACATTCCCTCATGCTGAGGAGGAACCACAACCCAACTATTGATATATATGCCGCCGGCCATATACCAGTCGTTATCGTTATTGAGGAAGAAGAGTGCCGTATAGTCATCACGGCGGTCGAGATACTCCTGATCTCCAAATTGATTGTATCTGTTTCCCTTCTCAAGGAGGAAATATTCGATGAGCGGGACATGGATGATCGTTTTATTGTCGGTGTTGCGGACCACATCGAGATACGCAGCTCCATCAGCCATAAGCCGGCTTACGGAAAGTTCGTAAAGGATAGTGGAGCGGACAGCCTCTTCGCTTGCCGAAGCCAGGGGCTGGAGGGTGGTTTCTCCGTAAAGTTGGCTCCATGGCATATATGTCACGGTCGGAGACGATGGCTTGATAGCATTGTTCCATGCCAGATCTGCATCGGCATAGATGAATTTTACGGTGAAATCCTCAGCTTTGAGAGGATTGCCGTTTTCGTTGCAGAGGAGCACGGCAATATCGTTGGTATCCTTGATGAGAGGGACGGTTACGGTCTTCACCGAAGGGCTGGTAGGCTCCACGGTGTATTCCACATTGCCGAGGTAGCCGTGAAAAAGAGGTTTGAAATGAGATTGGCTCACATTGGCGCCATCCTCTGAGATGGTTTTGAGGGTCATCTCGAGGTCTTCCTTGCTTGAAGGAGTGTAGGAAGAGAGGGTGAAATCGGAATTATCGAGCAGGCCTCCCCAGACAATGAAATCGTAGGTTCCTTGGGGGAGCGGGGTCTCCATGATGTATCCCGGTTTGGAGAGGATTTCTCCGGATTCGGAAGCACTCCATACAAATTTGCCGGAATCATCGAAAGCCCAGACATTCAGGCTTTTCACCTGAGTGGGGAAGGCATCGGCCTGAAGGAGATTATAATTGTATACGAACTGTAGGCGTAGCCCGGCAGGACAAGGCTCCAGATCGTCGTTGATGATCGAGCAGCCTGTGAATGTCATAGCCGAAACTATGACAGCCGATAATACTCTGAACCGATTGTAGATATTATGGAAACCCATATGGAATGTTCGAGATAGGTAGTTGCTTGGATAAATCTGGTTGGTGAGGAATAAAATGATTCCCGGGAAGAGCCTTGATTGTAAGGAGGAAGGGAGACTGTGGCGTTTTTGACCACAGTCTCCTTTATTTAAATTATTTGATATCAGAGAGATACATTCTGAGTGGGAACTACGGCCCATTTCAGGATGTTGACACGATACGACATGTAGAAATCGTCGGGAGTGACGGGGGGCACGATCGGAGTGTTGTCATTGCCGATACCTGAAGCGAGACCGATCACCTTGTCGACCACGATAGAATAGGAATGGTTGCGGACTACGCCGAAATCGCCTACACGGACAAGATTCCAGTTGATTGAGGGGGAGTCTTTCTGGGTATTGCCCGCGCGATACCACCCGAGATGCTTAACGGGAATATTGAAGTAAGCATGGCCGGAGGTGTAATAATATGCGAGGCCTGCCATACGCATCAAGGCCACGTTAGCTTCAAGATAAGTCAGCTCATCATTTCCTGAAGTTGCATTTGATGTGATTGACTTATATCCGTTATCGCTTAGGATGAAGATTCCTTCCAGATCTGAAGGATTCAGATTGCTCTTGAGCTGGAGAGTGCGGGCGTTGGCCTGAATCTTAAGAATAGTTGCGTTATCGCCATCGTATTTCTGCTTTACATCCTTGGAGATTGTGTCGATCTGGAACACATTGGCAAGTTTCTCCATATCGGCGGGATTAGTGTATGAGAAAGGAACATACTCGCCGGCCACATCGTCATATTTTACGATATTGATACACTGCACGAAGAAGCGCTGCAGCATGCTGCCACCGCCGTTGACTGTGGACTCCACAGAACCCGGTTTGTTTTCAAAATATATAAAGGGGCGGTCGACTTGCTGGCCATCCACGCTTACCTGACCATTACCATAGGCATAGAAACCTGTTCCTTCCTCAAGGGCAGTGCCATTAAGACTAATCTCATACTTACCGACATAGATAACGGAACCCACAGCAGCGGCAGGGTTGGTGCTTGCAAGTGCTTTTGCGCCGACAGTGGTCTCTTTAAAGTAATGAGTGGTCCCGACATTTTTACCGACCTCAGATGTGGTCACATCGTTGTATGACCAGTAGGTCTGGTTTATAGTCTTCCCTTCAGCCGCCATATCAGCGAGATCGGAAGAGACTTCGGGATAGGCTGCAGTGAAGTATGCCGGCGACATTCCCCAGTAAGAGCGATGATAGTCGGGATTATTCCATTTCCATTCCTCGTTGGATGCCAACGGATTCCCGGTCGGAGTGATGGAAGTGATATTTCCCTGAGCGTCTTGGGTGATATCGAGATTAAGACCTGTTTTTGAGGCGTTGGCTCCTACATTGATGATCTTGTTAAGACCATCGTAAGAATAGTTTTCGGGCAGAATCATACCATCGGTTGATTCCTGACGGAACGACTTGATGACATAGTTCTCATTTGCCACGGCATTGAGTGTCCATTTCAGAGGCACGAAAGTAAGTTCGACAGGTTTTTCCTCCATACCTCCGGTAGATGAGAAGATACGATTGGCCGATTTATAGGGCTCGATTCCTGTGGCCTCGAATTTGATTTTTGAAGCGTAACGTTCCACATATATGCTGACGCACTCATCTCTATCGGCAGCTTCTTTAGCGGCGGTCTCGGAGGAATAGAGCTGCGCCTCCGGAATCACTACAGCAATCTGAGGAGTGGGGGCGGACTGGCCGGGAACGGTGGCATAATATACGGAGTTACTCATGGAGAAGTTGCGGTCGCCATTACGGAAGTTCTCGCGCGACACTGTCTGAATCTCGCTAAGCGAACGGTTGAGACCACCGGGTACAACGGGATTGAGGTAGCAGATCACCTGAGTGGGCTTGCTCTCACCCTTGCGGACCGATATCTTGACAGTCGATTTATAATAGACATCGACTGTACCGGAGGGAGAGGGGGCGGTTTCGGGAGTCGGAAGGTCGACGGGCACAACGTCACCTACCACATTACCGCTTTGATCGTAGAAAACGAAATAGGCGGTGGACACCTTATTCTCATCTGCCGTACCGGGATCGAAATCGCCGGTAGTGCCCTCATCCGGATTCCCGGAAGAGGCAGCGCGAGTGCCGGTCATGTCGCCGGAGATACGCATGGTCACGTAATAATCCTGATCCCCCTGAGTATTCGTAGTGTCGTCTACCACGAGATCCTCAGAAGAACAACTTGCGAAAAGAAGGCCAAAAGCCATCGATCCATAAAGAAGATTCTTTTTCATCTTTCGGAAGAGTTAAGTAATGGATTACAATGATCGGGTAATTAAAGTGGGTGCTCTAATTCTCCGGATCATCTATTTTAATAATTAATAATTCGTATGTTATGATAAATCAAAGTTGTAGAAACAGAACGATAATGATACAAAGTTATAAAAGAAAGGGTATGTTACGTCCTTGAATGTAAAATTATAACGAATTTTTGAAATTACCCCTCCCGATTGTTAAAATTAGTTAATAAAATTAAAATGTAATAGGGATAAAAAACAGGTATTGAAAGGAGTAAATTCCGGAGTCAGCTCATCTGCGTTTATCTGTGAAAACAATCTGTGAAGATCTGTGAGCACAGGATATTAACCTGACACCGTCTCCGGCTATAATCACAGATTTTCACAGATTGTTTTCACAGATGGACACAGATTGTTTTCACAGATGGACACAGATTGTTTTCACAGATGGACACAGATTTTCTTCACATAGGCGCGGATATCTGCTAAAAAGATAGGGGAGCGGGGAGGGGTTAGATCTGTTTGCCTTTGAGAGTGGCGGAGGAGGCGGAGAGGATACGTACCCGGATGAAATCACCGGGCTTATTCTCGCCACGCGGGAATACCACCACCTTATTCTGCGATGTGCGGCCGAACATCTCTTCCTCGCTGCGCTTGGAAGTGCCCTCCACCAGGACTTCAAACTCCTTGCCGATATCGCGGAGATTGCTCTCGAGCGATAGACGGTTCTGGAGTTCAATCATGCGGTTTAGTCGGTCGATCTTCACATCCTCAGGAACATTATCGGGCATCGTGCGGGAAGCGAGCGTGCCGGGACGCTCGGAATATTTGAACATGAAAGCCGAATCAAAACCGGCCTCCTCCATCAGGGAGAGGGTCTGCTGGAAATCATCTTCGGATTCATTATAGAATCCGGTGAACATATCCGTGGAGAGACCGGCATCGGGAAGGATACGGCGTATGGCGGCCACACGGTCGAGATACCACTCGCGGGTATATTTACGGTTCATATCCTTAAGCACGCTGTCCGAACCGCTCTGTACCGGGAGATGGATGTGTCGCGCGAGATTAGGGTATTTCGCGATTACATGGAGTGTCTCATCGCTCATATCCTTCGGATGTGAGGTTGTGAAACGTATACGCATGTCGGGAGCAGCCTCGGCCACAAGGCGCAGGAGTTCGGGGAAATCTACTACAGCACCATCAGGGCGTTCGAAGCGGTAGCTGTTCACGTTCTGACCCAGGAGAGTGGCCTCCTTGAATCCACGGCTACGCAGATCGGCCAACTCCCGGAGGATGGATTCCGGTTCGCGTGAGCGCTCGCGACCGCGGGTATAAGGCACGATACAATAGGAACAGAAATTATTGCAGCCTCTCATAATGGAGATAAACCCACCTACAGAAGCACCGATACGTTTCGGAACTATATCACGATAAGTCTCCGACTCGGAGAGGAGGGTATTGATGGCTGCCTCGCCTGTTTCAGCAGCGGCCACAAGGTTGGGGATATCAAGGTAGGCATCGGGGCCGGCCACGAGGTCGACACCATGTTTCTGAATAAGCTCCTCCTTCAGGCGCTCGGCCATACAACCGATCACACCGATTATAATATTGCGACCCAACCGCCTGCGCATCGAATTCCAATAAGCGAGACGGGAGAAAATTTTCTGTTCGGCGTTATCGCGGATGGAACAGGTATTAAGAAGCACGGCAGCGGCTTCGGAGTCGTGTTGGGTAGTTTCATACCCCGCCATCTCCATCATTGCCGCAACTACTTCTGAATCAGCCACATTCATCTGGCAACCGTAGGTTTCGATGCGCACTTTCTTGGAGTGTGCGCAATTTTTATCAGTATCAGGTAAAAAAAAGGGGTTCATATTTAGGTCAAATTGCAGAGATTCATTATTTTTGTGCAAAAATACCATTAAAATCTAAACGTTACAAATGAGTATCCCATTTATTTCAGCTGAGGAAGCTGCAAGTTATATCAAGAACGGCGATAATGTGGGCCTTTCCGGCTTCACCGCCTCCGGTACTCCCAAGGTAGTAACTGTCGCGCTTGCCGAAAAGGCGAAGGCGCTCCATGAAAACGGCCAGCCCTTTAAGATCAATCTCTTTACGGGCGCATCTACAAACGATCATGTTGACGGCGAGCTTTCGCGCGCCGATGCCATCGCTATCCGCACCCCCTATCAGGGCCATAAGGATTCGCGTGCCAAGGCAAACTCCCAAGGGATGAATTATTTCGATCTCCATTTGAGTCATCTGTCGCAAGACCTCCGTTATGGATTCTATGGAGATATCGATGTTGCGATAATCGAGGCTACGGAGATGAGCCCTAATGGAGAGGTGATTCTCGGTGCCGGATTGGGAATGGCGCCCACAGTGGCACAGATGGCCAAGAAGGTGATCATCGAATATTCCTCTTATTATCGCAATTCCTTCCGTGGTTTCCACGATATATATGTTCCGGAGGATCTTCCCAACCGTCGCGAGATTCCTATCTATAAGCCCAACGACCGAATCGGTACTCCGGTGCTGAAGATAGATCCGAAGAAGATCATCGGTGTGGTTCCCTCGAACGCTTCAGAGAGCATCGCTCCCTTTACAGCTCCCGATGAGCTGACACAGCGTATCGGTGACAATATCTGTAATTTCCTTGTGGAGCAGCTCCGCACCGGAAAACTTCCCAAGGAATTCCTTCCGATTCAGAGTGGTGTGGGTAATGTGGCCAATGCCGTGCTTTACGGTCTGGGAGAGAATCCGGAGATTCCGCAGTTTGATATGTATACTGAGGTGATTCAGGATGCTGTAATGAAACTGATGGAGGAGGGTAAGTGTCGCTTTGCATCTACCTGTGCGCTGACATTCTCAGATGAGGCCATGCTTCACTTTATGGATAATATCGATTTCTTCCGTGATAAGGTGCTGATGCGTCCGGGCGAGATTTCGAATAATCCGGAGGTAGTTCGCCGATTAGGTCTGATCGCCATGAATACGGCTCTTGAGGCTGATATCTATGGCAATGTGAACTCTACTCATGTGATGGGCACTAAGATGATGAACGGTATCGGCGGTTCGGCCGACTTCAGCCGCAATGCTTATCTGTCGATCTTCTCATGTCCGTCGATACAGAAGGGTGGAAAGATTTCGACCATCGTTCCGATGGTGTCTCATCTCGACCATAGCGAGCATTCAGTGAAGGTGATAGCCACAGAGCAGGGCGTTGCTGATCTTCGTGGAAAGGATCCTCGTCAGCGTGCGGAGACCATCATCGAGAATTGCGTACACCCGATGTATAAGGAGCTGATGTGGGATTATGTGAAGCTTGCCAACAAGGGTGGCGGTCATACTCCCCATAATCTTGGCGCCGCCTTCGCACTTCATCAGGCACTGCAGGAGAAGGGTGATATGCTTCAGGCCGACTTCGGCAAATTTGCGTAATAGAAAGGAGGGTATCTCCCGCCGAATACTGAATAAAATATCAACGGCTGCTTCCATAACCGGAAGCAGCCGTTGCTCTATCATTTATGTTTAAGTAAGTATTCCAAATTAACCGATACCAAGTAATTAAATTATCTTTTATACTATCTACGGCTTCTTTTGGGCCGCTTGTGACTTGTCACTCAGTCGAATACGAAAGTATTCTCCTTCTTTCCGCGCCCCAATCGCCTCCAAAATAATCTCGTATATAGTATAAATTAATTTTGAACACTTACTTAACGTCTTTCTTATCATAATCAAGTATTAAAAATCAAGCCAACTAAGATTATATTTAAATGACCTATCTTTTCATCACCCACCCATCTATTCTTCTTTTCTCGGAAGAGTAGTTGATACCGATTTCTATGACCTTCCGGGAATCGACAGCCCATGGAAGAGCATACTCCTTCCGCTCAATCTGGTCAAGAGCTTCCTGCGCAGACTTATCATATTTCAGCTCCATGATGTAGACATAATCCACCGTGCGCACCAGGATATCGATTCTGCCGTCGGAGGTCCTTACCTCGGTATCCGCGTGCATCCCTATAAGAGAGAATACGATGAGCATTGCATTGGATACATTCCGCTCCTCCTCAAACTTCAAATCATGGCCGAATCCGGCGAAAAGCGATTGTAGCCGTTTCATAAAGGCATCAACTTCTCCGCGCTCCATCTCCTTACGGAGGTCGGATATAAAGACTCGTGTCGCATCCTTCTGGATTGAGGTATACCATGGTAGAAGCTGCTCGAAGAACCCTTGTTTCACCTCGAGATTTGGTATTCCCAAAGTGAAGATATCATCGACCGACTCATAATCTTTAATTGTGAGATATCCGGTCTGATAAAGTAGAGCCAGCGGCGAGATACTGTCGATGTCAAGGCCCTCCAAGGTGTTCTGCGCACATCTTGCATTGATAAGGGACTTAAGGTCTGAATTGGTCCGTTTCAGTTGCTCCGCAAGCAGTGTGGAATTTCCGGATTCAATCCAGAAATTGGAATATTTCTGATACGCCATCACCTGCAGCAGAGAATAGGGATTATAGATATCCGGACATTCTTCGGAGAAGTGATAACCATCATAATGGCGTTTAAGCTGAGTAATCTCCTCCTCCGGGGTGTGTCTATATTTAGATGCCAATTCCTGAATCCCCTCCCGGAAGTTTTCAGAGAGTTCCTGTCCAGTAATTCCGCATATGGCGGCATATTTATCAATGAAGGAGATATCGCTTATGTTATTGAGTCCGGAGAAAACAGATAGTTTACCGAAACGGCTCACACCTGAGAGAAACACTAACCGGAGATAAGGCGCCGAGCTCTTGAAGTTAGAATAGAGTGCGGCTAACTTATTGCGGTATGTTATAAATCTTTGGCGGTCATTAATATTGTTCACTAATGGTTTGTCATACTCATCCACTAATATGACAACCCCTTTCCCCATAGCCTCCGATAGTTTGCGGATAAGGAAAGAGAAACGGGCGGAAAGATTTTCATTCGGGGAGGTTATACCTAATCTCTCCTCATGAATCTTGAGTGTTTCATCCACTGTAATATCCAGGTCGGAGAAGTCAGCGTCATCTTGATATCTTTGAGGATTGAGATCAAGATATATCACAGGATAAGGCTCCCAATCCCAGTCCATGGAATCTGCATAAAGACCCTTGAAAAGCTCTCGTTTCCCTTCGAAGAAAGCCTGCAGGGTTGAAAGAAAGAGAGACTTACCGAACCGACGTGGGCGGCCCAAGAAATAATACTTGCTGCCATTGACTATTTTATCAATGTACATAGTCTTGTCCACGTAGAGGAAACCTCCCTTACGCAGCATCTTAAAAGACTGTTCGCCTATCGGATATTTCACGGCATTTCTTTCCATATATTTTATGTTTATGCAAAGATAACAAAAATCCGGTGTTCTGCGGTGCAAGTGCGGCCGGGTCAGGCGGCAGAAAGTTTGGAGAGGAATGCCTCGATGTTGAGGGCCATCCGGGAAGTTGATTTTATGAAATTGGAGAGGGAATAGAGGGGATGGGGCTTGTCGGGAGTATGAGCCTTGACACTCTCCTCAGAGGGGATATCAGAATGTGAGAACATCTGACAATCGGCCACGAATGTGAAGCAATCCTCAAGGAGTTCGGGCCATTGGGTGAGATCAACGTGAGTCTGGAGAGAATCGAGAGCGAGACTCGTGGCGGAAGCGGCCTCCATCAGTCGTTCAACTGCAGGACGTGTGGAATAGTCCATGCTCATGCCTGTGGGCCGATATAGATCCTTCATATCCTCGATTTCAAAATCCGGATTGAATGTACGTTGAGTCGCCCGGTCGGCACGCGGAGTGGTAGCCGCATAGCAGTATGAAAGGAATGTATTGATGTTATGAATGATGGCGGGGACATTCTGAAGGAGTTTTGTTTTCTGCTCCTCATCATGAAGACGGCGCTGTTTTTCGAGAGCCGATTCCACATCAATTTCAGATTTCATGGCGCCGACGGAGTTAAGGAAGAACCCCATAACGCTCAAACCGACCATAACTTCAATGGCAGTGATAGCCTGGGCGCCGGGACCCATGGGGGTATAATCGCCGAAGCCGAGGGTGGTGATTGTCACGATACTATAATATAGCCAGGAACCATAGTCTGTGCCTCCGCCGTCGGGGATGCGGAACTGTCCGTCAGGGACAAGATTATAGAACAAAGCGAATAAGGGTACGCACACGATATATACCCCGATCCACACGATCGGGCGGACATTGGAGACGACATGAAAGAAATGTCGGATACGGTCGGATATGCTCATAGTAGTCTTAGTTTTTATATGAATTATAACGTCAGGCCGGATAGTATGGTTGAGCTATGGACACAAAACAAGGGTCGTGCACGGCACGACCCTTGCAATATCAAAGATTCTCCTTCGGGAGCGGAATTATTTATTCAGAAGACGCACGGAACGTGATGTGCCGTCGGCGTAAGAGATCACTACAATATAGAGAGCTCCATCGCCCGGTGTGGGTTCGGCAGTCTGAATACCGTCAGGAGTGAAATATAGTCTGGACACAATCTCTTTCTCAGAGGTCAGCTCATCAAGAGAAGTGACCTGTACATCCAGCTTCAGAGGAATCTCAATGGAGAGATCTCCAATAGATTTATTCAGGAGAGCATCGCCACGATAAGTCTCATTGAATCTTACCTCGCCATTTGAGATTGTGGCATCCAGGCCTGAGATAGACCAGACGAGGTTCTCCGGAGTTCCGACCATGAATGGGCCTGTGACATTGTCGGCAGACTGTCCGTCGCCGAAAACAGGCTGTGCGGAATAGAGAAGCGCGATCTCCACATCCTCAAGTGCTTTCACCACCGGGAAACAGTTGGCAGCCGGAGCCACGAAACTGTCACTTATAGAGAGCTTGCACAATTCCTTAACGCTTACTTCCTTACCTTGAACGGGGAGAGTGGAAGCGGCGCATCCTGCAAGGTAGAAAGAATTCTCTACGGCACCCTCTGTCCAGAGCTTACCATTCTCAGTGTTGATACCGACAATTGCTCCGCATGTGTCGGCGGGAGCCGTAACGATACCTGCGTTGTAGCATCCGGCCATTGAGAATTTCTTGTTGGTTCCGGGATCGCCTACCAGTCCTCCGATACGCGATACACCCTTCACCTCACCCATATTGTAGGAATTCTCGAAGCGACCATTGGTGAAACCGGCCAGACCGCCGATAGCATATCCGGAAGGATTAGAGGCTGTGACAGAGGTGCCTCCCAATGTTGAGGTAGTGGTGATGGTACCGGTATTGAAGCAACCCTTCACCAGAATATCGCCCTGCTTGGCGGCGTTACCGCTCATTGAACCGATAATACCACCGGCGCGGCCACCTTTGACAGTGATATCACCACTGTTCCAGCAATTCTCGATCAGAAGATTGACTGCGGTATGCTGTCCGACGATACCACCCGTGTAGATCGCACCCTGGATGGTGCCGGTATTCGAGCAATCTTTCAGTACTGTGAAATTACCGCCCTGACCAATTATACCTGCGGTGTTGTTGCCCTGAGAAATAATCGGAGCTTCGTTGGAGCAGTTGGTGAATGTAAGCTGATTGTCGGTATTGAATGTGCCGGCGGTCATAGCCACGATACCGGCAGTGATACCTCCGATAGAAGAGATCTCACCACGATTGACACAGTCGGTGAATGAGGATCCGGGAGTGATGTTACAAACGAATCCGGCGGCTTTTGTAGATGAATATGTGATTGAGATCTTACCGATATTCTCACAACGTGTGAAGGTCATCGGAGCCGCACCGGTAGTGGCAACTGCGGTGAATACGAAACCGGCCACTCCGTTGCCGGCTGTGATATCACTTTCATTGCGGCAGTCGGTGAAAGTGTAGGCACCGTTACCTACCGCTCCATTGGCATTACCGATGAAACCGCCGATACCGTTGGCACGCTCGGGTAGATTGGTGAATTTACCCTTGTTGACACAGGCAGTGAAATCGGAATTCCAGGCATTGCCGATGAATCCACCATAGTTGAGGGCACCGGTGGAAGTGGAGTTACAGCTGATATTTCCTTCGAACACACAGCTGTCGAGAGCAACCCGACCTGTTCCCTGGCCGATAAAACCACCTACATTTGTGGAGGTTGAGCTTACGGTGGCACGGCTTGTGCAGTTCCTGAAAGCTCCGCCTGTAACCAGACCAGCGAAACCACCGGTGTGGAGTTTATTGGAAGAGACCTCCATTTCAGAGATACAGTTTTCGAATCTACCGGCGCTCTTACCTACCACACCACCTGCATTCAGGCCTGTGGAATTGACAGATCCGCTGAAAGTGAGATTCCGGATACAGCCTTGCTCGCCGAGAGAACCGATAAGACCCATATACTGTGTGGCACCCGAGAGGCTGATATTTTTAAGGGTATGGTTATCGCCATCGAGAGTTCCTTCGAAGGAAGTCTTCCCATCAGCTGCGATTGCGAGAGACTTTTCGGTAGAGAAATCGATATCTGAAGTGACCTTAAGATACTTACCTTCGAAAGTCTGACCTGTAGACTCCATGAATACGGAGAGGGCATTCCATTCCTGAGCTGATCTGATCAGATAAGGCTCCTCAGCTGTACCCTTTCCTTGGAAAGGAATACCGGGGAGTACGCTCAGATAGAAAGGTTTGGAATAGATGGCGTTCACGGTTACGCTGAGAGTGCCCTCCATCAGTTCCTTAGTGGCCTGAGGCACATCGAGTGTATTTCCGGAAAGGGAGAACTTCGAACCCGGTTCGAGAGACCATACGCGATTATCGGTGGACGGGAGAATGACGTTCGAACTCATGTCGCCCACGCTTTCACCCTTGGGAAGATTGAAATAAGCCAGCGCAGCGGCCTGAACCACTGGAATATCCACAAAAGCCTTCAGGATAGGATAGCGGCCCTTGGCATACGACCAGAGGGAGTCGGGGAGCTGTGCGAGGGCTTCTCCGGAGGTGAGGGATTCAGTGGATACTCCTTCTGCACCCTCCATATTCTGGGAAGCGCCTGCCTTCCAGGGGAGCATCTGAGCATCCCAGAGGTTATCGGTCCATGTAGGCTTGGAGGGAATCTCTCCGGCCATTGTGCCGATAGCCACAACATCGTTGGTCCGGAGGGTTCCGAGCGCAAGGTTATTGGTTAAAGTGGCTGTGCCATACGCGCGGGCGCAGATGCTGGCGACAGTGGCATACTCCGCAAAGGAATGACCATAGTCGGCGCAATCAGCGATGGTGTATGTGCCGGTGAAGTTTCCGGCGATACCACCGGCATATTTAAGGGAAGTGTTTCCGGCCGGACGGGCAGTGCAGAGAGCTTTTGCCTCGATAAGACCGGTGTTTGCACAGCCGAGGATCTGGCAGGAAGTACCTGCTCCTGCGATGCCTCCGGCACCCTGATAGCCTGTTACGATGTGTCCGCCGTTAAAGCAATTGAAAGCCTTAGAACCGCTCTCGAGCTTACCGGCGATACCGCCCGCACCTGTAGC
Organism: Bacteroidales bacterium; assembly: GCA_014800525.1. Lineage (GTDB taxonomy): Bacteria > Bacteroidota > Bacteroidia > Bacteroidales > Muribaculaceae > Lepagella. The sequence continues at coordinate 12,079 of JAAVFV010000029.1, read as the reverse complement.
CAGGGCAGTGACAGGAGCAAAGTTACGGCAATTCTCTATCATGCCGTAAGATGTTCCGACGATAGCACCCACCGTGCCGAGACCCTGGATTGAGCAATCTTCAGCGATAGTGAGGTTTTTGATAACGCCTGCGGCGGCAAGTTTGCTAACGAAGCCTACATAGCTTACCGAGCCTGAGGAATTGAGTTCGCCCAGAGTGGTATCGGTCGGAGGTGTGGCCCATTTCACGAAATCGAGTTTCATATTATGGATCGCATATCCACGGCCATCGATGGTTCCGGCAAAGCGTAATGTGGTTTTGGAGGTGAAGCTGATACCCTGAAAAGCCGGGTCGTTCTCAAGGTCGATATCATTGGTGAGGGCAAACCAAGTGTTGGCAAACACCAGTTCCTTATCGGATGTGGCCTCTGCGAGCGCCAGAAGGTCGGCCTTATTCCTGATCAGATATGGAGATTCCTCCGAACCTTCGCCATCAAGGAATTTAGGAGCAACCTTGATGTAATAATAAAGGCGCGAGTCACCATTATCAGCCACGATAGTATCATTACCTATGCGATACTCCTTATTTATGATCAATGAATCTCCGGCAATGGAGCAGAAATGTCCTGTATCGGAGAGCTTTCCGGCATTGAGGAGTGAGAATTTGGTGTCTCCTAAGGCAGATAGCTTAAGGTCTTCATTGATATTCATCAGAGTAGTGGCACCCTGGGGCATCAGAATTGCAGACGCACTCAGCTCGGAAGCCTTGGATGCTGCCAGAAGGGTGAGGCGCGGATAAGCCTGGGGAGTATAAGTCCAGACGGAAGAGTCGAGACCTGTGACGGGAGTGCCGGATGTGAGAGCGGCATTTGTGAGACCACCACGCTCGGAACGGAAGTTAACGATCTGATTATCGAAATAGACATTCTCGATCCTGGGAGTGGTTCCGGCCCATATCTTACCGATAGTCTCACGCATCTCCTCGGCTGGCTGATACTGATATGATTCGGCGCGTACCTGGGCTGTGGTGTAGCAGGATATTACTTCCGGCTGGGGCGAAGAACTGTCAGCGATAGAAAGACGGCCGGTGATACCGCCGGTGTAGTAGCTGCTGACACAATCCACCAGACCGGCGGAATATGAATTGATGATACGTCCTGTGCAGAAGCCTGCGATGCCACCATTCACCGACCCTGCTCCGAATCCGAGCACGCTGCCTGCGGATAAACAGCGGTCGATGAGACCCAGGTGATTGATACCGGCAATACCACCCGCATAGAGAGAAATCCCGAGGGAGTAACCATCCACCATACCGGTGAAAGAGCAACCCACGGCTGTGCCTCCGAAGAGAGAGCCTACGACGCCACCAATGGGCGTGCCGCCATTCATTCGGGGATCGGCAGAGGCGGAGGCGGAACCGGTAATATAGCAATCTGTGGCAGAGCAATTGGAGATTGTGCCATTAATCTGGCCTGCGACACCGGCTGCAAAACCATAACGGGCAAAGATATTGGCACCTGTGACATTACAGTTTTCTACATTACGGCCTATACCTACAATACCGGCTGCAACCTGACCATTCTGGTTTACGGTCGGTTTATTTACATTACAATTGCTGATAAGGCCCTGGGAATAGGCTGCTACAGCCGCTGCATAATAACTTGAAGTGGAGGTGATGGTGGGTGCGTCGATAATGATATTCTTAATCACACCTAGGGTATCCACCATACCGAAAAGACCTGCGAAACCGGCGGATTCCACATTTAGCCCTGTGATGGTATGTCCCGCGCCATCGAATGTGCCGGCGAATTGATGAATCATATCCCAACCGATTGAATTGGCCCGATAGCCACCCATGTCGATATCGGAGGTCATCTTAAAGAATTTTCCTCTCTGGGAACGGGCATATGTCACGGTCTGATTCCCGGAAGTGATGCTTCCCGAACGATCCTGATCCGTATTTACCATCTGCGCGAGCAGAATCATGTCGGAGACATTGGCAATCTTATAGGGATCGGCTTCTGTTCCGGAACCGCTCAGAGTGGCGGATGCTTTGGGAGGATAGACGATATCAAAATCGGTTGTGACACTTCCGGATTCGATGAGGCCCGAATATTTTTTCTGTGGGAGATACATGGCCCAGTTGCCCCATGATATTGTGTGTTTATCGGTGTCGGGAGCTACATTCAAGGGAATTGCCGGGGAGTAGGTTACGAGCTGTCCGGCATCGTTGAGTGAAGGATTTCCTACTGTCATCCACGAACCCTCGGATGTGATATAAACAGTCTGGGATGCTATTATACCACTCCGCTCGCCGTTAAGGCTGATTTCAATAGTGGCACCGCGATTGGCAAAGTTTTTTACCGAAACCACATTTGAGGAGGATTGGTTTGCCACTACTCCGAAAGTGACAGGTTGAGCTCCTTGGAACTTATAGGTCATCGTGGCGTTGGGGCGCTCGAAGAGAGTGGCGCGGTTGGCATCCACAATCTCATCTTTATCATCTCCCTGACGTACAGCCACACACCACCATGTGTCGAGACCGATTGTGCCATCGGGATTGATTGTGCCTACAATAGGCTCGTTACGCAGAGGAACACCGTTGGTGGCCACGGCGCTGAGATCCATAGGCCCATATGCACTGTGGGTATACATATACTGGCATGGGATCGTGACTGAGGATGTTTTGAGGTCGACCTTGGCCTTTATGATGATTCCTGCGCTCCAGAAGCCATCGATAGCGATAGAGTCGGTGCCTGCGACAGGGGAGATACTGACCTCACGTCCCGGGTTGCCATATCCTACACAGGATGTGGAGGTCATTACATAATTGCCGGCAAGGTCGGCAATAGTGCTGATTGCTTTAGGCTGTACCCTGGTCGGAATGGTTGCCGTCCCGGAGGGCGCGGAGGTCTGGATACTGATAGATGTCGGACTGAAATCATGTATCGACTGAGGTCGATCGCGATCCACCGTCATGGGACCGGGATTTGCTGCAAATCCGGCATCAGCCCATGAGAAGGAGGTCCCGGCCACAGCCGTTCCTGAATAGGAACAGATAGCCAGAACTCCGATTGGAATCAAATGTTTCATAGATGGGAAAATTATGGATTCAACACTGAGTGAATCCTCAAAGGTACTAAATTTTCCACGACTACTGCAAACTTATTTGAAAATTTATAGTCTAAAATTCAAAAATAGATAGAACCTACATCTAAGGTTTTATTTTTTCTATCCGCCAATCAGATAGTCCTTTTGTATCAGATTTAGTGGAGAAATTGGCACCAATAAGGAAAACTTTCCGATGATTAAAAGTATATTGCCCTGCATAGTCCCGGGAATGAATCTGTTGCATGGCCTCCTCTACTGATCCATTATACTTAAATTCAAACACATAAATATAATTACGCGTCTTCACCTCTAAATCACTCCTTCCACGATAGCTATGGCGCTCGGCTTGGCTGTCGCTGCCGCATAACGTACATAAGAGCCACACTATATTGCGGTAATTATCCTCATTGTGCGATTCAAAGGCAGCTGATTTACACAGGGCCTGTAAACGGGCCATAAAGTCTTCTGGATTTCCTTCCGCTAATGCCCGTTTGAAATTTATAAGACCAAAGGGATATTCCGTGGTATTTGTATCCGGTACATATAGATGATAAAGCTGCTCCGCAAAGCCAATTCTAACCTCCCGGTTAGGGAATCGCAAAGTATAGCTTTCCAAATCCGGATCATAGGAGTCGATGGTGAGATAACCTGTCTGGAACATCAGCCCGAGAGGGACCTCATTATCGATTCCCGTGGCCAGAAGCTGGGCACGTGTGCACACAGTCCGGTCAAGGCTGGGGAGTATGACTCCGCTTTTCTTTATCCTTTTTGCCAGAAAGGTCGGTGTGGCTGTTTCATACCAATAAGGGAGAATCTCTGAGTCGTCTAAAGCATATATAAGGCTGTAGGGATTAAATAGCCGCGATCCTTTCTCGCTGAAAAGATAGCCGTCGTAGTTCTGACGAAGAAGTTCAATTCCTCTTTCGAAGGATACGTTCAGGTTATCTTTCAGTTTTGATATCCCTATCCTGAAATATTTCAGGAGCTCTTCCTGAGTTACTCCACATATATCGGCGTATTTGTTATTAAGGGAGATATCTTTAAGATTATTGATATCGGAAAATATGGAGACCTTATTGAATCTGGCTACGCCGGTGATGAATCCAAATTTTATAAAGCGATCCATCGACTTCAGATTCCCGAAGAAACTTTTCAGAATTGCCTGATTCTTATCTAAGATATGAGGACTATCCTCCACATTGAGCAAAGGTTTGTCGTATTCATCAACGAGGACGGCAACTTTTTTGCCTGTCTTTACACTTGCCGCTTCTATAAGAGTGGCGAAGCGTGTGGCGATACTTTGCGCCGGTGAGGTCACACCGTATATCTCTTCATATCTTTTAAGTTGATGGTTAAGAATTATTTCCAGACCGTTTTCTACCTGATAATTCTCTGAATTAAGATCAAAGTGAAGCACAGGGGTAGGTTCCCAGTCAACATCAGCGGAATTCAGGTATAGGCCCTTGAAGAGCTCCCGCTTACCATCGAAATAGGCATGGAGCGTGGAGAGCAACAGACTTTTCCCGAAGCGCCGTGGTCTGCTTAGGAAGTAATAGCCGTTTTGTCTGATTAATTCAGCGATGAAACGGGTTTTATCCACATATATGAATCCTTCTTCGATAATCTTTTCAAAAGTTTGAATTCCAATCGGATATTTGGGATTTGCCATTCTTTCTATAATTAATGAGTTAGAATCTAAAGGCTGGAATCCAAAGATATGAATAAAAAACAGAGTTACAAAATATAGTGAATAAGAAATCCCTCAATTCCGCGATAAAGAACTATATAGTATAAATGTCTCTGTCGAAATAATATGATGCAATCTGTTGACCTGAGAATTGGAACTGCAATTTGATGAATAACTTCTATCAGTATCGGGGAGTAATATTGAATGTGAGGGTTCAGCGGGTCTGGGCTTCGCCTTTCTTCGGACTCCAGCGCGCCTTCATGGCGGCTTTTTCGCAGGCCTGGCGTTGGGCTGCGGACGTGCCACCGTGGCCTTGGCCGAAACTACTTTATCTTCGGCATCGATCATCACGGTGACGGTGATGGTGACCGGTGTGTGTAATTCCGCGTATGGTGAGGGACAACCCATGAAGGTCCGGCCGTTGGCGTGACCCTTGATTCCGGATCCTGTGCCTCCGGCGCCGGGTATGAGGAACTGTCCGTCGGGCACAAAATCATAGAATACAGAGAAAAGGGGGACACAGGCGATGTAGATGCAGATCTAGCTAATCGGGCGGACATTGGAAACAACATGGAAGAAATGTCGGATATGGTCGGAAATGCTCATAGTGGTAATATGTTATAATTTGAAATTATAAGGTAGCTGAGCCTTATTATGGTTGAAAGAATTGGCTTAAATCTATAAAGCTCCATCCACTAAGATTCTATGCGGTAAAAAATAAGCGTATCCACAGATGTATGGGGACACGCTTATTTAATGATTATGATATTAGGGTATCAGATATTTATCTTGAAGGCTGAGGCACCGATACGTACGATGTATAGGCCCCGTTGCGGGAGGTCGATATTCATTGTCTCACCGGTGGAGACATAGTTTCCTGTATTTCGGCCATCAATCGTATAGATTGATATCTCAGTGCCTTGCGGAGTGTTGGAGATGTAGACACCATTGGAATAACCAATTATATTATACTCCTGTGAATCATCAGCTACTTCCGAAATCGAAGTGGGAACATATTTCATAAACTTGACCGTGGCGGCTGTCTGAGCCTCGTTGAGAGTCACAATAACATCGTATTTATCGGAGAGGGTGGTTGTAACGAAATATGCTTCCCTGGGATTGCAGGCATTTAACGTGACTTCGAGGTTATCTTTGTTAACTATGGGTCCTTCCTGGGTGTTGTAAGCAAAAGAAATTTTATCACGGTAATTAACCACAAATCCATTGATGTCTGTGAAATCGACTTCTTGGAATTTTGCAGAATTTTCATCTACAGAATCCGGAGAACGGGAGATATAATCTGAAGTAATGAGAGTCAGATCCTTCAGGGCGATATTCTGATGTGCATAGTCACCGGTAACCTTAAGTGTGAGGTTTCGGAGGTCAAGAGTGACCACAGGATTGCGGATTTCATACATAGCGTCAGGCAGACTGATCCCCGATCCGTTTATCTGAAGCAGATAATCTGAATTAACTGTAAGGAATGGGGGGATGTCATATATGGGAGCTCCGAAATTAGGACGGAATTTTGTACCGGGAATCACATCGTCGGTACCCATAATCCTGAATTCAGAGTCAATGGTTTCACCCTTCCATTCGTAAACACCGGGCTGCAGGCATGTGAATTTGCATTTCTCATCGCCGATCACTCCTTGAGAAATCTCTCCAACCATGTATAAATCTCCGGAATACTTCGCTATTTCTTCGGGGATAACGGATTTAGAGAAAGAAACATTTGCAGAGCTATGGTCAGCGGCATATTCTAAAGTGATATCATAATGTCCATCCTGGAAATCAAAGGAGGCATAATAATCCGGATTGCTGTAGATGGTGGTGGTGGGATTGTCGGATGACACAACCGGCTGCTCAACTTTCCAGGCATACATTGTTCCGTCGACAGAATTCTGGAACACGAAGTTATGTTTCCCGAGCAAGGGAAGAGACTTATAGACTATTTTATTATCAGTAGCTTCATAAGGAGTGGTGGTGAATCCATCCCGAATAGAGAAATTCAATTTAGAATAGTCAACATTGATATCTTCGACTTTTATGAATGAGAGCTTTGCGGTCTGTCCGGAAAATTTGATATTGACATCATAATATCCGAACAGCATCGACTCACCGTAATGTGTGGCACCCAATTCCAATGATACCATTTCGCATGTCGGGTTTTCCTCTGTGATCAGGGTCTCACCTACACACGCCAGGAGCAGCCCATACTGCATGCTTTGTATGGAGATTAAATCGCCCTTACGCAACGGCACATGTTTTGACACGAATTCCGTTTTACTCCCGTCTACGGATTGGATAGCAAAGGAATAAGGGTTCGGATTTCCGGCCAGAAGATAGAACGAACTGTAATCGTATTCTTCCGCACGCGTGGCCATGGATTCAGGCGTAGTGGCGAGGGCTCTTACCATGAATGACAGCAAGAGGCTACATAATATTAAAATTTTCTTCATTCAGTTAAAATTAAGATGTGGTTTGTGAAAGTTAGGTTCTTCGTATTAATATTGTAAATATAAGAATACAGGAATTAAACCTATATGCTCTGGTTGTTAAAAGATATTAAATCATTGAATATTCTAATCAAGATTTTATCCAATAGATAAAAGGAATTCAATGAGGACATTTGTAATCTTAAGAATAATCAGGGTTATCCAATCGATAGATGGGGTCTTAGTATCGGGGTGTGATGTTGAACGTGAGGGTTCCGCGGGTCTGGGCTTCGCCTTTCTTCGGACTCCAGCGCGCCTGCATAGCGGCTTTTTCGCAGGCCTGGCGTTGGGCTGCGGACGTGCCACCCGTGGCCTTGGCCGAAACTACTTTACCTTCGGCATCGATCATCACGGTGACGGTGATGGTGACCGGTGTGCGTAATTCCACATATGGGGAGGGACAACCCATGAAGGTCCGGCCGTTGGCGTGACCCTTGATTCCGGATCCTGTGCCTCCGGCGCCGTTAGACCCCGTTGCGCCTGAAGACTGACCATTCTTACCGCCGAATTTATTAGCCATAGAGGACGTGATGGCTGAAGCTTCCTCGTTTGTGGCGGGAGGATCCGTGGTCTTTACGGGAGATTCCTTTTTAGTGGAAACCAATTTCTCTACCTGGGGGGCCGGCTTAGTATTTTCACCCGGGGTGACGATTTTATTATTCTCCACAGGCGCCGGTTTTGGTTCACCCTGCTGCACGGGAGCCGGGGCATCGTGGGAAGGGGCATCCGGTTCGCCGAGATCCTCGAGAATCTCGGGCTCGACAAAGAGTTCTTCCTCCTCAGGAGCCATTAATTCCGGAGTGGAGTCTTGGGCAAATTGAGAGATAGGATAAGAAATATGGCCTAACACCAGACAGAGCACAATCAATAGCGCCATAATCAGGGTGATGATTGCGGCTATGATTGAATCGCGACGGGCGCGAGTATTATCGGGTGTGGTCTGTATCAAAATAAAAGAATAAACTTAAAGTATCACTTAAAGTATCAATGGACCGGGGGATTACTCAGTCACGGGTTTTGCTTCAGAGGCGGGAGCCGGGGCAGCTGCCTTAGTGGCGAGGACGAGGCGGATATTCCTGCGCGCTGCCATATCGAGGATATTCACCACACGGCCATACGCCACTGTGGAATCAGCATAAAGAGCGATACCGCGCAGGGAATCAGCCTGATGAATCAGAGTGAGTTCTGTGGCGAGCTCATCGACAGTGAGTTGTTTGGGAGTATTGAGACGCTGAGTGGAATCATTGCGGTCGGCCACCAGCCAGAGCGACTCATCAGCATCGATATAGACCTCCGTAACGGGTTTTTCCGACGACTGTTCGCTGCTTTGTGGCAGATTGACATCTATAGCGGCCGGAAAAATAATAGTGGAGGTGACCATGAAGAAGATGAGCAGAAGGAAAATCACATCCGTCATCGACGACATGGAGAAAGTCTCGAGAGTTTGGAAATTACGTTTGAGAGCCATAGACAATTTTATAATTGCTTCCTAATGGGAAATCACAAAGTTAGAACTAATGTCTAAGCCATGAACCCCCGGGGATGATATTATGCGGAAGGCTCATTTAGGAGGTCCATGAATTCCATGGTTTTAGATTCAAGGCCATTCATGACACGGTTGACACGGCCCACGAGCCAGTTATAGGCGAAGAGGGCCACAATACCCACGATAAGACCGGCGACGGTGGTGACCAGGGCCTGATATATACCGCTTGAGAGGACGGTGATGTTAGCAGATGTTCCGGCGGAAGCGAGGGCGAAGAACGCCTGAATCATACCGACCACAGTGCCAAGGAAGCCGAGCATCGGAGCGCCGGCGGCTGTGGTGGAGAGCCATGAGAAACCTTTGGTGAGATTTGCGATTTCGATATTACCGGTGTTTTCGATAGCCACGAGCACATCGTTCATGGGGCGACCGATACGCGACAGACCCTTTTGAATAAGCCGGGAATAGGGAGTGTCGGTCTTGCGACAAAGATTCTGAGCCGATTCGATATCACCTTCATGTACATATTCGCGGATGCGGTCCATAAAAGTTTTATCGCCTTTAGAAGCGCGTGAGATAACCAAGGAGCGCTCCACAAAGATATAAATGGCCACCAGCATCAGGAGAGCCAGCGGAATCATGATGTAGCCGCCATCCATTATCAGCGACCAGAAAGAAAGAGTATTATTTTCCATTATTGTAAAGTGGATGGAGAAAGAAATGATGGAGAAAGCAGGGATTCGGAATATCCGAGCAGAGAACATCAGCACTCTGAGTGCCCCCCGGCGTTAACAGATTTTATTGGATGGGGCCTTACTGGGGAATGCTCTCACGATATCTGCGCAGTGTCTCTTCAAGCCCCCAATAGAGGCAGTCGGCAATAAGAGCATGCCCGATGCTGACCTCATCAAGACGTGGGAGACGTCGGCAGAGATAGTTGAGATTGAAAGAATTGAGGTCGTGACCGGCATTTACACCGAGTCCGGTCTCGACGGCTGCTTTGGAGGCAATGATATATGGCTCCACGGCCTCTTCAGGATCGAGAGGGAAGCGGTCGGCATAAGGTTTGGTGTAAAGCTCCACGCGGTCGGCACCGATTCTTGCGGCCTCACGAACCATCTTAGGGTCGGGATCGACGAAGATGGATACGCGAATGCCGGCATCCTTAAATTGAGAAACAATGGGGGCGAGGAACTCTGAGTTTGCCACGGTATCCCAGCCGGCGGATGATGTTATGGCATCGGGGGCATCGGGAACGAGAGTGACCTGAGCGGGTTTGATATCAAGCACAAGCTTGATAAACTCCGGAGATGGATATCCCTCGATATTGAATTCCGTTGAGATTGCCTTTTTCAGATTATAGACATCGTTGCGGGTGATGTGGCGTTCGTCTGGACGGGGATGTACAGTGATACCCTGGGCACCAAACTTCTCACATGCGAGAGCAAATTCCACCACATCGGGCACATTCTCACCACGCGCATTGCGCAGAGTGGCTACCTTATTTATATTTACGCTTAATCTGGTCATTATAATTCTTTTTAAAATCTCACGGATTGGCATAAAATTTGTAACTTTGCATAATACCGGAGATTGAAGGTCAGACCGTGTTCCGGAATCGGAACATATGTATTGACCGCCTACAAAATTACTAAAAACTCCAAAAGAAAAAAAGAGAGTAGGGGATTTTATTGATATGATAAAGGCAAAAGACATAATATCGCGCGCTCCACATTCAGAAGTGAAGTCGGACTTGAAACGAATACCGGCGGAGATGAGCGTGATGGACGTTCTTCCTGTGTTGCTTGATAGCCGGGAGGGTCTGCTGACTGTTGAGGAGGATGGGGATATGCTTGGAGTGATCGACACGGAGTCGCTTCTCGGGGGCCTCGGGCGCCTGATTGCGATGCGCGATGATTCAAGCGAAATTACGGTGGAATGCCATCCGGCCGATTACAGCGCCTCACATCTTGCTCAGGCTGTGGAAGATTCCGACACTCATCTTGTGGATCTTCTTACGGCTCCTTCATCGAACGGGTGTCTGGAGGTGACGCTTCGTGTGCGTCGTGAGGATCCGGGACCTGTGGTGAGGAGCCTGGAGCGTTACGGCTATAATGTCACGGATTTTTCGGCTCCCCGTTATGATAATGCGGAGATTACGTTCCAGAGAATGCTGGAGCTTAACCGACTTCTAAGCGTATAGGAGGAAGTTTAGACGACTTCTATAGTAGAATAGATAGCTGATGCAGATATGAAATCAATAGCAATCTGGGGAAATACATTCCAGGGGGAGCATCTCGAGGGATTAGCCAATATGCTCGAATCGCTCAGGAGTGAGGGATTCCGGGTATGGATTCATTCGATATTCGCGGTCTATCTGCGTCAGAGAGGTGTGGAGATTGAAGAATTCGAGATAGTGAAAGCGCTTCCGAAGGAGGCTGAGTGTGTGTTCAGTTTCGGAGGAGACGGCACATTCCTCCAGGCCGCACAGTGGGTGGGCTCGAGAGAGGTTCCTATTCTTGGAATCAATACGGGCCACTTAGGTTATCTTACAAGTTATTCACTTGATGAGGCCACTGAAATTCTTGAGGCTGTGAAAGCGGATAAGTTCACCAGGGAATATCGGTCAGTGATAGAAGCGTGTTGTGAAGGAATGCCGGAGGGCTTCTGGCCATATGCTTTGAATGAGGTGGCAGTGCTGAAGGCGGCTACGGCTTCGATGGTGACTGTGCATGCGGAAGTGGATGGTAAATATTTGGCTGATTACATGAGCGACGGCCTTGTGGTGTCAACTCCTACGGGTTCCACGGCCTATAATCTTTCGATAGGGGGACCGATTCTTCAGCCTACATTGGAATGTCTGGTATTGGCTCCGATTGCGGCTCATTCGCTTACAATGCGGCCGGTTGTGATAGGAGCTTCGTCCCGGATACGGCTTGTGGCGAGCTCAAGGTCGGAAGAGAGCCGGGTGAGTATCGACGGCCGTTCGTTTCTGATGCCATGCGGACGGGAGATACAATTGTGTAAGGCCCCTTTCCGTGTGGTGGTGTTACGCCGGCCCGACTCCAATTTTGCCAATCTCCTGCGCAAGAAACTGGGCTGGGGACTATAGGACTTACAGGAGATGGGTATAATTCCATAAGAGGGCTATAAGTGATATACTATAAGTGATATACTATAAGTGATATAAATGAATAAGAAAGAGGCTGTGTCAAAATAGGCGCAGCCTCTTCTTTTTAATATGTTGATAAACATAAATTAATATGTTGATAAACATAAAACAAAGCCCTGACTTTCTCAAGCCGGGGCTTTGTCATG